>JAHFOY010000175.1 GCA_023261485.1 Planctomycetota bacterium
AGAATGCCCGAAAGAGCATGAAGAATAACCTCATCAAGGTCATTGTTGGGCCGAGAAGGGCAGGTAAGTCCGTATTCGCAATACAGATGCTTGAGGGGCTGGATTTTGCCTATCTGAACATTGATGACGAGGGTCTCCTCGGTATCTCTGACTATGACGACCTCCTGAAGGCCATCAGGCAGGTGTATGGAGAGACAAAATGCACCTCTTTGATGAGATACAGAACCTCCATAACTGGGAACTCTTCTTAAACAGGCTTCACCGCAAGGGGTTTAATCTCGTAATCACCGCCTCAAACTCACGCCTGCTGAGCAGGGAACTTACCACCCGCCTGACAGTCCGCCATACCCGGTTTCAGGTTTACAACCTGCCGAACCCCACAATTTGACGAAATTATCAGGAATTTTGGAAATACCTTGCAATTGCAAAATAGAAATTGTATTCTATTTTGCATGATCGTCGTACGAAAAGTAAAAACGATGGTGCAACAGCGCCTGAAATCGTATCCTGCAGTGGCATTAGTCGGACCGCGCCAGTCCGGTAAAACCACGCTGGCGCGCTCTTTGTCAACTGACTATTTCGATCTGGAGCAAGAACCAGAACGGCTGCGTCTGGACGTCCAATGGCATTCGTTGATCAGTACCAAGCGTCTCATAGTACTCGACGAAGCCCAGTCATGGCCGGAATTATTTCCGCGTTTACGCGGGGTAATCGATATGGAACGAAAAAGGTTTGGTCGCTTCCTGATGCTGGGTTCCGTTTCCCCGGCGCTCATGAAACACGTTTCTGAATCCCTGGCAGGACGCCTCTCCCTGGTTGAGTTAAATCCTTTTACTCTCACTGAACTTTCAGATACCCCACTGACGGAATTGTGGTTGCGAGGGGGCTTTCCCGATGGCGGTATTTTGACGTCCGAGCGTTATCCTCAATGGCAAAAGGACTATCTTGACCTCCTGACGCAACGCGATTTACCAAACTGGGGATTAAGCGCCAAACCGCAAGTGATGCGGCGTTTAACGAAAATGTTGGCCGCCGTTCATGGCCAATTGTGGAATGCCTCACAGATTGGTCAAAGTCTCGGCCTTTCGTACCATACGGTCAACAACTATGTACATTTTCTGGAAGGGGCTTTTCTCATTCGCAAACTACAACCCTGGTTTGCGAATTTGAAGAAACGGCTTGTTCGTAATCCGAAGTGCTATTGGCGCGATACAGGCATTCTCCACAGTTTGCTCGGCGTTGAGGACTATGAAACGCTCCTGAATCAACCATGGGTGGGGGCAAGTTGGGAGGGTTTTGTTATAGAGCAAATCCTGAATACATTGAATTCGACCGGACAACCTGTGGATCCATGGTTTTTCCGTACGGCTGATGGCACTGAGATTGATCTCATGTTCCGGTATAAGAATAAATTATGGGCTATCGAAGTGAAGCTGACATCGAGCCCTTCTTTGCAAGATTTTAACAGTCTAAACCGTGCTGCCGATCTGGTTGGAGCTGATAAACGCGTACTTATCTCCCAGACAACTCAATCAGTAATAGGGGAGAAACAGATTTCATGTTCGTTACCAGAGCTGTTGAAAATATTCGTTAAACCGTAACAACAAAGGAAATGTATTATTAAAATTCTTGGCAGGGTAACAAGATTCAGGTTACAAGTAATCTCTCCTTAATAAGAAACAATTACAAGCCAATTTTTGGCCTTTTCCAACTTGCTCTATATGATAAAGATGCTATCAATTACTGATATGCCTTTGACCGAACTGGAGGCGCTCTGTACCTCGATGGGCGAGCCTGTCTACAGGGCGAAACAGATACTCTCCTGGATTTACGAAAAGGGAGTAACGACCTTTGACGGAATGTCTGATCTATCCAAGAATTTTCGGAAACAGCTTGAGGAAAAATATCAGGTCTTCCAAACCAGCGTTGATTCCATTACACAAACCGCAGATGGTTCAGAAAAATTTCTCATTCATTTGTTTGATGAGAACGCAATCGAATCTGTCCTGTTAAGAGAGGACAAAAGGATTACTGCGTGTATATCCACACAGGTAGGCTGTGCAATGGCCTGCCGTTTTTGTGCAAGCGGCGTGCTTGGTTTTGAAAGAAATCTTACCGCTGGTGAAATGGTGGAACAAGCGCTTCATATTAAGGATCATCTTCATAACGAAGAGCGTCTTACCAATATTGTATTTATGGGTATTGGCGAGCCGCTTAAGAATTACGATAACGTCGTTAAGGCTGTCAGGATTATAAATGCCGAATGGGGGTTGGGGATTGGGGCTCGACATATTACCATCTCTACCGTTGGTATTATAGAAGGTATCCGCCGATTGGCACAAGAAGGGATTCAGGTAAACCTTGCGATTTCCCTCCATGCACCCAATGATATTATCCGGTCAAAGATAATACCATCGAACAAAAAAACAGGCATTAATAACATTATTACCGCTGCCAGGGAATATTTTAAGACTACCCGAAGGGACATTAGTTTCGAATATATCCTGATTGATGGCGTCAATGCATCCAAAAAAGACGCCGAGACCCTGGCAAGTCTGCTCAAAGGTGTCCAGTGCAATATCAATTTACTCCCTGTAAATCCCGTCGAAGAATTTCACTTAAAACCTCCTCCGCAGGAAACAATTGAAATGTTTTGCAAGACACTGGAAAAACACGGCCTTGTCGTTACCCTCCGAAAAAAAAAGGGGGACAATATCAATGCCGCATGCGGTCAGCTCCGGCTGCAAAGACACAAATTTTTATGGAAAAAAGAAAATTTATTTGTTAAATAGATGTTTTCTTCTTAAAGAAAAAAACATAATTGATTTTGATTGGGGAGCATTCACATTACAAGTCGTCTAAAAGTTGAACTTATAGATACATTAAAAGAAACGGTTACAAGGGTTATTCAACAGGCTGGTTCTCTGAAGGATTGCAAGTATGCCGACATCAGGCTTGGTATACACGAGTCAAAATACGCCAATGCCGAGGATGGCAAGGCAAAGGGCATGGGCGAAGACGCCACAATTTCTTTTGGTGTAAGGGTGTTGGCCGGTGAAATGAGTGCATGGGGATATTATGCTCAATCACTCGGAGAGAGGGAATCCAATTCTAAAAGTATCCATAAAATACTTACTCTGGGAATAAAAAAGGCATACGCAAGGGCTGTTGCCAATGCTAACAGTAAGGCTGAATTTAAATCACTTGCCTCTTCACTAACGGCAGTAAATCTCGCCAGAATTGATGTCTGTACCGAAACGATTAATGCTATTTTTGATGAGGATCCTAGAAACGTATCTTTGAAAGAAGCGCTTACCCTTGGCACAAAAATTTCTGGGGATATGCGTGGTGTTTGTAATGACGTGCAGTACGCATATGTCGATATACATACCGGTATAAACAGAGAATTATTTTGCAGTACCGAGGGTTCATGCATTGACCAATCGTATGCGCTAACGCAGGGAATGGTTTCTGTGGTAGCTCAAAAACCCGGGGGTATTCCGGAGGTTTGTCATGATTATATCGGAGACCTCCGCGGATGGGAGGTTTTTAAAGGGAAAAATGTCTACAAGCAATCACTTGGTGATTTTGCGTTATTGCGAACGCGTGAAACACTGGAACTTACTGAAGCAGAATTTTTATCTGCAACAAAAGAACCTGTTGTCGTCGTAACAAATCCACATTTCAATGCACTCCTGGTTCATGAGATTGTTGGGCATCCGACTGAGGCCGACAGGGCGTTAAAACTCGAAACAGCTTACGCCGGCCGGTCATGGCTATTCAGGAATTTTCAAGACAATGAACTCGGGAAACAGATTGCATCACCTCTTTTGACTGCATATTCAGACCCATCCATAAATGGATATGGACACTACAAGTATGATATGGAAGGTACGCCCGGCAAGCGGGTAAATCTCATTGAAAACGGAATTTTAAGGGGGTTTATGAACGGACGTGAGTACGCTGCGATTCTGAATCACCCGCCAAACGGTTCAATGAGGGCAACAGAACCAAATTATGTTCCTATAGTGCGAATGACCAATACTGTTTTTGCAAATGGGAATAAAAACCCCGAAGAGATACTCGCCGAAGTCAAGGAGGGATATTATATTGTTAATCATCGGACACCGTCCATTAGTGAATCCAGGGAAAATTTTCGTATTTCCGCTCAAAAGGTATTTAAGATAGAAAACGGCAAGATTACAAAATTATACCGACAGGGTGGTATTACGGCAGATTCAAAAGATTTTTTAATGAATGTTGACGCCGTAGGAAATGACTTTGAAGTCTTTCCCATACCTAATTGTGGGAAGGGGCAACCCATGCAGGTCATGCGTGTTGGGAATGGCGGGCCGACATTACGTTCTAAGGCAAGATTAACAGGACATCAATAATTATGATAGATATTGAGATGCTCAGAGACTGTGTTCGTAACGGAATGGATTTTGTAAAAAAGCAGAAGGATGTTATTGATGCTGAAATTTTTGCGTCATGGAACGAACATATAACTGTGCGATTGAATTATACGTCAGATATCCCCTGCAATGGCGTCCATGAACCCAAATCAACGCAGTTCAGTGGTATTGGCTTATTGGTTGTTTTTAAGGTAGGGAAAGAGATTCGTGTGGGATTTGGGAGTATCTCTAACAATATTTCTCCAAAAGGTGTTGTAGGGGCATTCCGGAAAGCGAGAAAAAACAAAATATACGATCCCGACTTTAAATCACTTCCAGTACCCATTGGGAAACCAGTATTGGAAAATTATCATGATCCTGCAGTAATGGAGATTAGTGATGAGGCAATCGTTGATTTGGGCTG
>JAHFOY010000046.1 GCA_023261485.1 Planctomycetota bacterium
TAATATCTTTATTATTGTCACCTTCCAAGGACAGTCTTGCGTAACCCTCCCGGCCACTGGCATAAATCACCGTAAAATCCAGCTGTTCGTCAGTTGCATTAAGTTCAACAAAGAGGTCAAATACCTCATCCAGTACTTCCATACAACGGGCATCTGGCCTGTCAATTTTATTGATTACTACGAGTGGCCTCAAATTATAACTCAACGCCTTGCGGAGGACAAACCTTGTCTGAGGCATCGTTCCTTCAGCCGCATCCACCAGCAATAACACGCCGTCAGCCATTTTTAGAACGCGCTCCACTTCTCCTCCAAAATCAGCATGTCCAGGCGTGTCTATAATATTGATCTTTACACCCTTATAGCTAATAGCAGTATTCTTAGCCAGGATAGTAATGCCTCGTTCCCGTTCCAAGTCGTTGGAATCCATAATTCTTTCAACATTTTGAATCTGCTGGTTAGACCGGAATGTACCGCTCTGCTTGAGCATTTGATCTACAAGGGTAGTTTTGCCATGGTCAACATGGGCAATAATCGCCACATTACGTACGTCATCTCTTACTATTTGTGTCATGTTACTCCTTAAACTAAATATCTTTCTCTGTGATATTTTATGTTTTTCCCGTGGTAAAATAAACTAAATAAAAAAGCCGCAACGAGAAATCGTAGCGGCTGTATAATTACAATATATTCATATTAGTTAGACATCAAGCCTTGCAACTACGCTATATATAATTATTAATATTCTACAAACAAATCCTTTATTGTCAATAAAAATGATATTTATAAAGATTTATTTGACTCCTTTACATCCGACATTATCATCTCAAACCATTTTCAGCATTCGAGAAGTACCTTTTATCTTGCCCAGAATGCCATTAAAGGTTAATATTAAAAACATGAAAACCGTTGCAGGAATCGATATCGGGTCGACTACTACTAAGACCGTCATAATGAGAGGACATACAATCCTCGGATCAAAAATATCTTCTACAGGCGCGAACTGCAAGAAGACAGTAAAACTATTGTTCGATGAGATGTTGGAAGACCTTGATCTGAAAGAGGACGAAATCCAGTACACGGTAACCACAGGGTATGGTCGCAGGATGGTACCCGCCAACGAAATTGTCACAGAAATAACCGCAAATGCCAGGGCCGCCAAATGGCTCATGAACGGAAAGGCAAATGTCAGAACCATTATTAATATTGGCGGTCAGGATTGCAAGGTAATCGCCCTCGATAATACTGGTATTATGGTGGATTTTGCCATGAACGATAAATGCGCCGCCGGGACGGGACGTTTCCTGGAGGTCATGAGCCGCGTACTTGAGGTGGAACTGGATGAGCTGGGAACATTATCAGAAAAGGCAGAAGATATACCACAAATAAATAGCCTATGCACAGTCTTCGGTGAATCTGAGGTTATATCACTATTGTCCCAGGGAAGACGCGTTGAGGACATTATTGCAGGAATTCACAAATCCATTGCCAAGCGTGTAGGATCTATGGTCAAAAAAATCGGTGTCAAAGAAGCCATTTTCTTTGATGGAGGGCCAGCCTTTAATCGTGGGTTGAAAAAGGCATTGGAGCAGGAATTAGGGGTAGATTTACACATTCCGCCAGATCCACAGATTACCACAGCCCTGGGTGCAGCTATTATTGCCCATGAACATCTCACCAGAACCGTAAAGATACTAAGGGAATGAACAATAAAAGACCTAATGAAAAATTAAACTATTCATTGCGTTTTTTCAAAATTCTTTCTTCGTATTTTAGTATAGTGTCTTCTTGTTCTATAGTTTCAATCGAACCCGGTCTTCTCTTGCGTACCTCTGAAATAGCCAAATTTCCGCTACAGCCCTTATTTACAAGATAACAGGCCAGCATAGTACCCGTTCTACCGATTCCGGCATCACAGTGAACGACAATTTTTTTCTTAGATGTCGCAAGATTGTTTACAAAAGACACAAACTCCTCGATTTGTTCTTGTGTAGGAGATGCAAGGTCAGGTATGGGAATATGTTTATACTCAAATCCAAATTCTTCTATTAAGGTTTTATGAAGCGGTGTTTCCGTTAAAGATACAATTGCTTCGATCCCATTGTCCTTAAGAAACTCAAGGTCTGCCACCATAGGCATAGGTCTTGCCATACCAGCAATTTCGTCTTGTATAAGCCAACTAAAATTTCTAGGCATTCTTATCACTCGTAAAATGGTCAAGCATTTCTTTTAATAATTCCAAAGGTAAGCCAACTGCATTTGAGTAGCTGCCATCTATTTTTTCAATAAATTTTCTACCTTCGCCCTGGATGGCATAAGCGCCTGCCTTATCCATTGGCTCACCAGTTAGAATATATTTTTCAATTTCTTCGTCTTTTATATGCCTCATTTTAATATGTGTTCGTTCAATTCGCAACATTTTCTTTCTTGACGGCATCTCCATAACGCATACACCAGAAATAATATCATGCTTCGAATCACTCAGTATAGACAGTATTCTTTTGGCATCACTTACATCTTTGGGTTTGCCAAAAATAGTTTTTTCATGCACAACAACCGTATCTGCACTGATAATTACGGCGTTATCCACTTTTCTGGCAACATCGCTCGCCTTTAATAAAGCGAGATTCCGGACTAACTTCATTGGCAAAATATCACCATAAATGCATTCTTCAATGTCATGAGGAACAACGTCAAAATGATAGCCCAGCGATTTTAATAATACAATTCTTCTTGGCGAATTTGAAGCAAGTATCAAACGCTTCTTCGGCATAACTATCATTGTGAACAAAAAAACCCTTCTACTAACGATTGATATAGTAGAAGGGTTTTTGTATTTTAATTCAACAAATTATTAAAATATACTTTTATTTACCACTACGTAGTGGTAACTTCTGGTTTAATTTCTCCCGCTTGCTGCGGTACAACAGCACCTTCAACTAATTCAAAAATTACGCGTGATGCATTATCGTTAAGACGCCTTCCCAGCATGCGTAGTTTCCTGTCTCTGCCTTCCATCTTGTATTCAAGTTCTGGTATTTTCCCAACGCTGCTCCCGGATAAGACGCCTAATCGAGATCCTGACAGCTTTAATATCCTTGTGTATCCGCCGTTTCGATTCATATACCTTTTTGCGATACCGCCAGTTTCACGCCATTGCCCTTCACCAAACAACATCTTTACCACCTCGGCATTTCTCAAGCTTGAAAGAACCTGACGATAACAATGCACATATCCGGGCTTATCTGTGTCTTTTTTCATCAGCCCTTTTTTAGCGGTGGTGATTATTTTTTCAGCAAATGATTTCGTCTCTTTTGCTTTTTCAAGCGTTGTAATAATTCTTCCGTACGAAAGAAGACTATTTGCAATGTTCTGCCTCAGCGCTTTTCTATGTGAGGCAGTCCTGGATAAATGTCTTCCCCTCATTTTGTGTCTCATGGAATTATCCTTTCCCTTTTTCTATTTGTTTAATCGGTATAGGCATTCCGATCATTAAATTTAGTTGTGATAATTTTTTCTTTACTTCTTTTAAAGTAGTTTTACCAAAGTTTTTAATTGCTAGAAGTTGCTCTTCCGTTTTCGCAATAAGATCGCCTACCGTTGCAATTTTTGCAGTTTCAAGGCAATTGGATGCCCTTACAGATAAATCCAATTCCGCTATAGACATACCCAGCTTTTTGTTAAGCTCTTCTTCTGATATCTCTGGGGCAGACTCAATGCCCATCCTCTTTTCGACCTGTTGCAATTCTCTGCCAATCTCAAAGTACTGCACAAACGGATTTAAATGTTTTTTCAAAATTTTTGCTGACTCAACCAGTGCCATTTCTGCGGATACTACGCCATTTGTCCATATTTCCATGATTAGCCTGTCATAATTTGTGCGTCTGCCAACTCGTGTTTCCTCAATTGCATAACGAACGTTTCTTACAGGAGAAAATATGGAATCCACTGCTATCAATCCAATCTCCTGCTCCTCAGGTTCATTTTCTTCTGCAGTCACATACCCGCGGCCATTTCGGACCTCCATCTCTACTTTAAAATTAACGTCCTCAGAGAGTGTCGCAATATGTAAATCCTCATTCAGAATTTCTACGTTATCATCCGTTATAATATCTTTTGCTTTTACTTCACCCTTTTTGTTCGCCTCAATTTTAATTACTTTAGTCTGATCGGTATGCAGTTTCACAACCAGATTTTTGATATTTAACATAATATCTGTAACATCTTCGACTATACCAGGTATATGGGTAAATTCGTGACTCATCCGGTCAATCTTAACAGATACAACGGCACTTCCCTCCAACGAAGAAAGTAGAATCCTACGTAAACTATTCCCCACAGAATGACCAAAACCACGCTCAAAAGGAGCAGCTATAAACTTTCCATATGTATCGGTCAAAGTCTCATGTTCCACGTCCACTCTGACGGGAAGTTCAAGACCTCTCCACCTTATTCGCATATTTTTCCCCCTAATCCAGTAATAAGGGATTTCAAAATAAAATAAATTTTATATTGTGAACAATAATATATTTAAGAAAGACACTGCTTTGCGAGGCTATGCCAAATATATCAGTTGACTTTACAGTTGCGGAATGAATTGAACCAACCAAATTTCTTTATTTAGAACACAGTTCTACAATTAGGTGTTCTTGAACAGGAACAGAAATATCTTCCCTTGTTGGAAGTTGCGTTACTACTACCTCCGGTACGTCAGCTCTAAATTCTATCCATGCAGGAATGTTGCGGCCTTTTAATAATTCTATATTCGCTTTTACAATATTCAGGTTTGTTTCTGTATTCTTTGGTTTTATAATGTCTCCAACTTTTACAATGTAAGAAGCAATATCCACCTTTTTGTTGTTAACCGTTATGTGACCATGACGAATCAACTGTCTGGCACTTTTTCTCGATGCAGCAAAAGAGACTAAACATAAAACATTATCCAGCCTTCTTTCTAACATAGTTAAAAGATTCTCTCCCGTATTTCCCTTTTGCCGTTCTGCCTTTCTATAATAATTTCGGAATTGCCTTTCTAAAATTCCATAAAAACGCTTCGTTTTTTGTTTTTCCCGAAATTGGATACCATATTTTGATAGTTTACCTCTACCCCATGTAAACTGACCAGGAGGATACTTCCGCTTAGTAATTGCGCACTTAACAGTGTCACATCTAATTCCTTTAAGAAATAGTTTTTCTCCCTCTCTTCTACATAATCTACACTGGGGACCTACGTATCTAGCCATTTTTTTCCTTTCTCAAACCTCTTTTTAAAACCTATTATACCCTGCGTTTTTTCCTTGGACGACAACCGTTATGGGGAAGTGGTGTAACGTCCTCAATCGCCTTTATACTCAGACCTGCTGCCTGAAGCGCCGTGATTGCTGATTCCCGACCCGGACCAGGGCCTTTGACCCTAATTTCAATTTCCTGCACCCCATACTTTTGTGCTTTATCAGCCGCACTCGATGCCGCTTTTTGAGCGGCAAATGGAGTACTCTTGCGTGACCCTTTAAAACCTACGGTACCAGCACTTGCCCAACATATTGTCTCACCATTAATGTCAGAAATTGTCACATATGTATTGTTAAAAGTAGCTTTGATGTTCGCAATCGCCCGAGTAACGTTACGTCTTATTTTTTTCTTACCTACACTTGACATGATTATTTTTTATCCTCAAACTAAATAATTCCTTTATCAGTTAACAGGACTAAGCAAATTATTTTGACCCAATTCGCAATCGTTAAAATAATTATTTAACACAAATTCCGTGTTGAACATTTCGTTCAGTCTTTTATATTTATCCAAATTATAACTTTTGTTTCCCTTTTTTCTTCGAGCTATTATCATTAAATTTTTAGGGGTAAACTTAGGAGAAGTTACCTCTGTCAGTTTTACATGATAACCAGCACCAGTAAGAAATTGTGCCCTTAATGCCTCCGTTAAAATATCGGCGAACCTATATCTTAAAAGCCCAAAATCCGTCAAGTCAACAAGCGGATGCCCAATTTTTAAACGACTCCTGATTTGGTTTTCACAACATGGAACTACAACTATATACTTTGCTCCTAATTTAATACCCTTGGCGATTGCCTCATCAGTTGCAACATCACACGCATGTAATGCAATCACAATGTCTACAGGCTTTTCAGGCTGAACGTCTATTATTCTGCCATTAATAAAATGCATATTCCGAAAGCCAAGACTGTCTCTGATTCGCTCACATTTTTCTATCAGTGTTCTATTAGTGTCGACACCGTAAAAACAGGTATTTACGGCAAACTGCTTTGCCAGTATAATATTCAGCGCAAATGATAAATATGATTTACCACACGAACAATCGAGAAAAACAATTTCTTTGTCCTGTGGGTACGTTTCTATGATTCTTACAACTTGCTCACAAAACCCTATTACCTCGTTAAATTTCTTTATCTCTCGCTCATCGCCGGATTGATCAATATCTAATTCAATTATCTTTAACAACTCTTTGCTAGCTCTTAATAATTCTCCTATTGTTTCTTTGATTTCCATAACTAATTATTACGTTTAAGTTTTTTCAATCCGGAGAACAATACGAGCGTTATATCAACCTAATTCCTTTACATTCTTTTTGCCGGCTACCGTCTTCTTACGACCTTTTCTAGTACGTGCATTTGTTTTTGTTCTCTGTCCCCTGACAGGTAAACCTACCTTATGTCGTATTCCGCGATAACAATTAATGCTTTTCATACGTACAATATTCTGCATTTCTTGCCTGCGCAACTGCCCCTCAGTAGAAAAATTCTTCTCTATATAAGCACCTAACGTACTCAACTGATCTTCATGAATATCCTTTGCACGTAAGTTCTCATCAATATTCACAGCTTTCAGTATTTTCTGTGACAAAGCCTTACCAATCCCATATACGTATGTGAGCGAAACAACAATCCTTTTCTCTGCGGGAATGTCTATTCCTGCAACTCTCGGCATTGATCAATTCCTTTCTAAATTATTTGCTAAATCAACCAGAATTATCCTTGCCTTTGTTTGTGGCGCGGATTAGAACAGATTACACGAACTACATTCTTCCTTCTAACTATTTTGCAGTTTTCACAAATTCTTTTAACTGAAGACCGTACCTTCATCGTTTATCATCCTAAAAACTTATTGGTCGATTTTCAAACCGACACTAGACTTGTCTATAAATAATTCTGCCTTTATCGAGGTCATATGGCGACATTTCTATCGTCACCTTGTCACCCGGCAATATTTTGATAAAATGCATCCGCATCTTCCCCGAAACATGTGCGAGCACTTTATGACCATTCTGCAATTCCACCCAGAACATCGCATTGGGTAGTGCTTCTTTTACTGTTGCTTCAACTCTTATGGGTTCTTCTTTGGGCATATTTAAATGGATATAACTGCTTCTGAAATTATTTCATTGTGTTAGAATGTCTGCACCATTCTCGGTAATTACAATTGTATGTTCAAAATGCGCGGATAATTTTCTGTCTTTCGTTACAACTGTCCATTTATTGTTCAAGACTTCAGTATCGTACTTGCCCATACATATCATGGGTTCAATGGCAATAGTCACTCCAGACATTAAAATTTCATCTGCTTCTAACAATGATTTGCTCACAAAATTGGGTACTTGCGGATCTTCATGCATATACCTGCCAATCCCGTGACCAGTATAATTTCTTATAACAGAATAACCATTTTTTTCAACATATTCTTGTATAGTCCTTGATATCAAGGATAGCTTTTCATTTGATTTTATAACATTAATTGCCATATAAAGTGACTTTTCACATACATCTATAAGTCTTTTGGCCTCTTGCGTAACTTCTCCTATTGGTATTGTCAATGCAGCATCTGCAACGTACTTACGATAACCAACTCCGACATCAATGCTGATTATGTCTCCTTCCCTCAGTTTTCTCGGTCCAGGAATCCCATGCACGACTTCTTCGTTTATCGAGGCACATATGCTTTTTGGAAACCCCCTGTATCCTTTAAAAATCGGGATCCCACCCTGACTTATTATGTACTTTTCAAGTTCATTATTCAGATAATCAGTCGTTACATCTTTTCTTGCAATCTCTTTGGCTAATCTCAGTGCGTTCGCGACGACCTTTCCCGCAGCCCTCATTATTTCGATCTCGCGGAGGGATTTACAAACTATCAAGTCAGTTTACCCCACGACCAATCAAAGACTTTTCCTGCATCGTACTTTTAATAGTATCTGATATTTTTCTTGTAATCATTTCTATCCGTGAATCATCACTTGAAATTTCCCTTAAAATACCACTCTTATTATAATAATCTATCAAGCCCTCGGTCTGTTCGTGATAAACCCTCAATCTTTCTAATACAGTTTCAGGCTTATCATCTGCACGCTGATTTAATTTGCCGCCGCATTTATCGCAAATTCCATCTTTTGAAGAGGGAACATATATTTTATGATAGTTTGCACCACAAGCACCACAAATCAAACGGCCCGACAATCTTTGAACCACACTTTCTTTGGATACTGAAAAATAAAAAACCACATCCAACCTGTTTCCGAGATTTCCCAGCATCTCATCTAACACCTTTGCCTGGGCGAGCGTCCTTGGAAAACCATCTAAAACAAAACCTGCTTTGCAATCGTTTTTTAATATTCGTTCTTTGATTATATCTACAACAATTTTATCAGGAACTAAAAGACCCTTTTCTATGTAACTCCTAGCTTTTATCCCTGTCTCAGTGCCAGCCTCAACTGCTTCTCTCAGTAAATTTCCAGAAGATATATGAGGAATCTTTTTTTCTTTGCTAATGGTTTCTGCCTGGGTTCCCTTGCCTGCTCCCGGAGGTCCAAGAAACACAATCATCATCCCATTCTTCCTCTTATGCGAGTTCCACCGCTCAAAAACCCGCTATATTGTCTCATAATCATATGGGACTCTATTCTCTGTACCATATCGAGCGCTACACCAACAATAATAAGCAAACCTGTTCCACCGAAGAACCCTGCTACAGCGCGGTTAAGTTCAAAACCACCCGCAACCAATTTTGGTAGAATCGCAATTAACGCTAAAAAAGCAGCACCAGCCAATGTAATCTTACCCATGATGCTTTCTAAATATTCTGCAGTCCTCTGGCCTGGTCTGATTCCCGGAATAAAACTTCCATAATCTTTCATGTTATTTGACATTTCTTTAGGATTAAATTGTATAGCAGTCCAAAAATAGCAGAAAAATGTTATGAGAAGTATATAAAGCATAACATAAATCACACCACTTTGCAAAACTTCGGACAATCGGGAAGTAATCCAATATCCGAAGCTTCCAGGTTCAAACCGCACCTGAATACCCTGCATAATAGCAGCAGGAAATATTAACAAGGATTGTGCAAATATGACTGGCATTACGCCGGCTTGGTTTACCCGAAGCGGCAAGAAATGCCTTTGCCCACCATATACCTTTCTTCCACGGGTGTGTTTTGCCTGCTGGACAGGTATCCGCCTTTGACCTTGGGTTATATATACAATACCCCCTACAATGGCAATATACATCCCTATCATAACAAGTAATTTTACAATACCAATCTGGTGTTCGGCTGGAGTAACAGAGAAAGTAAAATTTTGCATCACCTGGGAGAATGCCCAAGGTAAACGGTCAATTATACCAACCATGATTACTATTGATATTCCACTACCGATGCCATGTTCTTCAATTTGTTCACCAATCCACATCAGTGTCATAGTTCCGGTTGTTAAGAGAAGAGCCGCCATCATTTGGAACCCGATGCCTTGCAGGTAGACCGGTATAACAGGTACACCATTAAATTCAACCGTATAAAGGGTTCGCGTCATGACAAACGCCTGAAACAGGCATAACCCTACCGTGGCAAGTCTCGTATATTGGTTAATCTTTTTTCTACCTACTTCACCTTCCTTTTGTAATCGTTCTAGGTAAGGTACCACACCCACCAATAATTGAAAAATAATAGATGCGCTAATATAAGGCATAACTCCTAAACCAAAAATCGCACCTGAAGTAAGCGCACCACCGGCAAACATATCCACCAATCCCAATAACTGTCCTACGCCAGTTTGTGTGTATTGATGGAAGTATGATTTCAACACTGTTGTATCAATACCAGGAATTGGTATATAAACTCCAACACGGCATAAAGCAATAAGGCCGAGTGTTATTAGCACTTTTTTACGTAATTCCGGTATTCTAAAAATATTTCCAAATTGTTCGATCATGATAAGACCTTTATTTCTCCGCCCGCTGCTTTAATCTTTTCTATCGCAACTTTGCTGAATTTATGTGCACTCACGGTTAAAGGTATTTTAATTTCACCATCACCCAATACTTTTACACCGTTTAATACTTTTCTTATAATCCCGGCATCCATTAACTTTTCCGGGTTTACATTAGCACCTTTATCAAACCGTGCAATATCTTTTACATTAACTATACTATATTCTTTTTTAAACGGATTATTGAACCCCCTCTTCGGCAAACGACGAAAAAGTGGAGTTTGTCCTCCCTCAAATTGAATGCTTGTTTCATTTCCTGACCTAGCCGTTGCTCCTTTACCGCCTCTGCAGGAGGTTTTTCCCATACCTGATCCTCTACCTCGACCCACTCGCTTTTTACGTTTTCTAGGAAAAGGTATTGATTTTAGATCAAAAAGATTCATTCTATCATCACTCCCCTCAATTCTCCAACCTCTTCTTTTGTTCTCAAGGCTTTCAAACCCATTAACGTTGCCTTTGCCACGTTAAGCGGGTTTCTCTTGCCGTAACATTTTGTTAATATATTCTTAATACCTGCGAACTCGATCACGGCTCGCGCTGAAGCACCAGCCTTTATTCCGGTACCAGAACATGCCGGCCTTAAGTACACATTAGCAGCCTTATATCTTCCCCATGCCTCATGTGGTATGGTATCGCCTTTCAGTGGTATTTTAACCATCTGCTTTTTAGCTTCTTTAACTGCTTTATTAACTGCATTAGGCACTTCCCGCGCCTTACCAAATCCAATTCCAACACTTCCCTTTTTATCTCCAACGACTACCAGGGCGCTAAAACTCATTGATTTACCACCCTTCGTTACCGTTGTACAACGGTTAATCCTTACAACTGTTTCTTCTATATTTATAGGTTCTTCCAAACGCGCCAAGTGAATCTCCTTGTACGAATCAGATTTTAGAAACTCAAATTGTATTTTCTCGCAGCTTCAGCTAAGGCTTTTATTCTTCCGTGGTACTTATAACCACCTTTATCAAAGACAACTTTTGTAATACCTTTACTTTTTGCCTCTTCTGCAATTTTTTTCCCAACAATCTCAGCAGCAGCCACATTCCCTCCGTACTTAATCTGTATCCTAAGATCCGGAGATTGCGTTGATGCCGCTACTAACGTCTTTCCCTCTATATCATTTATAATTTGGCAATAAATATGCTTTAAACTTCGATACACACTTAAACGTGGCCTCTCGGCAGTTCCAATTACCTTCTGTCTAATTCTAAGGTGACGGCGTGTTCTTTTTCTTAATTTTTCCTTTACATGATCCATGTCTAAAAATCCTTAATTAATACTATTATGCAGCACCTGATGTAAATGCTTTCCCAGCCTTCCTTCTAATAACCTCATCTTCGTATTTAACACCCATTCCTTTATACGGCTCTGGCGGCCTCATACCCCTGATTACGGCTGAAAATTGCCCCACCATTTGCTTGTCAGGCCCCGATACGGTGAACTTTGCCGGGTTCGTTGGGTTTGTAACGTTTATCTTTATTCCATTAGGTATCTCTAAATTTACCGGATGAGTATAACCTAGTGTTAATACAAGGTCTTTACCCTGAACCTTTGCGTTATAACCAAGTCCAACAATCTCAAGATTCTTGGAATAACCCTTAGTAACACCCAATACCATATTTGAAATTAACGCACGTGTCAAGCCATGCAAAGCCCTATGATATTTTTCATCTGAAGATCTTTTTACTACAATTTGCTTATCCTGCTGAACATATTCTATCGCTATGTCAGGATGAAAAGTCTGACTTAGTTTACCCTTTGGACCATCAATATTTACTATATTACCGCTTATAGCTACTTTTACATCATTTGGAACTTTAACGGGTTGTCTTCCTATTCGTGACATCTTAAATCCTCTATCCAGATAAATCGCTTACGACACAATACAAATCAGCTCACCACCAATTTTTAGTTTTCTACACTCTCTGTCGCTTATAATTCCTCTCGATGTGGAATATATCGCAGTTCCGATTCCACCAAAGATTTTACCAATTTCCTCAGACTTCTTATATATCCGTCTACTTGATTTACTTACTCTCCTAATGTTATTAATTATTTGCTGCTTTAATGGACCATACTTTAAGTAAATTCTTATGGAAGCCTTGTCGCTCCCAGTTGTTATCTCTTTAAAATCCTTTATATAGCCTTCTTCCTTTAATATTTTCAAAATTGCCGACTTTACCTTGGATGAAGAAACATCGACACTTTCTCTTTTAATCACGCTTGCGTTTCTAACACGCGTAAGCATATCAGAAATTGGATCTGTCATACACATTGTTATATTCCTTATTATTAATACTATTCGGTAATAACTGGCTTTCTACCAACTTGCCTTTTTTACCCCAGGAATTTCTCCCTTTGAAGCAAGTTTTCTAAAACAAAGTCTGCATATTTGAAACTTACGATAGTATGCCCTTCGACGTCCGCATAATTTACATCTGTTATATTTTCTTGTTTTATACTTCGGCTCTTTTTTTGATTTTTCTACCAAACATTTTCTTGCCATTACTACTCCTTATTCTGACCTAAAAGGCATACCCAATGATTTTAACAATTCACGTGATTGCTCGTTTGAATTACCGGTAATTACCATGGTTATATCCATTCCCTGAACAAATTCCACGCTATCAATACTTATCTCAGGAAATACAATCTGCTCAGTTAGGCCCAAAGTGTAATTACCACGTCCATCAAATGCCTTTGGTGAAATACCCCTAAAATCTCTTATTCTCGGCAACACAATACTAATTAAACGGTCTAAAAACTCAAACATTCTTTTTCCCCGCAACGTAACCTTACATCCGATGGCCTGACCCTTGCGGAGTTTAAAACCAGATATGGCTTTTTTTGCCACAGTGACAAGCGGTTTTTGGCCAGTAACTATCGTCAGATGTTTCGTTGCTTCTTCAATGAGTTTTTTATTATCAACAGCCTTGCCGACGCCCATATTAACCACGATCTTCTGTAACTTAGGCACCGATAGTTTGTTTTTATAATTAAACTTCTTTATGAGCTGCTGTACTACTTGCTTTTGATATTGTTCTAATAATCTTGCCATATTTTACGTTAAAACCTCACTCAGCAGAAATTATTTCAGACCCACAACAGGCACATACACGAATCTTATTACGATTTTCCAATAGTTTCTTTCTAGTCCTTACTCCCTTGCCATTTTTTTTGCAATTTCTATTCTGACAAAGGGGTAACACATTTGCAATTGCTATAGAAGCTTCTTTTTGTATCCTACCACCTTGCGGGTTTTTTTGGCTTGGTTTTGTGTGTCTATGAACTAAGTTTATACCCTTAATAAGCACTCGCTTTTTGTCTGTCAAAACTTTTATTATTTTTCCAGTTTTACCAGCTTCATTGCCAGCCATCACTGCAACTAAATCATTCTTGCAAACATGCATAACTATACATTCTCCACAGGTATTTATCTAACCTTGTAATTAAAACTTTTTACACAACTTCAGCAGCCAAAGATATAATTTTCATAAAATTCTTTTGCCGTAATTCTCTGGCTACAGCACCAAATATACGAGTTCCCCGAGGGTTGCCATCGTCGTCAATAATGACTATCGCATTTTTGTCAAATTTTAAATAAGAACCATCTTCTCTCCGTATATTTTTCTTTGTCCTCACAACGACCCCTTTTACCACTTCCCCTTTTTTAACTACTCCCTCTGGTATTGCCTTCTTTACTGCTGCAACAATAATATCCCCAACCGTGGCATATTTCCTACCGCTACCGCCCAATACCTTTATACACTTAGCCCTTTTAGCGCCACTGTTGTCTGCAATATCTAGTTTTGTTTGTTCCATTATCATTTTTTTAAACTCCGCCTAATTCTATGGCTTTGCCTTTTCTATGATACGAAGTAATCTCGTAGACTTTGTTTTGCTTAACGGTCTAGCTTCTATGATCTCGACCTTATCGCCCACTTTTGCTTCGTTATTTTGATCATGCGATTTATATATCGAAGACCGTTTTATATACTTTCCATATTTGGAATGTTTTACAAGACGCACTACCTCAACGACTATTGTATTCCGCATCTTATTGCCAACAACCATTCCTACAATCTTTCTTCTCCTGCCTCTTTTATTTTCAACGCTCATTTGTAACTTACTCCTTTGTCTTGGGCTGAGTATTGATAGACAAATCCATCTCTCTCAGAATAGTTTTCAATCTTGCAACATCTCTGCGAACTACTCTCCTCTGTGCAGGATTTCTAGTTTCACCAGCTTGCCATTGAAATCTAATATTCAAAAGTTCCTTTCTGCTTGCATCGATTTCATCCAAAATCTCCTGCCTGGATTTCATTCTTATTTCACTAACCTTCAAATCGTCTTTCTCCTTTGCACAAGCCTCACCTTAACCGGCATTTTATGAGCTATTCTATTAAACGTTTGCCTGGCCATTTCTTCATTGATGCCGCCGAGTTCATACAAAATAGTCCCTGGTTTCACCACGGCAACCCAGAATTCAGGCTCACCCTTACCTTTTCCCATTCGGGTTTCAATCGGTTTAGACGAAACGGATTTATGTGGAAACACCCTTATCGTCAACTTTCCTTCTCTTGGAAGGTATTGCGACGCTGAAACTCTTCCCGCCTCGAGTTGTTGCGCGGTTATCCATCCAGGCTCCAAAGTCTGCAAACCAAATTCACCAAAAGATACATTGTTACCCCTAGTCGCGTTACCTTTAATTTTTTGCCGTTGCGACTTCCTGAACTTCACCCTCTTTGGCATCAGGCGCATATAACTTCTCCTTCTCGGAACTAATTAAACCTTTATAAATCCATACTTTTACACCAATAACGCCATACGTCGTTTTGGCTTCAGCAAAACCGTAATCAACATCAGCCCTTAGTGTATGCAAAGGGATACTTCCAAACGCCATTTTTTCAGTTCTTGCAATCTCTGCCCCGCCCAGCCTGCCAGCCACCTGCATCTTTACACCCTTTGCGCCTGCATCAGTTGACGTATCCAATGCTTTTTTCATCGCCCTTCTAAATGTAACGCGCTTTTCGAGCTGCTCTGCAATGTTTTCGGCTACTAGTTGCGCTTGCAATTCGGGCTTCGTTATTTCTTTTATTTTTATAACAACTTCTCTTCCTGTAATTTTCTGCAGCTCATCTTTTAGTTTATCTACCTCAGCTCCTTTTCTACCAATTATCAAGCCAGGACGCGCGGTATGCAGAGTTATTTTTGCATCTTGCCGAGTTCTTTCTATCTCTATGAGTGATATCCCAGCAAAACTATAATTTTTTTTAACAATCTTGCGAATCTTCTGGTCTTCTACAAGCAATGAGCCAAAAACTTTCTTGTCGGCATACCAAATCGATTTCCACCCCTGCGTTATTCCTAATCTTATGCCTATCGGACACACCTTTTGACCCATCTTACCTCCTCTAATTATTTATACTTTTCGTTTTTTTTCAGATAAAACTACAGTGATATGACTCGTACGCTTCAGTATCCGCGCCGACATTCCGCGCGGCCTCGTACGTTGCCATTTTCTGGTTGGACCACCATCCACTAACGCTTGCGTTACATACAGAGAATCAACATCAACGTCTAAATTCTCATTTGCAGCCGCTATAGCTGCTCTAATTACCTTATCTATCATGTAAGATGCACGTTTCTGAGTTGCCCTTAAAATCCTTAATGCATCATTAACCGATTTTCCCCGGACAAGATCAATAACATATCGTGCTTTCCTTGGTGATATCCTCGCATATTTACAGCATGATCTAAATTCCATTTTTATACTACCTTTCAGTGCAATAATCTATAATTGGCCATACAACTCGTTAACCGTGCGGCGTTTCTTTCTTTTTCACACCGCCGTGCGCCCTAAATGTACGCGTTTGGGCAAACTCTCCAAGCTTGTGGCCAACCATATCATCCGTAACAAATAGCTTTTGAAATATTTTACCGTTATGAATCATAAAGGTATGTGAAACAAACTCAGGCACAATAGTACAACTTCTTGCCCATGTCCGTAAAGGTTCACTGCCGCCTGCATCTTTTTGCTTCAATACTTTTTTCATTAACTTACTATCAACATAAGGTCCCTTTTTTACTGAACGACTCATAACATCTCCCGATTACCAGTTAATCTATTTTATTTTATAAATTGCCCCTGGCGCCGATCCTTCGTCTGCGAATTATAAACTTATTACTCAACGCTTTCTTTTTTCGTGTTTTTCCACCCTTCGCTAACAAACCCGTCCTAGAACAAGGATGCCGCCCACCGCCGCTCCTACCTTCACCACCACCCAAAGGATGCGCTACGGGGTTTTGCGCGACACCCCGGACATGAGGTCTTATCCCTTTCCAGCGTTTCCTGCCTGCTTTTCCTAATCTGATGTTACTATGATCAAGATTTCCAAGCTGGCCAATCGTAGCCCTGCATCCATCAAATACCTTCCTTACCTCTCCCGAAGGCAGCACAATATGAGCATAATTCCCTTCTTTCGCCAGTAATTTAGCCACACCACCTGCTGAACGCACCAATTGTCCACCCTGTCCTACACGTAACTCAATATTGTGGACATCTATACCCAAAGGTATATTTTTAAGAGTCATACAATTGCCTATTTCTGGTTCTACTTTATTACCTGACATTATGGTCTGACCAACCCGTAACTTATCAGGGGCGAGAATATATCGCTTCTCGCCATCAACATAATGTAACAGGGCAATACGCGCCGATCTGTTAGGATCATACTCTATACTGGCAACCTTTGCCGGAATATTATCTTTTTTGCGTTTAAAATCGATAATTCTGTAATGCCGCCTACTTCCACCACCGATATGTTCCGTTGTTATTTTACCTTCGGTATTCCGACCGCCGGTTTTTCTTAAAGGCTCTAACAAAGATTTTTCCGGCTTTGTTTTTGTGATTTCTGAAAAATCAGAAACACTTCCAAATCTTCTTCCCGCCGTAACCGGTTTATAATATATAATACCCATGAATATCTATTCCTCTTCGTATATTTTTTTTAATAGCCAAAGTCTATTGTACTTCCCTCTTTCAGCTTAATAACAGCCTTCTTCCAGTCTTTTGTTCTCCCCAGTTTGAACCGAACCCTTCTCGCCTTGCCTTTTCTTACTATGGTTCTAACATCCTGAACTTTTACGTTGAAGAATTTCTCAACTGCTTTCTTTATTTGAATCTTATTTGCTCTTAAATCTACTTCAAAATGGTATGAATTCGTCGCCTCTCCATCCGCAACGCTCTTTTCAGTTCGTAAAGGTTTCTTTATTATATTGTAACTATCCATGAGATATTTTTTTACTCCTATCCTATACTACTCAATGCTTCCTTTGTTAAAAGTACTTTTTTTGGCCTTAGAATTTCATATGCATTTAGTTCCATACTCGTCATTATTTTTACCGAGGGTATATTCCTTGCTGATTTCCAAACTGTTTCGTTTGCCTTTGATATTACGATTAGACAACTGGAATTATCTATGTTAAGGGCTTTTAAGATACCAACCATTTGTTTAGTCTTAGGAATATCAAAATTTAAATCATCTATAACAACTAATTCGTTATCCCTTACCTTTGCAGACAGTGCCGTATAAAGAGCCAATTTCCTGGCTTTTTTTGGAATTGCATATGAATAATCTCTTGGCCTGGGACCAAACGATACACCGCCACCTTTCCACAGTGGTGAACGAATACTACCGACCCTTGCCTTACCAGTATGTTTTTGCGTCCAGGGTTTTCTTCCACCACCTGCAACCTCACCCTTTGTTTTTGTTGAAGCCGTTCCTTGCCTCTTGTTTGCTTCATACATAGTAACCGCATCCCTCAGCAATTTATTGCGAATAGGCCCGCCAAACTTCTTATCATCCAACTGCAAGTTATCTATTTTTTCTCCCGCTTTGCTATACACAGGTATTTCCATAACTTTTATTTACCTACCTTTTCCGCCCAACTTTTGTTTAATATAAGATAACTTCCTTTATGCCCAGGAACCGCACCTCTTAAAAACAATAAATTCTTGTCTTTATCTATTTTCACTACATCAATATTCTTAATTGTTACACGTTCGCCCCCCAGCCTTCCAGACATCTTTTTTCCCCTGATTACCCTTCCAGGGTCGGTATTGGAGCCAATAGAACCCGGCGGTCTGTGCCTCGTTGATCCATGAGTAGCGGCGCCTCCTTTAAAATTCCATCTTTTCATTACACCTGCGTATCCCTTACCCTTGGTCAATCCAATCACATCCACCTTTTTGACGCCAGCGAGCATTTCCACATTAATACTTTGTCCTAATACGATCTCCACACCGGCATCAGGCTTCACTTCCCTTATAAACCTTTTCGGTTCTTGTGATATCTTCGCCGCATTTCCAATTTCTTGTTTTGTTGCACTTTTCTTCTTCTTATCGTCAAATCCAAGCTTAACTGCGGAGTACCCGTCATTTTCGATTGTTTTTATTTGCATCACACTGCACGGCCCAGCTTGAATTAGGGTGATCGGGAGCATCCGCCCATCATCGGTGTAAATTTGCGTCATTCCAATTTTCTTCCCAAGAAATCCACTCAACATGCCACTTTCACCTCAATCCACAAGATTGTTTACGTTTTTCAATTTAAGCTTTTATTTTAATTTCTATGCCCGCCGGCATATTTATTTTATTCAGCGCATCCATGGTTTTTGCGGTAGGCTCAACAATATCAATCAACCTTTTATGAGTTCTTATCTCGAATTGCTCTCTAGATTTTTTATCAACATGTGGCGATCTGAGCACTGTGTATCTTTCAATACGAGTTGGCAAGGGAACCGGACCAAAGACCTTGGCTCCCGTACGCTTTGCCGTCTCAACAACCTCTAAAGCAGATTGATCCAATATCCGATGGTCGTAAGCTTCCATTCGTATTCTTATTTTCTGATCCAGCACCATAACACTCCAATAAAGTAACTGACAAACCGTTAATTGCAAAAGAGAATTAATATAACACACATTTTACTAAAAGCAATCACAAAATATAATTTATTCTATGATTTTAGTAACCACACCGGCGCCTACGGTCTTTCCACCTTCACGAATTGCAAACCGCAGCCCTTCATCCATCGCCACCGCTGTCAATAACTCCACATTCACCTTCACATT
>JAHFOY010000176.1 GCA_023261485.1 Planctomycetota bacterium
ATGGTGGTTACTATAATGAAGCGATAGAGGATTTCAAAAAATCTATCAGCCTTCGGAGTAAGGACGAACGGTCAGCCAGAAGCTATGGACTCCATTTCTGGGAGTACTTTGCCCACCGTGAACTGGGAATTGTCTACTATAATCAGGAAAAGTACGAAGAGGCCAAAAAGGAACTGGAAACTTCCCTTTCTACCGCAGATTCCGCCAGGACCAAATTTTATCTGAACAAATGTAACGAAGCTATCCTGAAGATTACGAAGATTGACCAGGAACCGCCAGAGATTAAAATATCCTCCCACGCAGACGGGGAACTTGTAAATACACCCATAATAAACCTAAAAGGAATTGTCTCGGATGATTGCTGTGCGAATTGTAATAATATCCATATTCAGGGAAAGAAGCTGTTTATTGAACTTGCTGAAAAGAATATCAATTTCAGCGAAGACGTGTCCCTCCGTCCCGGTGAGAATGTTATTCTGCTGGAGGCTTCCGACCTCGTGGGGAAAAGCGTGCAGAAGAATCTGAGAATAACCCTGGACATCTCTCCGCCAATTTTGTATCTGGATGATATTCAGATAACACAAAAAGACGGGAAACGAGTAGCCTCCGTAAAAGGGACTGTTATAGATAACTACGCATTAAAGGAATTTTATATTAACGATACCGAAGTGCACATTCATTCATACAAAGAGGATCATTTTGATGAGGATATTGTCTTAACGGACGGCAATAAAATTTCGTTTAGGGTCGTTGATATAGCCGGAAATGAAACAAAAGGCAAACAACAGTTAGACACAAAGGCTTCACTATGGCCTGGCGACACACAAAACGATGTTAAATACGTCTATCATTCAACAAACAAACCGATCTTAATTGCCGCAAACAAATTTGATAAATCCAGCATCAGGTCATTATTGGCTTCTCAGGATGTTAATACAGCACAATCCTCTCCCGATGATACTTCTTTACCGAATGAAGAGAATGCGGAGGAGGAAGAGAGCAATCCAGCCCTTCCACAAAGTACAGCCACAGATACCGTCCCTCCTATTATACATACCGATATAAAATCGGCTATTGTTTACGATACAAACCTCTTCTTTAGCGGAGATGCGCACGATGACATCGGAGTTGCAAAGCTCTTTGTGAACCAAAATCCATTGGAAATTCGTCCCGGAAAGCATGTCTTCTTCAATCATTTATTAACGCTGAGTGAAGGAGAAAACATCGTTACCGTGAAAGCTGTAGATGCACAGGGCAATGAAACCCAGATACCACCTGTAAAAATTACAAAAAAGACCTTTGAGCTTCTTGAGACAGATGCCCGGTATACCGTCGCACTGCTGCCATTAAGGATTTTTACCGAAAAAGGCGTACCCTCTGATACGATTTATTCCATGCTGCTCAAGGCATTCGATGAAGAGCCGAAGAGATTTAACTTCGTTGAAAGGGATCGGGCAAAACTCGAAGAAATTCTCCACGAGCAAAAGATCACCAACACAGAACTTACATCGCCAGATGCCGCCATCAGGATTGGCAAGATCCGCGCGGCTGAGGGCATGTTATTTGGCGCTGTGGAAGAGGACACCAAAGGCATTAACGTCACATTACGACTGGTGGACACAGAAACAACCCAGGTGCTTGCAAATGCCGATATATATGATGAAGATAAGAGTATCAAAAACCTCGAATGGCTTATGCATGGATTGTCATTAAAGATGAAGCAACAGTTTCCTATGATTGAGGGGAATGTTATTCACGTCTCCGGCAATGGATTCCACGTTAATACCGGCGCTAAAAGCGGCGTTGGCATCGGTATGAAGTTATTATTGTTCCGGGAAATTAAAGAGGGTGATCTTGTGCTAAAAGAGCCGCTCGATACGATTGCCAGGGTGGTACAGGTACAACCCGAAACCTCCTTTGCCAAAATAATAAGCTCAAAAGGCGCTGAAAAGGTCGAAAAGAAAGACCTTGTCATAACGAAATAACTATGAAACTAAAATACATTCTTTTTACTACGTTTGTTTCCATCGTTATACCTCTGGCACAAACCTCTTTTGCCCAATTTTCACTTACCCCTCCAAATATTAATGCAACCCCTCTTCCTGTAGGTTCTGGTGCAAGGGCAATAGGACAGGGAAGCGCCTTTATTGCCGTTGCAGATGACGCAACGGCTGCGTCGTGGAATCCCGGGGCTTTGATACAACTGGAAAGACCGGAACTTTCTGTAGTTGGTTCTTTCCTGTCAACCCAGCAGGATTTCGACCCCGGCAGTACCGGATGGTCGCTCGGAGATGAAGGGGTATCGCGCGGCGACCTGAATTATGCAAGCGTTGCGTATCCATTCAGGGTATTTAGGAAAAACTTTGTAGCTGCCTTGAATTATCAACAGAAATACGACTTCCATATGAACCTGGATTTTAACCAGACAGTCGAAGACCGAACACCTCCTGCATTAAATTACAGGCAAAATATAGACTTCAAATCAGAGGGAGGAGTTGGAGCGTTGACACCTGTCATTTCCCTGCTGGTCATGCCAAAATTATCTGTAGGTGTGGCGGTTAATTTTTATACTGACGAATTCTTTGGTAACTACGCATGGAAACAGACAACCAGGTCAACGGGAAGCGGCATCCTTGCAGGCACAAATGTTACCAGTACATACGATTCGGATACCACGTTTAAGAATTTTCAGGCAATCAATGTAACAACCGGCGTACTCTGGGACATATGGCAGAAAGAAGACAAACTCATTACCTTCGGCGCCCGATACGATACCCCATATACGGCCGATGTGGATCGCATCACCGATTTTAAATCAGTATCTACCTTTGGACAGTCTTCAGGCCATGAGAGAAAAAATTTTGAGGTAGATTACCCCATGTCTTTTGGCGCTGGCCTTGGTTTCCGTTATAATGATGCATTATCATTTTCGATGGATGTGACGTGGACAGATTGGTCAGTGTTTAAACAAGTAGATGAAGACGGAAACAAGTCGCGCCCCCTGGGTGGTGTATCCACAGACAGGAAAATTGATGACACCTATGCGGTGAGGTGCGGTACAGAATATTTAATATTTGGAAAAAAGGTAATTGTCCCTGTTCGTGGCGGGCTTTTCTATGACCCTCGCCCATCCTTAGATAATCCAACAGATGTATACGGCTTTAGCGTGGGAAGCGGACTTACTTTCAAAAGGTTCAGCCTCGACGGCGCATATCAATTCCGGTGGTCTACTGATGCCAATGGAGAAGACTTCGGTCTCTCAGGAACCCATTTCGACCTCAATGACCACATGTTCCTGGCATCCGTCATTGTTTATTTTTAATTTTTTGGAAAATTAAGTGGTTGTCAATAACCTTTTGCAGCAAACATATGTATCGATCCCCAGTAAATCCTACCAAAGGTGACATTATTATTTGATAATCTGTAATTGCCATTTGTGTTTATCAATTTTAATTTGATTGGGTATAACGTCTCAAAGCTCACCGGGCAGCCGACATCGGCGCAGCGCGTGGTTAGCCGTAGATCAAAACTGCGCCTTCATCTTCAATAAACGAGTTATTGAGTGTTTCCTTGTCAGATAAAAGGATTATATCAACTTCCTTTTTCAGAGCACTGCAAAAGATCGCCTTAAAGCATCGCCTAACTTTTAAAATACGATCGAAGTCGTACCTTTCATCACTGTATACAAACAAAAGGTCAATATCTCGTGGACTTGTCTTTGTCAAAGCTGAGCCAAAAAGATATATTTTTATACCGTTAAATTCTCCTGCGATTTTGTTCACGTTGCGTTGGAGGTATGTAACCCAAAAATTGCTGTCCTTCATAATATATTGCTCCCAGGAGTTCTTCAAATTTGAAAAGACCGACATTTTTAATTTTGCACATATTTTTTGCTGCTCGTGAATATCCATTCCATGCACTCATCGTTACTATAGCATTTACGTCAGGGTTAGAAGAAAGAATCTCATAAGCCTCTGCTTCTCCTACTACATAGATGTTAGTCATAAACACTTTTAAGCTTGGTAAGCCGTTGCGTGTGATTTGCAGTATTTGTCCGCTTTCATACGCAACTGACGTTAGTCTCGGATTTGACTGGAGGTATTTTATCAAAGCTTGAACACTTTCAGGCCTCTGTATTTTCTCATATTTACCCAATTCGGGCATAATCAATCCTCTAATAAAATTTGATTCATTTCGTGCGGGAATAAAGGAGCAACACTAGTTTTATCATCCGAAACATGATTATACTCAAAAGCCTCTTGGTGAATTATAAATTTATCAAGAATTTTTTTCTCATCACTATTTAACAAGTGCTCATTTACGATGAGAAGTCCAGCTATTCTCCTGTTATTCGGCAAAACATCTGAATGTATATACCGATGCCAAACTATTGCTGCATCAGTAAGTGGATTGCCAACATGCTCTGAATTAGGTCCGTAAGAAAGATATATTTGCCTGTTTCTTCTCAATAGTTTGTGAATTTCAAGTGATAAGCTTTTGCGATCACTATATACCGGGACTACAAACGCCTCCTGGATGATCTTTTCATGCTTCAATTTCCAGTCCAACAGCAATCCGTCTGGATATTGTCTGGGATTCTTGTCGATTAGAGAATGGCAATTTGGGCAAAGCAAAATAATATTTTCATATTCATCCCTCTGGGCTAGGGGCAATGGATTTTGCCCCCTAGGCCCCTCATCCCTCTGAGCAATTATATGGGCTAGCTCCTCAATACTGGAAATCTCACCACTTT
>JAHFOY010000177.1 GCA_023261485.1 Planctomycetota bacterium
AAAAAAGAATATTGCTAGGCGTTCAAGAGATCAACCAGCAACCCGTGGTGCATCGATGGCGCAGGTTTGAACTTCTAAAAAATTAATTGTCTATGTTTTAATGAAACGATATACTAGTACTTATTTCACATTTTTCTTCAACTCTGAAATGTAGGCAGGTAGCTGCTTATACAGGTACTTCTTCTTACGAGGCTTTGTTTCTGATATGACATATCCTGCAAGTATAGGCATTGCAATGGTAGCGTCGCTATAAATTACCACGTGATTTTTCACTTCTTCCTTTCGTATCTTGCCCCACGATATGGCCTCCGTTGGTGTTGCACCGGAGAGACCACCCCATTGAGGCGCATCAGTTGTAATTTGAATAAAATAATCATGCCCGCCTTTATTAATATCCAATATCTGCGCGAGGGTCGGCTGGGTTTGCATATAAAAATTTTTAGGAGAACCTCCGCCGATACTAACCACACCATTCTTTTTACTGTTAAAAACAATGGCCGTGGACTGTAGGACATCCAGGTCGGTATCAATAATCAGGCTTTCGCCTTGCAGTTTGAGATAGGACAGGTTCATCCCAATCGAAGAATCGCCAGGTGAAGAAACAAATACAGGCACATTGTATTTCGCTGCCTGAGCCACAAAACTTAACTGAGGCGATGGGGTGTCTGTAAGAACAGCCTTGCCCAGAATGTAATGAAAATCGGCTGTGGAAATGGGTTCTGACGTAGAATTTCTCCTGGCAATGTCCTGTATAAATTTATCCGTTTTTAACAGCAGATCATCAGTTATAAAAATATCATATATGCGTTCAATACCCGCCTCATAAAGTTCTGTGTCGTCAACCCTAAAGTCTCCCTGATGTATGGGCAAGTTCAATGCAAAATGAAGATCATGGTATAGATTAGCTCCAGTAGAAACGATAAAATCCACAAACCCGTTTTCCATAAGAGTGATGAGTATGCCTCCCATGCCCGTTGGAGTCATTGCCCCGGAAAGAGTCAGTCCAACGGTAGCATCTTCATCCAGCATATGACAGTATAACTTGCATGCCTCCGCCAATCGTCCCGCATTAAATGCGCCTGCCCGGCTATATTCATTTACAAGGTCTTTGACCTTCATGCCTTTCTTTATAACCTGCGGAGAAATCTGTGGTTTACATAAGTACTTATGCTGCAATTGGCATTGTCTGGATTTTTTGGACATGGATATTTATTCTTTCCTTACTTTTAGTTTGTAATTGAAAATGAACCTGAACATCGTTCATGTTAAGTTTAAATAACGAGGTGAAAGTATATAAAACTATTACAACTCAGTCAATGAAAAATGAATAACTTTGCTGATAATATCAAAGATTATGTTGATAAAAGTCTCTTATCTCTTCAATAACAGCTTCGGCAGTTATATTTTCCAAACAAGTTTGGGAAATACAATTTCTCCTTATATCTGACGAACATGGACTGCATGGAGATTTTTGGTAAAGGATTCTCCCCCGCTTTCCACTTGGACCCCATATTTGTGGATCAGTAGGCCCAAATATGGCTATGGTGGGAATCCCCACGGCAGCGGCCATATGGGTAATACCCGAATCGTTTCCCACAAAGAGGTTGCATTGTTTTAATATCGCAGCTAAATAGGGTAGAGGAAGTTGGTCAGCGAGAACGAAATTATCTTTTATTTTTCCTCTTAAATCCTCAATTACTTCGCGATCAGCAGGTCCTGAGATGAGGAGTACCTGCACACCTATCTCCTCATTGAGCCACATTATCAATTCAGCATAGCGATTCGTTGTCCAGCATTTTTGCCGACTCCCACTCCCCGGATGCACTGCAACCAACTTTTTCCCGGAAACAACAATGCGGTTCTTAACGAAATTCTTACCGTAAAGAACATCCTCGTCTTTTAAGAATATTTTAGGGATTTTATTCGAATGAGGGATGCCCAGCAAATCCAGACATTTTAACAAATGGTCAATTATATGAACGTTCTCGCCTTCAGAAGGAAAAGGGTCATAATGTATAACATACCTCACACCAGCAGCCCTGAGATTTTCCACCATGACCTTCTCTTTGTCCGTAAGAAAGGAAACAATCAAATCCACGCCTTTGAGCTTCTTTGTTAAAGATGCGGGTATACTGGAATTTTCCACAAAGAGATGTGATATATCCGCCTGGTCAAATCGGCCGATCGTATCGGCGTAAAAACGCCCTTTTAGAATTTCCAGAATGGATGAGTAGCCCATAACTTCAATGTGGGCATTACGGAAATGATTGCGGATGGCTTCAAGGGTAGGCAATGTAACAATCACATCACCAAGGGCGCCGGGCCGAATTACGAGTATGTTGTTTACAGAAGACTTGAACTTAGAGGAAAATACAGGGATAGAATCGCTAAGTTTGTAATTAAGATTTATTTCTTCCAAAATACTATAAAGAATTGTTGTCTCATGATATGAATTATACCCCTTCTCGCTTCTTTTTAATCAGTTCAGTAACCTGATCAAAGAATTTAGGATTCCCGTCGGCAGCGGCTCTCTTCTTTGCTTCTTCCTGAATCTTCTTCACATCAAATATGTGGCCCATGCATTCCTCAGCAGACTTACACCATTCTACACAGGTTGGCACTTTATCTTTAAATATTTCAGTGCCGCATTTATGGCAATCGGCCTTCTCTTCATCACTCCACATCTCCACAGTTGCGCCGCAATTATGACATTTACGTTCAATCGGCACGGGAGTCGTATTCCGAATGCTTCCAGGGCATCTCACCTTACCCATTCTATAATCTCCTTAAATTATCTTAAAGGTATTTGCTTTGAAATTATAAACAAAATTTTATGCTAAATAGTTTCTCAGGTCAAGAGTTTTATAAACACAAAATGTTTTACAAGTTGACAATAATTATCATCTTTTATATTATCGACGAACAAAAACGGAGAGACAATTTCATAATCTACCACAGGTAACAGATTCAATACGTCGTAATCTCTATTTCATAAACCATGTATTTTCTGTTAGAATTTCGTTGTCAGAAGGATTAGCAATGCATCATTTTTCAAAAACGAAGATTGTATGCACTATTGGACCTGCTTGCAATTCCCCCTCCATGATTGAAGATTTAATAAATGAGGGAATGAATGTCGCAAGGTTAAACTTTTCTCATGGCACATTATCTGACCACGAAAACAATATAAAAAACATACGCCTCATCTCTGCGCGATTACAGAAACCAGTCGCCATTATCCAGGATTTATCAGGGCCAAAAATCAGGATAGGGTCACTTTATAAAGATTCCATTACCTTAAAAGCCAACGACCAGTTTACCCTTACAAACAAGGCCATCGAAGGGAACGAAAAGATTGCATCGGTTACCTATCCATTGTTGCCTGATAAGGTTTTTGCCGGGGATGCCATATTTCTCTGCGATGGGGAGATTGAATTGAAGGTTATTCAGAATGACCAAACGAATATTCTCTGTCAGGTCATCGTTGGAGGCGCATTATCTACCAGCAAGGGAATCAACATACCGACAAGAAGTCTGCCAATATCGTCTCTAACGGAAAAAGATAAAAGAGACCTCGACTTCGGAATCGGACATGACGTGGATTATGTGGCCTTGTCTTTCGTAAAAACCGTGGATGACATACTGGAGCTAAAGGAACTTATACAAAAACAAGGCAAAGACACTCCCATTATCGCCAAGATTGAAAAACACGAAGTGCTTGATAACCTTGAAGATATTATAAAAACCGCAGATGCCATTATGGTCGCCAGGGGAGACTTAGGAGTAGAAATACCCCTGGAACGAATCCCCCTTGTTCAAAAGAGAATCATCCATATCGCCAACAGGTATTGTAAGCCCGTCATTACAGCCACACAAATGTTAGAATCCATGGTTATTAACTATAGACCTACCCGTGCAGAAGTCACCGATGTTGCAAATGCAATTTTTGATGGAAGTGACGCAGTCATGCTTTCTGAAGAAACGGCCAGAGGCCGGTATCCGGCGGAGGCCGTGCGTATGCTATCGAAAATTGCCAGAGAAATAGAACCCCATCTGGTTAGAAGAAATAATTTTGAGATGCATACACCAAACAATCCTATCACAATACCTGACGCGATTAGCAATGCTACTTGTCAGGTAGCTAACGACCTTAATATAAAGGCCATTATTACCAGCACTCAAACGGGAAGTACAGCACGGTTTGTTTCCAAATACCGGCCCAAACAATTGATTATTGCAGTTACTCCTTCATTAAATACGTATAGAAGACTTGCTCTGGTATGGGGCGTCATCCCCATTCTTACCGAATCCATGCAAAACACCGACGACATGATGAAAAAGGGTATTGAAGCAGCCAAACAAGCCGGCTATATCAACGAAGGAGAAACATTAGCCATCACTGGCGGAGTCCCTGTCTGGAAACCAGGTTCTACTAATCTTCTTAGAGTTTTTTAAAATAGATTTATTGTGTAATTATCTAAGTGGATGAGATATTAATTTATATTTTTTCAAGGTGTAGACACTGCCGATCTATAGTTAATAAGGCTTGCAATATTTCTGAATGGTTTTAGTTTCTCAATAAAAAAGAATATTAATCCTAAAATATCTCCCATAGTCTTTGTGTGACTCATTCAGTCTACGGTAACTGTATGGTCTTATAAAATTATAATTAAATGCCAGAAATAATTCATGCAGATTTATAGTATGTCTACGTACAAGGAATAGTTGCCTAA
>JAHFOY010000178.1 GCA_023261485.1 Planctomycetota bacterium
TGGGTCTGAACCGAAGTATTATCATTCGCACATCGGTATTAACGGAAGACTGGATGCCATCCAGGCTGCCGTCCTGTCGGTGAAGCTGGAATATCTGAATGACTGGTCTGAGAGCCGCAGATGTGTTGCTTCGTATTATAGCGAACATCTCATGGGGTTGCCCATCCGGCTGCCGAAGGTTGAATCATATAACACCCATATATTTCATCAATACGTGATTGCAACATCACAGAGGGATGAATTGATACAATACCTCAAGCAGCAGGGGATAGAAACTGCTGTTTATTATCCTGTTCCTCTTCATTTACAAAAGTGTTTTGAGTATTTGGGGTATAAAGAAGGTGATTTACCGGAGTCCGAAAAGGCTTCACGTGAGACATTAGCCCTGCCCATTTTCCCTGAGATTACCCTGAAAGAACAGGATTACGTGATTGGCCACATAAAAAATTTCTTTGCAGGACGGTAATTTTGAATTCTTTTCTCATACAAACAATACGATTTCTGTTTGTCCCTGTCCTTTTGTTCATCCTGAACACATGCAGTTACGCGGAAGGCTTGTTGTCTGTAAAGAATGTTGTACAGCGTCCTTTCTCCCTAACAGCAGAGCGCATCAGTACGTGGAAAAAAGACGGAGTTCGTGTATTTGTTGCCAATAAGGATGCGCGGATATTACAGGGCCCGTTTCAGATTACCGCAGATTCAACCGTTTGCTGGTTTCACGAGGAAGAGGCTGCGCAATATACAGAGGCAACCGTGGAGGTATATTGTGAAGGCAATGTCACCATCCTGCAAGATGAAAACTACGAAAAGTATGAACAGGTTTATTTACGGTTTGAGACGATGACCGGGATTATGGTCGATCCGAATATACAACCGATAGAAACTTTTGAAGAACCACAAAAGACGGACGTTGTCCATCGGGGAGAAGAAATCCGTTCGCTGAAAAAAGAGGAGTATCTTTCTACTGAAATACCTGCAAAGGTTCCGACTGCCGGAGTTCCTGCCCGGGAGGAAATCGTGGATATTATCGCCGATAATATTGATTCATGGGAGGAAGGCGATAAACGGTTGGTTGTAGCCATTGGAAATGTGAAAATTAAAAAAGTGGATGCGACGATAGATGCTGATAGTGTAATTTTGTGGTTTGACAAAAAAGACGGGGAGGGCTCGATGCCATTGGGGCAGTCCTTTACTGAGATGTATGCAGAAGGGAATGTGACGATGCGCCGCGAAGATGATGTGCAGATTGCCGACAGGATATTTGAGAATGCAAAGGAAGACAAAGGCATTCTTATTAACAGCCAGATAAAAACAAAAATTCAGAGAGAGAAAAAAGGTAAATTAACTGATGCATCAGAAACTAAAGGTCATAAACAAAAAGGCAAGGCGTCCCTTCTGGAAGGAATGCCTGCCTATGTTAGCGGAGAAGAGATAAAGCATGTAAGCAAAGGACAGTATGAAATCAAGAATGGTGTAATCACCACGTGCGGTTATGGACATCCCCATTACCGTTTTAAAGGAAAAAAGATCAGGCTCGTTCAGAGAGGTGAACATAATCTTGTATCTTCTACCCATAACACGTTGTATATGGGCAGCTATCCTGTAGCTTACTTACCCTACCTGGCTCTCGATGTGCGAAAGAAGGAAAAACTCCTGAAAGACTGGGAATTTGGAAGTTCTTCGCGTTTTGGCTCGTTTCTCCGGACGGATTGGGATTTATACGCACTCACAGGCGGCAAGCAAAAAGATTGGAGTGACCTTACTTTTGACCTCGATTATTTACAAAAGAGGGGTCTCGGCACAGGCTTGGATTTCGAGTATAAAGGGCAAGATGTGTTTGGTTATGTTAATACATACTATATCAACGATCAAGGCGATTTTGATATCAATCACATTCCTATTGAAGATCAGGATCGTGGTACCATTCTCTGGAGACACAGGCAGGAGTTGCCTTACGATTGGCGTTTGGACATGGAATATTCTTATTTGAGCGACCCCAGATTCCTGAGGGAATATTTCGAACATCAATTTAAGGAAGAAAAAGACCGCGAGACGGTGTTGTATTTATACCGAACTCACGACACGGCGGCAGAAACGTTTTTGGTTAACGAGCAGTTGAATGGATTTGATACAACCGTTGATTCGCTGAGAGAGAAGAGATATGCGGAACGTCTGCCCGAAGTGGCGTATCGAATCATTGGAGAGCCTATCTGGGATAACTGGCTTATATTTACTTCAGAATCCTCAGCAACTTATTTTGACGGCTCTTTCGACCGATCAGATATGAGCCGTCTTGGTAATTCTTCTGTTGCCTTCGCCTCTACAGACCAATCGGTTGAATCTCAGCCAGTTACAAGGGTTGATACGGTTAATCGCGTGAGTATGCCGTTTAAACCATGGATCTTTAACATAAATCCATTTATAGAAGGCAGGGTGACCGGATACACGGAAAGTATCGATACCTCTGACGCCGTTGACGAGGCAGGCGGCCCTGCCACCGGCCGCTTTATTGGGTCTACGGGATTTGATTGGAGTTCGACACATTGGAGGTCATATAGTGTTTACAATGACATGCTCAAGATAAATCGTCTCAGACATGTCTTTGTTCCTGAGTTGCGCTATACGTATAGTCCGGTTGTCACGGAAGACCCGAATGAGCTGTACCAATACGATGCAGTTGATGCGCTGGATTCATCCCAGGTTGCAGTGATAGGTATAAAAAATATGTTACAGACAAAGCGGGGAGACCCTGGTTTTGAAAAAACGGTAGATTTTGTTACATTTAATGTAGATTATTATATGTTCCCCACAAATGCCGGTATTTATAATGACGGTATAAACGGGATTATTGTGCGGAAAGACGATTTTGTGAATTTAGATTTCCGATCACAGCTTACAGATATCGTTGCCTTTGTTTCTGAACGGAACGAGTTCAACACGGAAGAACTTGAATTTGATGTTCTCAGCTCAGGCGTTGAGATTTACAGCCCTCCCGATTGGCAATATTTCATCGGTCACCGTTTCATCAGAGACATTAGTTCAACGATTATTTTGGCGGCAGATTACAAGATCAGTGAAAAATGGAGCGTGACGGCGGGGGAAAAGTATGACTTAAAGTCTCTGGCGAAAGTTGAGGATAAGGATGGGGATGTAGAAACCAAACCCAGAAATCTTAAGACAAATTTCGTATTGTCCCGTTATTTCCATGACTGGATAGGTAGTCTTACGTTAGAGCTGGATCCGGTAAGAAACGATAATTCATACAGATTTGATATAACACCAAAAGGTTTACAGAAAACAACTCCACGGCGGTTCTGGTTTTAAGGTATAATCAGCAATGAAAAAAGCGGTCTATCCAGGCACCTTTGACCCTGTGACAAATGGACACCTTGATGTAATCAAAAGAGGCAGTATTATATTCGATACCTTGATTGTTTCGGTGGGACGTAATCCATTGAAAGACACCATGTTTTCCGTCAAAGAACGTATGGAAATGATTCTGGATCATGTTAAGGAACTAAAGAATGTCGAGGTGGATTGTTTTGATGGTATGCTGGTGGATTATCTCAAAAGACAGCAGACGAACATTATATTGCGGGGTATACGGACGGTGTCAGATTTTGAGCACGAATTTCAAAGGGCGCTGACAAATCGCGCCATGAATAAAGAAGTAGAGACGGTATTTGTGATGACCAGCGAACAATACTCGTTCCTGAATTCAACATTAATCCGGGAGGCTGTGAGCCTGGGAGGAAGTGTGGGCCAGTTTGTTCCGCCTGACGTTGAAAGACGTTTGAAAGAAAAATTTAAGCATATTTATGGAAAGAATTCTTAATGAAAATCAACGTCTTGGTCATTGGTGATATTGTAGGGAAGCCGGGGCGCATTATTTTAAAAGACAAGTTAAAGTCTTTTGTCGAGAAGGAAGATATACACTTTTGTATTGCAAATGGAGAAAATGCGGCAGCAGGCGCCGGTATTACAGAGGATATAGCTGCGGAACTGTTTTCTTACGGCGTTGACGTTATAACCACTGGCGATCATGTTTGGGACAAGAAAGAAGTGCTGCATGCCCTGGAAACGAACAAAAACATCATTAGACCCGGGAATTATTCACCATTAGCCATTGGAAAAGGCTATGTTGTAAAGAAAGCGAAGAGGGGAGAACCGGTCGGTGTGATTAATTTACTGGGCCGGGTGTTTATGAAACCCATAGATTGCCCTTTCCGGGCTGCCGATGAGATTCTGAAGAATATCTCAAGAGAAACAAACATCATTATTGTGGATATGCATGGAGAGGCGACTTCTGAAAAGATTGCAATGGGATGGTATCTGGATGGCAGGGTAAGCGCCGTTGTCGGTACGCATACCCATGTGCCTACTGCAGATGAAAAGATATTGCCTAAAGGAACGGCCTTCATCAGTGATTTGGGAATGACGGGACCTCATGAGTCCATCCTCGGCAGAAAGATAGAATGTGTTTTAAAGGCGATTGTGACTCAGATGCCCACCCGATTTGAAGTGGCTGAAAAAGATGTTCGTATAAATGGTGTGAAAATTGTTGTTGATAGCCAAACGGGAAGGGCTGATAGCATAAAAAGGATTGAAGTAAAAGAGGGTGACTGAATGAGTTTTGCAAGAATGCTTCCCATATTACCGGATATTGTGGCAAGCAGAAACAAGATACTCACGATCTCCGAGCTCACCCGA
>JAHFOY010000047.1 GCA_023261485.1 Planctomycetota bacterium
CAGGAGTTCATTCAGGGTATCTCTATAGAACAATACCGTCCGAACAATCTCAAAAATGGTTACAGAGAGGAATATGACCAGACTGGCTATAAAAATGTAGGGAACAACCGCATTGAAGCCGTACAACTGAGTAATGAATGCCATCATTAGCGTGGCCGCAGCGGCAGTGAACCAGCGGGTGTTCAGAGAATAGGTTGCAATCTTAAATACACTCATAATTCAAATCTTTATTTTATGCACCGAAACATCACGTAGGGGCAGGTTTAAAACCTGCCCCTACGCTTGTGTCCTATACAAACAACCTCAAGCGTTCACAGCTTTTCTGTGCATCTTCGTTATCGTTTTCTCTTCCATAAAGGAAAGGCTCATGAGACACACGAGTGATACGAAGATAAATCCTAACGAATAATTGTTGGTATAATCCCTTAATGTACCCAGGATAATCGGGAGGAAGAAGCCTCCTAGTCCCCCTGCTGCCCCCACCATACCGCCGACAGTGCCGGTATCCTTTGGGAAATACTCCGCAACAAGTTTAAATATAACGCCATTACCAATACCCAGACAGACACCCATTATATAAAAGACAGTCAGTGAAGTCATTAACGAAACATTGAGATTCAGGAATATCAATATACTGAGTATCACCAGTGAAAGAACTACCAAAATGCGCCTTCCAGGAATCTTATCGCCGAGATAACCTCCCAGAATACGGGCAAAGGTGGTAGCAAATACGAATATTGCGGTAAGACTACCGGCCTTTACAGGCGTAATCCTGTAAAAATCTCTCAAGTACGAAGGCAACCATAACGAAAAGCTTACAAAGAATCCAAAGGTCATGAAGTAGAATAAGCAAAAGACCCATATCAAATTAGAAGACTTATATACCTTCAGTTTATCACCAAAAGTTGGCGTCTTTGCATTGGCCGGCTTTGGCGCATCCTCGGAGAAAAACCAGTAAACAACGGCCATTATGAGCAAAGGAATTGAGTAAACCATAAATACCTTATGCCAGCCGATAGACTCTACAAGAATTGGCGCCCCGAAAGTGGCAAAGGCTGAACCTATATTACCCACACCATAAATCCCCAATGCCAAACCCTGTTTTTCCTTTGGATACCATTGAGAAACCTGTGGGATTCCGATGGCGAATGATGTGCCCACCAAACCGAAGAAAAATCCGCAGATCAGTAAAAAGCTGTAACTATGCGCAAAACCCGCGATAAACATAGGGAAAAAGCCAAATAAGAGCAGGATACTAAAAACCCGCCTGCCGCCAAATTTATCCGTCAGAACTCCGATGGGCACTCTGGCAATAGAGCCAAGTAATACAGGCGTTGCGAGTAACAATCCCACGGCTGTGGAAGACAACTTAAACTCGACCTTCAGGTATGCCGCTAAAGGAGAAAAGAGCGCCCAACCGGCAAAGCATACGGCAAACGCTAACGTTGCAAGTATCAGCACCCTTGTATTCCCATTAGGTGTTTGTAGTGATTCATTCATAAAAATATTCTCCCTAAATTTGAATTAACCTCAGGCTTTAGCCTGGGGTTAGAGAACGAAGCTAATAGTGGCTTTAGCCCTGAACCAAAAAAATCATGGCTAAAGCCGGCTTTATACGCCTGCATAACTCCACCATGAATGGCGGAGTTAAAGCAAGGTTCCAAGCAGCTTCGGCCGGTTCAATTGTCCACGATTAAAACGAAACGGTTTGTATTGTTCATGGTTTGTTATTACAAAGAAACCAGCGACTGAATAGGCTCAAATTCACTCTTAATCTTCAAAGGACATTTGTATAATCCCTCAGTTACCAATGAACTTGCCTGTTTTATAAAAAACAACTTGCCGTTCCTTGATTTCATCAGTGTATAAAACCCATTTACCTGTCCGTCCCTGAACAGCATGGACAGCGTCTTCTCATGGTCAAACGGATGCGCATACAACTCATTAATCTTTTTCCCGATCACATCGTCAGGCGATGTAAATCCAAAAAGCCTCGCGCCAGCCGTGTTGATATGCGTAACTACACCATCGTAAGAAGGCTCATACTCATACCATCCTGTTGCATCCTTTACATCAAGAAGCGCCCTGGATTCATCTATTGTTGACACAATTGTGTTATTCATGACAATTTCTCCTTATATAAAAATCTTATAGTAATCTTTTAAGGTTTTAATTCCCACGTTGCGACCGTTCTCTCTATCATCGGTTTTATAATGCTTTCTGCGATTTGTCTTTCCTCACTTCCCGGATGAAAAGTATTTTCGGATTTGAAAATCGGAAGCTCCTCCTTGAATTTAGAAATATTACTCTTGATAAAATCTTCATCCCTCTGCGTTACAATAGAACCAAATACATTCAAGGGATTATGCACCTTGTATCGCTGTTCCCGAAGATAACCGCGTTCTTTCTTTAGCTCATAACCGTCCATAATTGCTATGACAAACCCCACCATAATGATGCTTGTTACGCCCAGCGTAGCCTTCTTTGGCAGGGACATGTCTTTCAGCACGTACCCTGTGGAAAGCTTCCGGTAAATCAACGTTGCAAAGATAAAAGCCGGGATTATCATCACGATCATGAGTGGTAATATCATCGAATTAATGTTATCAACTACTCCAAAGGCCTCGTCTGCATCTATTTCTACAATAAGTCCCATATTCAAATCTTTAAGCCACGTCCACGCACCCACTACTTTTAGCCCGTCATAATCCCTGTATCCTTCCAAATCGTAACCACTGATTTTGCCCGTAATACACTTTCCAACTCCCTTTGTTACCATCTGGGTATCGGGTTCCACGACTTTATAAGACATGGCGTCCGTGCCATTCGCATTTTTAACATACTTTGAAAACTTCGATTCGCTAATCATAACGCCGTCTTTGTTTACCAGATAGGCTTCTCCTGTCTTCCCAAGCACGATACTCTTCATAGCCTTGGTCAGTATCGATGTATCCGTCCACAATACAATTGCGCCAATCACATCATGATTTTGACCCTTAATGGGGTAAGACATAAACATCGAAGGCAAACCGTTCCCATTTTTTTCAGGAGCATCCCCGGGGAGTGAAAAATCAACCGCATCGGAAATATACGTTTTACCGTCGTATAAGGTCTCCTGAATATTACGGAAGGGTTTTTCTTTCATAATATTCATGCCTACTAACGACTTTTCATCTTCAGTTGCTATCTGGACAATACCGGCTCCATCACAAACAAAAATCCCCTTATAACCATGGTCTGCCTTTGTGCACTCCAATTGCGTCTTTAGTCTCAAGTATTCGTGCTTATCTGTTCCGTTTATAAGACTCACAAAATCATCGTTACTCCGAATAAACAATGCGCTTTGAATAGTGTCTGAAATAGCCCTGACATGCGACTTTTTTTCATCCCACAATAAGGCAAGCATATCCTTCTGCTTGCTTACAATACCTTCCAGATTCCTTTGAACACCCTGTTTCAGTTCAGCGTTTGCCTTTGGAAATGCAAGCATTTTGAACAAAATTAAGGGAAACAACCCAAAAAATACAAACGTAGCAATAACAAAAACTATGCGTTCCTTAAACATCTTTATCATATTTCACCTCTCCTGAGTTAAAATTACTATAATTCACTAAGACATGCCGCAATGTCGTCCATACTAAAAGGTTTGGTAATCACCTTTTTTGCGCCTTTTCTAACGGCCTCCTTTGCAATATCCCGGTCTGTATAGGCTGTAATAATCACTATGTGAGCATGAGAAGAAAATCTTGTCCCTTTTATCTGCTCTAACAATTCGATGCCATCCATGCCCGGCATCTTCACATCAAGTAATATAATTGAGTATCTCTGCCTTTTAATCTCCTCCAATGCCTCTAAACCGTTTTTCACGGCCTTCGTTTCATAGCCGCTGTCTGTCAATGAATTCAGCAGTACCCTTCTGTATCCTTCTTCATCATCAACGATTAATATTCTTTTTGTCATCATCTTTAAAAATCCTCTCGAAAAATTACTTTTTCGATAGTATTGTTTTGCAATGCCTGTACCTATAAAAATAAAAAACGCTTAGATTGCTCTAAGCGTTTTAAATTTACGGAGTTAAAAAAAGTAAAAAATTTTTTGAACTTATTTCTGATAATCTAACTGTAAACAATTCGTTTCATGTTTAATTTCCAGCAATAGTCATAACTATTAAAACTAGCGATACATAAAACATAACCACAAAAGTTTAACAAGTGGAAACAATTTGGTTGCAGTTTAAAAATCATATAGAGTGGGATTCCTATATTAGCATTTAGGAATTTCAATCTTATAAGATGTTAGTTGGTTTATATGCGTGATGAAATCCAACAAGTAGTTCAATTGCTACAATTTATGTGTTACAAAAGGGATGTTTGCGGTACTTGATACTTGGGAATTTTAAAGAGACCTTGAACTTGATGTTTCAGTGCATGGTTCGGAGTAACGAAAAAAATACAACGTTATGTTGAATAGCAATTTATTCTGAAAGAAGAATCCTATTTACATTCGCTAATAACAAATAGTGTTTCATTTTTCCTTTTTATATGTTTCGTATCTCGAATTTTTCCATTACCCTTGATACTAAGGTATCCGCCAGTTTGTGGTCGTGGGTACGGGTGAAGAAGGTTTGGAAAAGCTCGTCTTTCAGCCCCTCGATATATCTTTCCCATTCATCAATGGCATTTTTGAGACGTATTTTGTCTTCGGGCAGTTTGATGATGTAGCAATTTGGCTTTTGTGAAAGAATAATGAATTTTGCCTCAGCAACACTTGCAGCCTCGCATTTAAAGCCGCTTTCTGCCAAGATCTCCTGGCGGCCAAAGAAAAATCTACCAAGTTTCAGGGGTTCATTGGGGATGGATATCTCTTTCGCATCCTTGAGATATCTGTTGTCAATAAACTCCTCTGGAAATTTTCTATGACCGTTGGGGATAACTTCATTGATGACCTGTTCCACGAGTTTTTCCACATCCTTTTCAGTTTTGGTAGTCTTGATCTTTTTTCTCATTCCTGCAAGTTCCAACCTCTCCCTTACCAGTTCACAGAGACCGTCATATATGGGTTTTAAGTATTTCTTCGGGTCGAGGCCAATCGCTTCAAGGACGAGGCTATCAAGCCTTTGCCTGTCCTTCATCTTGACCTCTTCAAAGATGGATTCGATGGCCCTTTTCTGTAAAGCCTCCGACAGCTTCTTGTGCTCGCTCAGGGCTTGGAGAATTTCTTTTTTTGGTGTCAATATGTCCTTCCAATCAATGCCTTCCGTCTTTGTAGCGCCTTCGCCGAGATTCACCCTGCTTGTCAATTCCCTGAAAAGTGCGACAATGCTTGAATTGAGATAGATGCCAAGACCATATGAATAAGCTTTCTGATTTGGGAATAACTCAAAAAGATTGTGGTCAACCTGAACATTATCGGCATTATACGGGGCAAAGAATCTATCATTGGTAATCATCTGAAGGAGTATCTTCCCTGGTTCTCTTTCACCGAGGTCGTACCAGAGTTTACGGCCCGATACGGTCTCTACCTCTGGCCATGCAGTTCCGTCTTTTGTCTTTTGCTTCTCGCCCCATTCAATGTATTTCAATGCGCCAAATTTCTGCTGTTTTCTTAAATCTGCCTTGGTTTCATGACAGAGGAAGACCTTACACGCAACATCCGTAGATTTTAATAAAATGCTTTTGGCCTCCTTCGGTGACTTTATTACAGGGGCTAAAAACTCCTCCTCAATTCCCCAGTGTTTTATCTTATCTTCATCGAGGTAGAAGAATTCGTTTATTCCAGTTGTGTAACCCCTTCTTATCTCTGCTACCTCGCTAAGCGGCACCAGTAAGGGCGATTCATGAATCGCCCCTACACGGCATTTTTTCAGGATTTCAAAATAAACATCGGGCGCCCTTAAATACTGTCCCCATTTTACTGTCTTTCCGGCAGATTCAAGCTTTTCCAAAAGCTCACCCTGCCGTATGACACTGATTCTAAAATCATCATCCTCATAAGTTGCAATGCCTTTTAAGGTATTCTCAATCTTCGTTCCATTAAGTTTGAAGTGTTCAGAACCCGTCTTTTCAATCTTATGAACAATTTTATCCAGCCCACCCCATCTCCTCATGGCTTCCATCTTCATATCCCAGGGGATGAGGTCTTTGAGGCGTTTCTTGATCTTTACGAATTTTACGAGGTGATTGTTCCTACATTCTTTACTACCGGCGGGAATTTGAAGGTGTCGCCAGGCTTAACATCAAAAAAGTCTTTTGACACGATTCTCGGAAAGTTTCTATAGTCCGACAGGTTCTGTCGGTAAAGGTTTATAGTGGCAAGCTCGGCGGGAAAATGGGCAACATCAACACCCCATAAATTGGAAAGCAGGGTTGTGTGTGATCTTTCTCCCATGTTCTTTAGTCTGTCGTAGCCCCTTATAAGGAACGTTCCCGTGCCGCAGGTTGGATCGATAACCTTTGCATTTACCGTTTGAATACAGAAGGCGTTAATAAAGTCAACGAGTTCTTCCCTTGTAAAAAACTGGCCAAGTGCATGACGGTCTTCGGGCGGAATCAGTTTCTCAAAAACGTTTCCCACCACATCGTGAGGCATATTCGAAAAGTTGAAGCGGTTGAGGTCTTCAATAAGAGCGACAAGGGGTTCAACCCCCGAAGGGGGAACAGGTATGCTGTCCGTGAAGTCCTCTTCGAAGACCGCCTGATAGTCAATCTGCCGGGACATCTCAAAGTATTCCTTCAACTTTTCGTTTATTTGGGATGGGTTAATGTCCGTAAGGTGCATGGCTGGAAGTTCTGAACGGAATCGCCTCAATGTGAGATAAAAAAGAACCTTTCCAATCAGGCGATAAACCACCTGTCGCGAAACTGTTTCATAAAATGCAGGATCATCATAGTTGGCAATGGCCTGCTTTACAGCCCAGTCGAATAGCCCCTCTTTAAACCTTTTATCTTTTCCCATTTTTGTAACGAGAGATTGATGGATGTGCGGGATAAGGGTCTTTACCGCCTCCGTGAGGATGTGGACAAAGAATGTAGAATCCACATCGATAAGATGAAGGTGTCCATCACGGTGGAGGACGGATAGGTCGTAGAGTATCTCCCTTGCCCTTCCTTTGAGTAGCTCTTGTTTTGAAACAACCCAGAGGTCGTTGACCTCAGTAACGGGAAGTATGGATGGGTATGTCTTTAAGCGGTGATCGTGGGTAACCTTTTCATTTCTGTTTGGTGTTCGCCAGATAATGGCATCCCTCATGTTCCATGTCACAAAATAGTCCGCATTCATGGACATGGCTTTTCTGGTGGCATTCTCAAGAAGTGTTTTATCATCCGCCTGAGTATCAGGCGTTTTCAGTTCCCAGCCGCAGAAACCCACGCCTGAAGCCCTATTGAGCCATATTTGAATATCCGGAAAGTTTGTCGTAGTGGATGAGACCTTGAGAGACGACTCTGATGAAACTACATCGAATGCATATGCACCTTGCGAAATAGCCTCGTTTAGCCAGGTAACAACCTGGCCCATGAACTCTCTTTCGTTGGCGTTAACGTTGGGCAAAGGAAAATACCTTATTTCAGGCCAGAAATGATTTTACCAATCATTCAAGTAAAAACTAACAGATATTACCTTTTATATTGGGTCTGGTTCAAGCGAAAAACATTTTGACACTAACTGTGCAAAACTGGACAGGTGTGGTGTGACTCAACAAGCAAAAATATTCTAAGATTGAAAGCTAAAAGATATCCTTTGATTTAATGTTATATCTTTTCAGCATGCGCTGGAGATACTGGCGTTCTATTTCACTCTCCTTGGCGGCGTTTGTTACGTTTCCGCTCGTTTTATTCAACACATTTGTTATGTATTTTATATTGAATGCATCAAGCGCCTTTCTCCGTGCCTCTTTATATGGCTGTGAAAGTAAATCATCGCCAACAAACTCCGTTCCACCCTCCTTTTTTACCAGCGGCAGGATTACGTTTAACGATATGACATCTTCATTGGTAAGGGTAATCGCCCTTTCTATGACGTTCTCTAATTCACGGACATTGCCAGGCCAGTTGTAACCATAAAATTCCTTTTCTACTTCCGGCGAAATTCCTTTGACCTGCCTGTTTTCCTTTTTGTTATATTTTTCGATAAAATGTTTTGCCAGCAGCGGGATATCCTCTTTTCTGTCACGTAATGGAGGCATCTTGATGTTGATTACATTTAAACGATAATACAAATCTTCGCGAAATTCCTTTTCCTGCACTCGCTGCAACAAGTCCTGGTTTGTTGCGGCAATGATACGTACATCTACTTTTTTGGTAGCGGTGTCACCAAGAGAAATGAATTCTCCTTCCTGTAAAACTCTTAGAATCTTTGCCTGCACCGATTTTGGGATATCGCCAATCTCATCCATAAACAGGGTGCCGCCATCCGCCTCTTCGAAAAGACCTTTTTTATCTTTGATAGCGCCGGTAAAAGCGCCCTTCACGTGCCCAAACAATTCGCTTTCAAGGAGGTTTTCGGATAAGGTCGCACAATTGATTACGACAAATTTTTCGTCCTTCCGATTTCCCGTAAAATGGATCGCCCTGGCCACAAGCTCCTTTCCCGTCCCACTCTCGCCGGTAATCAGCACGGTGGCAGTGCTGAGGGCAACCCTTGAAACCATGTCCAGCACCTTCTGTATCTCTCTGGAACTGCCCACGATCTTTTTTAATCCATAGACCTTCTCCAGCTCTGAATGCAGGTACTTGTTTTCTTCAATAATCTTTTGCTGCACAATGAGGCGGTCGATATTGAGGATGATCTCGTCGAGGTTAAATGGCTTTGTAATATAATTAAATGCCCCCCGCCGCATCGCCTCAACGGCGGTCTCTATGCCGCCATAGGCGGTCATTATCAGTACGGAAGTGTTATACATTCCCTTAATTCTCTGAAGTAATTCCAGTCCGTCAATTCCTCCCGGCAGTTTCATGTCTAATAAGGCAATGGCAAATTCCTGTTTTTTGAGTTCTTCCAAAGCCTCCTCGCCGGATGCCGCTGTTTTGACAACAAAACCGCGCTCCGTCAGGGCGTTGTTGAGCACCTTCCGATATCCAACTTCATCATCAACTACTAATATTTTTGTGCCGTCTGTCTTCATCTTTAATATTCTCTAAAGATTTTCCCATTCTTCAGGGGAGATTTTTTTATTTATACCACGTTCAATTTCCTTGAGGAGCATCTTGATTTGCTGGACAGAATATTCTTTATTACTTGGCAGAGTGAGTGTGTATGTACCGTAACGCATATAGAAATGACGACCACCTGGCTCAGGTGATTCAAAGCCAAGCTCCTTCAGTTTCTTTATAAAATCTCCTCGCTTACATGGATTCCATTTACCCATGTTTTGTTACCTATGAACAATTGCCTCTTTAAGAGAGGGTATCTTTTTGTTTAGATTGATTTTATCAATTACGGGTAATTTATCACCATGCCTAATTTTTACGATCAGCCACCCTTCAAGAGCGGACTTCAGTTCCTGCTGGCATTGATGCAGCGTTTCTCCAAAAGCCACAACCGTGGGACATTGTAAAATTTTACCTGAAAAACTACCATCCTCTAGTTTATCGTATACTGCTTTACTCATTGCTTTGTTGATGTATTCTATAAGCATATTATAATGCACCTCCTTACTAACAAAGTCTTCCTTCGTAGATTTCTGCCTGCGTGACAAATAATCCACGATAACAGATTTACAATTTAACCACACGCATCCCTTGTTCTTTTTTTGTCTCTAAAGGCAAAAATATTCTGAATGTCGTACCCTTGCCGGTCTCACTCTCCACCTCGATGCTGCCGTCATGCATCTTTACAATCCCATAACTAATGCTTAAACCCAGGCCTGTGCCCTTTCCGTCTTTCCGTGTGGTAAAAAACGGATCGAATATTTTCCCCAGATCATTTTTGCTAATGCCCACACCTGTATCCGTTATAAATATTTCCACGCATCCTTTATCCGAATGGAAACGCGATCCTACTGTCAACTCACCCTTTCGATAGACTCCAACATGTTCGCCGTTTCCCAATGCCTCTTTCATGGCAAAAACGGCATTATTGGCAATGTTAATAACAACCTGTTCCATCTGACGGGCATCCATCATTACATCCGGGACATGCGGATCGAGTATGCGGGCTACTTCTATCTTCTCTTTCCTGTATTGTTTCTCCACAATACTGAGCACACTGTCTATCAAATTGTTCACGCTGGACATGCACATTTCCGGCTTTTTTTGTCTTGAGAAATCGAGCAGACCGCTGATTAAATCTTTACATCGTATAGACTCTTTCACAGAACCTTCTAAGTATTCGTGCAAATATGATCGAGTCTTGCCAATAACATTATATATTTGCGCCAATTCTTTGCAATACTTGCCTAAATCATCGGCAATATATAAAAGCTCTTTTTTCAGTTTATCCTTTCCTTGTTCGGTATTCGTTTCATGCTCCAGAGAAGCAACAACTTCATTTAGTCTCTGCGTATTTTCAGATATAGGAATGGAGTTTATGAGTTTTAAGGCATTCGTAACCCTCTCGAAAAGTTTCATGCTTTCTGTGCTGTACAGATAAATTACCCCGATCGGGTTATTGATTTCATGGGCAATACCCGCCACTAATTGACCTATCGATGCCAGCCTGTCAGCCTGCACGAGTTTTTGTTCAAGTCGTCTCAGTTCCGTTACATCGTTGGCAGTGCCCAGCACACTTATTACCTGACCCTCTTTATTCTTAACAAGCGCCGTGCTCAGCAACACATTTCGGATATTTTTTTGTTTGTCCAGTACTTCAACCTCAAATATCCTTCTGAAACCATTGTGAACAATCTGGTCAACATTTTCCTGTCGCTTATCAAATAAGATAGAAATGAGCGGCTGTCCGATCAGTTCCCTTTCATCATAGCCCCACTCTTTAATTTTTGGGTTGATAAAGGTAAAGTTCCCCTGGACATCCAACGTAAAAATTAATTCATTTGCATGTTTTAAAATACTCTCCAGATATTCTTTTCTCTCTTCGAGGTCGGCCTTTAATTTCAGGAGTTTTTCCCGGGCATCCTTGATATCGTCAGTCATGTAATTAAACGAAGCTGTTAGTTCACCCAATTCGTCTTTCAAATTAGTTTCAACCCGGAAATTCAAGTCACCTTCCGCTACCCGTTTCATCCCCTTAACAAGCAGGATGATGGGATTAATAATCCCTCTCGAAACAAATAATGAAATAAATACAACGCCAACGATACATATCCCCACCACCGTAATTGCCCTATATTTGAACTTGGAAATGGGGGAATATGCCTCAGACTCATCCGTTTCCACGAGTAAAACCCATCCCATTTTCTTTAAATATCGTGTTGCACCAATAACTTTCCTTCCCATATAATTTTTATACACGCCCACAACCTCTTTCCCAGAGTTAAGAGCGGTAGTTACAGGTTCGGTATTAACTAGCTGGCTTAAAATAGCGTTTTCCTTAAACCTCGACCCGCTAAGCATAAGATGATTTTCATTTACAATATACGCCTCACTTGTCTTACCCCTTCGCAGAAACGTGCCCACATCTTCAACGGCACCAACCTTTTTTCCTGTTGTAACCTCATTTAACTTGTTTGCATTAAACCGGATCACCAGTACACCCAAAAACTTTCCACCACGCTTTTTTAGAACAGGCGCTGCAAAAGCTATCGAAAACTCTCCTGTGTTTTCATCTATATAGACGTCTTTGACATAAGGACCTCCTTTGCCATATGCAAAATAATCAGCGCCAAATTCTATTCTGCCGATACTTTTCTCGTTACTTGAGGCAACAATAATTCCCGCCGGGTTTAAAACAAAGGTTTCATAAAAATCCTTATTCAGATTCGTTTTATACACCATGTAATCGTTGAATTTCCTGACAATACGTTTATTATCGGGATTATGATTCAAAATCTCCAAATGCCTTCGTATAAACTCATCGGAAGCGAAAAACTGAGATGAATATTCACCTGCATCCAGTATGGTCTGTATGTGATTCTTGATGCCTTCAGCCAGGAAAGCCTCTTCGTTCAGGAGTTCGTTTTTGATGGTTTCGCGTGCATACCGATAGGTAAGGATGGCAACCACCATGATAGGCAGAATAGACAGGAGCAAAAACCAGCATAGCAGTTTTCTCCCGATGCCGCTAAAAAGATTAACGCCTTTTATCATATAAAGCTTTCAGATATGTTTGATAATATTTTACAATACTGCATAAGTAACATCAAGCCTTTACAGTGACAAGTGACGAGTGGCGGATGTAATGCAACTTGCGCCTGGTACTCAACACTCAGCACTTATTTCATTTTTGGTTGATATTATGATTAAATTTATGCTTGAGTATTCAATTAAATATGTTATGGTTATGGCAACATTCGCACGCTATGAGGTTTTTTTAGTTATTTTTCATAGACAATTCAAAACGCAGCATTGCCGCAAAATTACGATACGTAATTCTCCATAATCACCTTTTAACAAAGGTGGCATAAGGGGATTGTACGGATTAAAAACAACATTCATGCATTCATCGTATATTTTACCGTAGGGGCAGGTTTCAAACCTGCCCCTACACAGCACTTTAGAGAGAGTATACCTCATGGTATTCATTTTTCAAAGGATTCTCTGGTATTTTGCAGTATTAAACATCGATTTTTTGGGATGTGTAGAGACAGGTTTTAAACCTGTCTCTACTACAAAAAATGTTTTTTGTGACTTTGTGTCTTAGTGGCATAAAAAGTATACGAAGGCTTAACTTAATAAGGAAATTATAATTATGGATTTTTCATTTACCGAAGAGCAGGAACTTTTCAGAAAGTCTGTGAGAGAGTTCTGTGAGAAAAAGATCGCGCCGAAAGCTAATGAAATTGATGAGAAAGGGGAGATTCCCCAGGAAGTACTGGAAGACATGGCATCTTTTGGACTTCTTGGCATTACTATCCCGCAGGAATATGGCGGTTCAGGTGCTGACTTCGTTACTGCTGCAATAGCTACGGAGGAAATTGCCAGGGCAGATATAAGCATGGCTACTGCCGTTTATTATCTGGTAGAAGCCGGTTGGGGATTCCTGATAAATAGATACGGGAGTAAAAAGGCAAAAGAAGAACTCCTGCCTGATGTTACAAAAGGAAAGACCTTTCTGGGAATAGCTTCAACTGAGGCGGCTGGGGGTTCGGATGTAGCCGCTGTATCCACTACGATGGCAAAAGAGGGAGAAAAATTGGTGATAAACGGCTCGAAGACCTTTATAAGCGGTGTCAGAGAAGCCACGAAATATGGGGGAGGTTATGTGACGGTTGTAAAGACAAGCCCGGAGCTTGCGCACAAAGGCCTATCACTTTGTTATCTTCCGGTAAAAGATGTTCCGGGAATAACTACCAATGTCTTCAAACAGATGGGAAGAGAAGGAATATCTACCGGCGCCATAATCATAAAGAATGTGGAGATACCGTCACATTATCTTATCGGGGACTGGAATAAAGGCTTTTATTATGCAATGGAGGGTTTTAATTGCGCCAGGCCGCTGGTGGCCGCTGCGTGTATTGGCGCTGCCGAGAAAGCATTAGAATCCGGAATTGAGTATCTAAAAGAAAGACGTGTCTTCGGCTCCCCTCTGGCAAAATTTGAAGGAATGCAGTTCCAGGTGGCAGAGGATTATGCGAAACTTGAATCCGCTCGATTGCTTGTCTATAAGGCTGCCTGGATGCTTGACCAGATGTACACGAAAAACAGGTTCAGCCATAAAGAAATAAACAAAGCCGTAGCTTCGGCAAAACTTATCGCACCAACAGTAGCCTTTGATGTTATTAAGGACGTATTGATATGGCATGGAGCTTATGGCTATACCAAAGAGGCAGGGCTGGAAAAGGGTTTAAGGGGTGTAGCTTCCTATATAATGGGGGCTGAAGGTGCACAAAATATCATGAAGTTAATAATCAGCAGAGAACTTTTGGGGAAAGATTTTGCCCCATACTAAAGCTATAAACACGTGAGTTTTGTAACCACGAAGACCACGAAGGGTACGAAGAAATTTATTTATGGAATTTGATGACTTATCTAACAAAGTAATTGCAAAAATAAGGATAGGTCTGTTAATTAATTTTAATGAAAAATTATTAAAAAATGGAATCAAGAGATTTGTTTTATAAATTTTTACTTCGTGTTCATTGTGCCCTTCGTGGTTAGGCTATTTGGTTGTGGAGAAGTAATCGTGGATATTATTGTATGCATCAAGCAAATATATGATCTGGGTCAGATAACGGTAGACACAGCCACCAAACACCCCATTACAGAAGGAGCCGCCAGAAAGATAAGCGACTTCGATAAAAACGCACTTGAAGAGGCAGTCAGGATTAAGGAAAAACACGGCGGAAATGTTTTTGCTTTAATTGGTGGTACAAAAGAGGCGGCGAAAGAAGCCTTAGCCATGGGCACTGATGAAGCTTTTATTTACAGTGCAGATACTGATTCTCTGGGCACTGCAACTATCCTGGCTGGAATTATCCATAAAATTAAGTACGACCTTATTCTGTGCGGTGAGGCATCCATTGATGAATTTTCTTTTCAAATAGGACCGAGGTTGGCAGAGGCGCTAGGAATCCCCGTGTTAACATACGCAAGGAAAATGGAGCTAAAAGATACTGAAATTATTGTTGAAAGAAATCTCGAAAACAGATACGAAGTAGCTAAAGCAAGACTGCCCGCTTTAGTAACCGTTACCAAAGAAATCAATGAGCCAAGAATTCCTACGTTATTGCAGATCCTGGGCGCTTCAAAGAAAAGAATAACCGAAATAAGCTTAGAGAAACCGGAGGCAGGGGTTGAGAATTTAAGCATTACCGCCATTGAAATGAAACGAAAAGAAGTAATCCTGAATGATATCGAAGAACTCGCCAAGATTATAATGTCTGAAAAATCATAATTACTTAATCGAGATAAGAAATGATTTTTACATTTTCAGAAGACTACGAAACTGCCCTTGAGATCCTTGCAAAAGGAAGGGAAATTGCAGACTCTTTAAGATTAGAACTTGCCGCAATTTCAATAGGAAAACACGATGATATAGAGGATACTTATATTTTCTGCGGAGCAGACAAAGTTTATTCTATCGATTCAGAATTGCATGCAGATATCGTTGTAGATTGCCTATGTTCCCTCATAAATCAGTACAAACCAGAACTCCTCCTGATAGGCGGAACCAGACTGGGTAAGGAAGTTGCCCCACGAATTGCACAGAAATTTGGAGTAGGCTGTGCTACGGACTGCGTTGATTTTTCTTTAGAAAAGGGGGAGTTTATAGTAAAGCGCTTTGTGCTGGGGGGCAGATTTATCGCTACCCAGAGGTTTTTACGTAAACCCCAGATAGTTACCGTACCGCCAAGAAGATTTGGAAAGAAGTTAGATACAGCAAGAACAGGTAAAATAATTAAAACCACCTTGAAACCAGCACAATCAAGAGTACAGGTGCTGGAAAAAAAGGATAAAACATCGCAAATGCTTAGAATAGAAGAAGCCGACATAATCGTTTCTGGAGGCAGGGGGTTTAAGAAAAAAGAGGACCTCAAGCTTGTCGAATCACTTGCAAAAGTGCTCGGCGGCGCCGTGGGCTGTTCAAGGTCAGTTGCTGCGGATCTAAAATGGTTACCGGAAGAACACTGGGTAGGATTATCAGGCCATAAGGTCAAACCCAAACTCTATATAGCCATTGGCATTTCAGGCCAGGTGCAGCACATCGCAGGAATAAGAGATTCCAAGACCATTATCGCAATAAACAACGACCCAAACGCACCGATCTTCAAGTCATGTGATTATGGGATTGTTGGGGATTTGTATGAAATAGTGCCAAAGTTGACAGAAATCTTGCAATAGTTCACCAGAAAGAACGCGGAGAGCGCAGAGAAAAATAAATATTAAGGGAAAAATCCGCATAATTTTTCAATCTTGCGGACTCTAACAATCTCTGCGATCTTGGTGTTCTCTGCGGTGACTTGAATCTGTGTAATCTGTGCAATCTGTGGTTTCAAAGTCTTTTATCCATATTTATAATACACCCCATATCCTCCCCTCGGATAGCTAAAATCTACGGCGCCTTTGGGACAGGCGAATTTGCAGCTCCCGCACTCAAGGCAGCCCTCATAGTTATGCACGATCTCTCCTTTTTCAAGGGTGAACCTCTTTGATGGACAGAATCTGAGGCATGGTTTATCCACACACTGCCTGCATATACTGGTCTCTACTTTTATATGTTTTTCTTTATCAACCTCGAAGCTTATAAGCCCAAGTTGATCCTCAATACTTATATTCATAGTAGTATAAAGAATTACCACGGATAGACACTGATAAACACAGACAATACCTATAAAAAACCGTTATCTGCGTTAGTCTGTGGTTAATTAAATTTTTTATAATGACCTGAGACCTTTTATCAAATCCCGAATTATCTGAATTTTCTTGCCCTTTGTTTCCTCTAAAAATTCATCAAATAGTCTTTTCTTCGGCCCTTTTACCAAAGCTAATCTGTGGAAAAGTTTGCATGCAAGCTCTGGATACAACGAGTAAAGCCTTGTGTTTTGCAAGAATTTTGGCGATCTTTTGAAGGTGTGCATGTCTGCAAGCACAAAATCGTTTTTCAGCAGGTATTCATAGTATGAGAGGCTTTTCTTCAAAAAATCATTTTTCCCAATTGCAATTTTTACAGCCTCCGCAGCGGCCATTCCAGAAGCAATAGCCATGTCCATACCCATGAGAGTAATACCACTATTTACCAACAGGCCCGCGGCGTCTCCAACAACAAGCAGACCGTCGGTGAAAAGCCCTGTGCGAGAGGATTCAGGGATTACATGGGCTGAATATTCCACTATTTTACCGCCTGCAATCAGTTTTGCTATTGCAGGATTCGAATTGAACTCCCTCATGAGTTCGTAGGCTTCGACTTTGCTTTCAATGAGCTGATTTATATAAACTACGATTCCCAGGGAAAGGCTGGTCTTATTGGTATATATGAAAGCACCTCCCGGAATCTGCTTTGTACATTGTCCTATAAAAAGCTGGGCTGCGCCTTCTTCACTGGCAAGATTGAATCTATCCTCAATGGTTTTCCCAGAAAATTCTATTATCTCCTTCATGCCAATTGCAAATTCTTTTGCCAGAAATTTCTTAAGACCCGCCTTCTCTGCCATGAGGGAGACAGCGCCATCAGCAGCAATTACGACATTCGCTTCAAGCTTATCCGTGCCTGCAACGATGCCAACAACCCTTTTATCTTTCCACAAAAGATCGTCAACCCTGATATTGGGTATCAAGGTAGCCCCGGCCTCAACGGCCTTGTTTGCGAACCACTGGTCGAATTTTGCCCTGAGTATCGTAAAACTGTTCGGCGGTTCAAGAAGCTCGTTATCCTGGAAATCAAGCGTAACGGAAGATTTCTCGGACAGGAGTGTCAGCTTTTCACGAGTAACGCATCGTTCTACCGGGGCCTCCTTCCAAAAGTCCGGGATGAGCCTGTTTAAGGCATACGCATACATCCTCCCGCCCATAACATTCTTGGCGCCTGGATACTTGCCCCGCTCAACCATCAGGACATTGAATCCCATCTTTGCAAGTGAATAGGCTGCTGCGCTGCCAGCGGGTCCAGCCCCTACGATGATAGCATCAAACTTTTCAGACATTTTTAAACTTTATAAATTCTTTAGCCGATTAAAGGGTCTGCTGATTTGTAATTTCTTTGGCCAGGAGCTATCACCCCTGGCCATACCCTTTCTGCCCTTTGGGTATGATACAAGATTTTCAATTTTTAGGCCTGAAAGGTCGTAAGAATATAGCAGAGGGGTGAAGCCCCCTGAAATTGAAAATAATAGGAAACATAAGCCCCAAAGGGGCGAAAGGACATTCCATTATTTCCACATATAATTTTCATCATATTCAATACCATATTTTTTGTGCTAAACACAAAATGCATTCCGTGAAATGTGAATGTACCAGCCAAAATAAAACTCCTTTTTCTTTCACCCCTTCGGGGCTTGATATTTTTTTCTCTTTTGTCAGAGGGCTTCACCCTCTGCTATATCCTTACGGCCTTTCAGGCCTATAAGGACACTTTTGTTTCGAGTAAGTGTCTCAGATAAACCCTGTGGCATTTTACAAATTACGGTTTCGGATTTTAGATTTACGACATTTTCAATCTAAAATAACAAATGTTTTGCAAGGTAAAAATTCATGAAATAAACTAAATCAAGGATTCTGTTTGCAAACCCGCATGACAGATTGTTTCGGGCCAACACCTCGCGATGACAATTTTCTTTCGGTGTTTATTAAAAGCTGCTACACAATGCTACGTGTCATTATTAGCAATATCAATCAAGAGATTATCAAATGCTCTGGAAGTCAACTTGAGATTTAAATCTGTCTCGATCCTCTTTATAGTAATAAATGATTTTATAAAATATTTTGCATATTCTGGATCAACTTCATTAGATTTTATAATACTGGAAAATGTTGATGGAATTCGTGAAATGAATACTCTTAAAGCTTTAGCTGCGCGTGAATCATAGATAAAAAATAATTCAGGCTTATGGAAATGTAAATATTTTGAACTTAAAGATATTTTATTTAAACCAGTTAATTGTTTAAACAAACCCGATAAGTATTTATGAATCTTTAAAATATTAAGAATATTTGACTCATTTATATCTTTATCTTCTAGATCAGCCAAAAAATCATCCAATTTTGATTCCCTTATAGCCGGAGCTACCCTATTTATATAGAAATCATCATTCCCAGAAGATTTTTCTTTTCTTCTTTCTATTGCAGCAGCATATGAACGTCCTATCAACCATATTTTTGCTATAACAATTTCTAGTTTATCGTGCGTAGGATTATCTTTGCATAGTTTATATAAGATCGAATTTCCAAAATCCCAAGGAGTACTATTC
>JAHFOY010000179.1 GCA_023261485.1 Planctomycetota bacterium
CGATAAAACGCGCCCTTCCAAAGGGTTTCCAGACAGCCGAATTTTTACTGGAGCATGGTTTTCTGGATATGATCATCCATCGGCAGGATATGAAAAAGGAGTTATCGCGGTTAATTAATTATTTGCAGTAATCTAAAAATATAAATTGTGAAGTATAAACTTCAGGTTCCCCTGTAGCTCAATGGTAGAGTAGCCGGCTGTTAACCGGTTGGTTGTAGGTTCGAATCCTACCGGGGGAGCCAATTTTATGTCACAAATAGTGATTCCGACGTTTCATCCATTACCACAACCCAACAGCAACCTCGTTTAATTCCCAACCGTTTTATATTACAGTCACAGAGCTGGCCTGAGGCCCTTTTTCACCCAGTTCTTCGGCAAAACGCACCTCCGTGCCGACCTCCAGTTGTTTGAATTTACGGTTCAGCACGCTGTGCTCATGGAAATAGATTTCCCGTCCGTCCGGTGTGGTGAGGAAGCCATAGCCCTTGTCAGGAAACAGCGAGCTTATGCGTGCATGGGTCGGCGCCTCATGGTGTTTTACATCGCCGCGCTGCCTCCTGGCGAAATCTTCCAGCTTGCGGCGCGCATCATGAAAGGCATCTCTTATTGACACATAAAGGTCTGTATTCGGATCGAGTTTTATTACCAGTTCCGTACCAGGGACGGTTATATCGATGTGCACGTTGTACAACGACCTTTTGGGAATAGCTTCTACTGTAACCCTGCAACTCGTGATTCTATCGTAATATTTATCTAACTTCTCGGCATGCTCGCGAATATCCGCCTTGATCGGTTCAGTAAGTTCCAGATTGCGGGACGTAATTTGCAGCGGCAGTATCATCGTATTTCCTCCATAAATCGGTTGTCTTGTCAATGAAATTAATGGCGATATTGTAGCAATCAATCACGGGCGTGTCAATGTAAAGCGGGCATTGGATTATCCACTTAACCTTTTAAATGAATCTTCAGCATCGGGTAAGAATGTTATTTTATACATAGTTCTTTTTTGTGCACCGAAACATCATGTAGGGGCAGGTTTCAAACCTGCCCCTACGTGGCTATTTTAGAATTCCCGACTAAGATGTTAAATTTATTCGCTGGAAACCCACCCCTAACCCTTCCCAGGAGGGATTATTGGAGTGAATTTCCTTGATTTTAGAATGGAGCGGGTGAAGGGAATCGAACCCTCATACCCAGCTTGGGAAGCTGGTATTCTACCACTGAATTACACCCGCTTTATATTTCTACTGTATGCAAATTCGACTTTTCTTTCAGTGCAATCGAATGATTATTAACAACGGATTTTGCCACATTACAGAGAGCGCCTTGATACGTGCCTCTGCGTTCCAATTCCTTCGTTATCCCCGCTGTAATCTCGGCCTTACTGGCCTTCCATATCGGTGATATAAGGAAATTGCCATGCGTGTCACCGACGAGTCTTTGTACGGTGACATCCGATGGAATTCGCTCTAAAAAGTCAGCGGCAAGCTGGATGTAGGCATTCATATCCAGTGTCTGTATCCCGCCTTTAAAATACTCTTCAGCCAATGGGGTATTTTTTGCTACATATAAATGATGGAGTTTGACGCCCTGTATGCCCAATCCTGCCAAGGCATCCGCTGTTTCCATCATATCTTCCCTCGTCTCTCCAGGTAGCCCTAAGATAACATGAACGCATATACGGATGCAAGTTTTTTTTGTACGAGCTATGGCATCTAAAAATGCCTTGTAATCGTGTCCTCTGTTAATGTGTTTGAGGGTTTCGTCGTGTATGGATTGAAGCCCATATTCGATCCAGACGTGATATTTTTTCGTATAGCTGTCGATAAGGCTTAAAATACCGTCCGTGACGCAATCGGGTCGCGTGCCGATAGAGATCCCTACCACATCTTTATCCGCCAAAGCCTCTTCATAACACGATCTTAACGTGTCAACGTCTGCATAGGTGTTCGTAAAGGACTGGAAATAAGCGATAAATTTTTCTGCGCCGCATCTCTTCTTATGGAATGTCTTGCCCTTTTCAATTTGCTCTTTTATGGTAATATGTGTTTCTTTAACATTCGGGCTAAAGCTTTCGTTGATACAATAAGTACATCCGCCCACTCCGACACGCCCATCGCGATTGGGACAGGTAAAACCGGCATGAAGCGGTATCTTGTGCACTTTATAAGGGAACTGTTCCTTTAGATATTCACTAAAAGGGAAAAACCGGTGCTTTAAAAGATATGGCTTTTGTTGAAACGATGCTGATACATTCATCATAAAATTAATTTAACACGAATATAAGGATTTATCAAATACAAAACAAGTCTGTGGTTGAAATAGAGCATATAGTTTTGATATTATGAAAACGTTAATACCTATTGGTTACCTTAATTTTTGCTAAAATTACGATTTGCGACTTACGATTTAAACCACAAATCCAAAATCGTAAATCTAAATTGCCCTTGTTCTACTTGTCTACGTTGAGGTTAACCCATGCAGAATTATATAAATAAGTATCTTGCGCATATCGAGCACGACAGAAATTTTTCATCGCAGACCTTAAGGGCATATAGAAATGACCTGCATCAATATCTTTCATTTCTGAATGCCGAGGGATGCAGTGGTTTCGGGGATGTCACCCGCTTATTATTGAGAAAATTTCTAGCCTTTCAAAAAAAACAGGATTATTCCAAAACCACCATTGCCAGGAAATTCGTATCTATCCGGTCTTTCTACAAATTTCTGTGTCGTGAGGGTGTTTTGGAATTCAATCCGGTGGAAAGTATTCGAACTCCCAAACTGAACAGAAACCTCCCGGAATTTATGAGTATCAATGAGACGGAGACACTCTTAAATGTACCGGATTTAAATACCTTGTTAGGTATCCGGGATAGCGCCATGATGGAAACCCTGTACAGTACGGGCATGCGGGTAAGTGAATTGGGAGGGCTTGACGTTTCAGATGTTGACTTTTCCGGTGGTGTCGTGAAAGTAAAGGGAAAGGGTAAAAAGGAACGATTGCTCCCCATCGGGAATCATGCATTAAATGCCATACAAATTTACTTGGACAAAAGGAATTCAGACTCGTCCGTGCGGATTGCAAGCAGGAATAGTAAAGCCCTTTTTTTAAATAATCGCGGAGGGCGTCTCACTGAACGCAGTGTTGCGAGGATGCTGGAAAAGTACGTAAAAAAGGCCGGGATGAACTCAAAAATTTCCCCGCATACCTTCCGGCACAGCTTTGCAACGCACCTGTTAGACCGCGGCGCCGACTTGCGCTCTGTCCAGGAACTTCTGGGTCATGCCAACCTTTCCACAACCCAAATCTATACCCATATAACTACGGAACGGCTGAAAGAGGTATACAAAAAGGCACACCCCAGGGCATAAAATGTTATCAAAAATATAAATAAACGTATTTGCTCAATATCGCGTGGAAGACCTCCCCTTTATCCCCGCCTTGCGAAGGAGGGGAAAGAGGGGTGGTTGTAACTTAATAGAACTCCACATGCTGCTGGGCAGATACTAATGAACGGTATATATCCTCTTAATTTCCACCTTAAATAAAGGGATTTGTTTACTTTTTATAGAGTTTACCAGAACGTGTTAAATAAATCGTTTCTTTCAACGAAAACCGCCCGAATTCTTTTTCCCATCCTGGTATCCCTGATTTCATTTCTTGCGTATCTGAACACCCTTAACCATCAATTTGTGTTTGACGATTTCAGGATTATTACGAACAATCCATATATAAAGGATTGGAAGTACTTTTCCGCACTTTTTAACCGTGATTATTTCAAAATTTCCGGGGAACTCAGTTACCGCCCGCTTGTTACCTTGTCCTATTTTATAGATTATTCAATATGGCATCTCAATCCCTTTGGATTTCACCTGACAAACCTTTTAATTCACTCGCTAAACACCTTTATCGTGTATCTTTTAATATTTAAAATAACCAGGAGGTTTAATCTTACCGGAATATCATGTTTATTTTTTGGTATTCATCCCATACTTACAGAGACTGTGAATTCTGTGGGTTTTCGGGAAGATTTGCTGTGCGCCACTTTTTTTCTGCTCACCTTGTTATTTTATGCAAAACTCTACACGTCAAAATATAAAAAAATCTGCTATGTTGCTTCACTCCTGACCTATCTTATCGCCCTGTTTTCCAAGGAAATGGCCATTTCACTGCCACTTATTATTTTTTTCTTAGACCTGTTTTTTCCACAAGCAGAAACCTATCTGAAGAAAAAAATTATTAGGTATTACCTGGGATTTATATGCATGAGTATTGCTTATATCCTCCTCCGGCTGGTATTCTTTAAAAGTACCATCGAACATGTGGCTTATCCCGGAAACAGCCTGGCAACAAATTTCCTTACAATGACAAAGGTCGTAGCCTCTTATATTAAACTGTGGTTTTTCCCTGTCATCCTTAATCCAGATTATCATGTCACCTTTGAAACTACCGTTGCTAAGCCCCCTTTTCTCTTATCAGTTGCCTTGTTGATTTGTGTCGTAGTAATTACTTTAAGGCTCTATAAAAAACAAAAGGGAATAACCTTCTCTATACTATGGGCATTCATTACGCTGATACCGGTTATGAACATTATACCGATTGGGAATATCATGGCAGAAAGGTATTTGTACATTCCTTCGTTAGGCTTTTGTCTGTTTCTTGGAATACTTATTGTCAATATAC
>JAHFOY010000048.1 GCA_023261485.1 Planctomycetota bacterium
CACAAGATTCCGAAAGAACACTATCCTCTTTTGGTAAGAAGTCGCTGACGGTGTAATTTCCCTTGTGCCTGTCTGCCAGCTCGCCGATCTTTGACTTGTTCCAGTTATCAATACGGCTGAAATATCCCACGATCCTTGAAATGCCGTATACGTTCCTGGAGCCGCAGTATCCGCAAATATCGGTAAGTTTCTGAGTGACCTTCTTACAATCACTGCAAATAGTGAATTCCGGTGAAATCGTGACCTGCGCTGCTTGTGTATTTTTAAAGGTCTTTTTTACCAGATTCATGATGCTGGCCGGAGACGGCCTTTGTTCGCCGACAAATGCATGGATGATGGCGCCCGATTCAATCATGGTATGAAACTTACTCTGGAGGAAGATTCGGGTAATCATGTCCACCGGCGCATCCGGACGCAGATGTACGCTGTTGGTATAGTAGAATTCATCCTTCTCGATATTTCCCTTGACCATGTCAGCGGCCTCCGGATAATTCCTCACGTCGACCTTTGCAAGCCTTCTGCTGGCGCTTTCGGCGGGCGATTCTTCCAATGAGAATTTTAAATTATATTTCTTTCCGGCTTCCTTAACACGCGTATACATGTGTGAAATAACCCGCAACCCCTGCTTAATCATATCATCACCTTCGTGCAACTCTCTCCCTGTCATAAATTGCAGGCATTCATTCAATCCCAAGATACCCACAATATAGGTCGAGGCCTCAAGATCCACATAAGGACGGCCATCCCTGGCCTTCTTGCCGATCTCCCAGAGGGGCATTTCCGGACTGGCCATCAATTTCCCCACGAACTTCTTTTTCTGGAGATGAGCCTTGACGGCGATTTCTATGCCTTTATCAATCTCTTTATACAATGCCTCCCAGTTGCCCTTCCCTGCTTTATAGGATGCCTGAGGGAGGTTAATGGTAATATTCTGGAATCCGCAGAAACGCATACTTTCCGGATGCTTGATCATATAATGGTCGTCAATCGTGGTACGCAAACGGCAGCATGCAGAGAGCGTGATTTCATCCCTGTCAAAAATGAAATAAGGAACGCCGTTCTCGCTGGCAATCTGGCATGCGTATTCCAGTATCTCGTACTGTTTCGGGTCGTTGAGGGTATCTTCATTGATGTGGAAATCACACTTTGGGAAGGCAAACGGATGCCCGTAGCAGTCTCCCTCGCGCCATACGTCAAGCATAGCCAGTGTAAATTGTCGGGCTGTTTCTTCATAATCCCCGTAGGTTTTTCCCGTGGGTTTTCCGTTGGGTCCAATGGCAGGAATGTTCTTTAAGTATCGCGGGATGCCTGTATGAACGTTGAAATCCAGGAATAACGTCTGGCCGCCTCTTGAAAAAGAGCTCTGGGAACAACTGAAAATAAGGTGTTGCGCCTCTTGCTTCATCTCTTTATAGCTCATTCCCTCCAGATAAGGGGCATACATAATGTTGACATATCCTACGCCAAGCGCACCCGCATAGTATGCCTGCATAGATGCCAAAAACGTGTTGAGATGACCTGTCAGGGTACGCGCATGTTTTGCCGGGGCTGATTCTGTATCCAGATTCTGGAGTGACAATCCGTATTTTTTCAAATATTCAAGAGAGTGGGAAGAACAATATACCCGCGTCGGATAGCCCAAGTCGTGAATATGCACCATCCCGTTCATGTGGGCATCCGCCACATCCTTCGAATATACCTCCTGAAGGGCATACTGCTTTAAGGTATTCTCGGCGATTGCAAGGTTAATTGCTTCAGGGTTATTCGTGGCGATATTGCTGTTTTCCTTATTTTTCGACATGATCAGCTCTTCGAGGTCGTACTTGGGCATACCGATTACCTGCTGTTTTTCGAGTTTCTTGTTAAACCCCCTCTCGAAGAGTTCATTATCCACCAGTTCCCGTATCAGCGCAGTCGAAATACGATTTAATCCGGAGGAAAAAACCCTCTGTTCTACAGCGCCAGCAATTTCCCCTGAGACCTCTTCCGACAGGTCGGCTTCTTTTTCCAGCGCCTCTGCAATCTTCCTTTTATCCCATGGAAACGTTTCGTCCTTTGTCTCGGTGTTTACCAGAAGAGAAACGTCGGTTGTGTCTGCCTTTTTTTTGGTCTGTTTTCGCACACGAAGGGATTCGCGGCTCCTTGCCCTTTTGTCACGATAGAGGATGTACGCCTTGGCCGTTTTGGCATGTCCGGTCTCGATAAGTATCTTTTCGACGACATCCTGGATGTCCTCTATACCGGGGGACCGACCTGCATATTTCTTTTCCAGAAACATGCTAACGACAACCGCCAGTTCGTCTGCCAGGGCGCGGTCTTCACCGCCCACCGCATGCGCCGCCTTGAATATGGCGTCGGCAATCTTTCTCTCGTTAAAAGGTACCTTTCTTCCATCACGTTTTAACACACACTCTATCGTTGCTGTTGTGTTCATGCCCCATTCCCCTCCGGTCTAATGTTGAAGAGATATATTGCGGGAGTTGCTGCCCCCATCGTTTTTTTTCTTCTTTGCACCCGTCATTAACGGTTTTAGCTCATCAATAAATTCAGAGATATCCTTGAACTCTCTATACACCGATGCAAAACGCACATAAGCCACCATATCCAGCACCCTCAGCTTTTGCATCACCAGCGACCCTACAAAACTCGTAGTAACTTCCCGGTCGAATTTGTTATAAATCTCCCTTTCAATTTCGTTCACGATGTTTTCCAAAGTGTCTGTAGAGACGGGCCTTTTTTCACACGCCTTCAACAGTCCGCTCAGAATCTTTTTGCGATCAAACGGCTCCCTCGTGCCATCCTTTTTGACCACCCTCAATGGATTTTCTTCAATCCGCTCGTAGGTCGTATATCGACGACCGCAACTCAGACACTCGCGCCGGCGTTTGATACTCAAACCGTCGACAGAAGTGCGCGAGTTGATGACCTTATCATTGTCTACCTTACAGAACAAACATTGCATAGAATTTGCGGTGAAAGGCTTGTAAAACTAACTATTTTCTCGATGCGGTATAACTTCGGAAATATTCTATATATTGATGGTTTGATATATATAGCATACAAGATATAGTCTGTCAAGCGGATTTTTGGAAATTAAAATTTTCCTTATTTTTCAACGGTTTTACCCATGCAAAACCATGAACTTCCCACCGTTTGTTCATTGTGTGGCTGTTCAATATTTTGCCATACACGGAATCTTCACTGGCCATCTTCTTCAGTTGCGGATTTGTCGACAATAACGCGTTGAGCCTCAAAGGTGTCACTGAACTCGTCAATTGGTTCTGCATCGCCAGGGTTCATCGGGTCTACACCGGGACTAAATATCTTCCCCTCAGCCGTCCCTGTCACAGTTTGAAAAGTTTTATCAAACTGCAAGTCGTAGCCGGCAACAGCCATCCCAAGGAAGTCGCCCGTTTGGAAATCATACGACAAATCGAAGACCATAGCTCGAACGTCACGAGGTCCAACGCGTTTCCACACGCCTTGTTGGTTGCTAAACCCGCCACCTCCGGCCCCTGCGTTGAACTGAATTGACTGGATACTGCTCAAATTACCATCGGCAAAGATTGTCAAAATCCTGGAAGTGCCTGCATCCGATTCACGGGTCACTATGTAAGTACCGGCAATGCGCACGCCGAAGGACTTGACGGCATCTTTCCCTTTGCCTTCTGCTAAAACCGCTGGCTTTTTGACAAAAGGACTGCTTTGTTTCGTCTTTTTAGATTGTGGTTCTGACGATATAGAAAACCCCAGGGAAGGAAATACAACCATTCCAAAAAGAAATACGGCTCCGACGGATAATGTTTTTATTCTCATTTTAACCCTCCATAAAAGTTCTACTGGTTAATCCAGTTTCACAATTTCCACCTTAATATTTGCCATTGCAAGTATCTCTTTGGCGAGGGCGTCGGGGTAGTCGGTAAGGGTAACGATACGTTTGATTCCTGCATTCACTAGCATTTTGGCGCATAGGGAGCATGGATAGGTAGTGGTATACAAAGTAGCGCCAGCGATTTTTATCCCATAATGCGATGCCTGGAGCAGCGCATTCATCTCGGCATGGAGTCCGCGGCAGAGTTCGTGCCGTTCTCCAGGAGGCACTTTGAGCTGTTCCCGCAAACAGCCAATATCCAGGCAGTGTTGAAGTCCGCTCGGCGCCCCGTTATAGCCTGTCGTCAGGATGTGCTTTTCCATCACCAGCACTGCCCCTACCTGCCTCCGCAGACAGGTGGAGCGTTGGGCTACTTCCCTGGTGATTCGCAAAAAATACTCATCCCATGACGGTCTCTTGGTCATCTTATTTACCAATACAGAATTCTGAAAATATTTTGTCTAAAATATCTTCTGTGGTAACCTCCCCTACGATCTCACCTAAGGCGTCTATTGCGGTACGCAGGTCTAACGCTATGAATTCATAGCTTTCATTATTTTTAACCGATTCCATGGTTTGTTGAATTGATCGAAGCGAACGCTGCAAGGCATCCCTTTGACGCACATTAAAAATTGTAGGGCTGCTCGATAGATTTATCTGACCTCCCAGGACACTCTCTACCAATATTTCCTTCAGTCTTTCCAAACCTTCACCCGTCATGGCAGACGTATGTATCAAGTGATATTTTTTTAACTCAGCCGGTAATTCCGGGAAATAACTGCTTTTTGATAAATCACATTTATTGATAACGACGATCACGTTACCTGTCAAACCATCCAGTTTCATTTTCCTCAATTGTCCGCCTATGTCAGCATTGAAGTCAAAGACAAGTAATATAATTTGGGCCTTTTTCAAGGTAGATTGTGTCTTTTCTATTGCCCTGGATGTAACAATTTCTTTTGTATCATCCATTCCGGCAGTATCCATCAGTTTAAAACGAATGCCCCCGATTTCAAGAGTATCTGAAACAATATCACGTGTCGTTCCTGCTATTTCGCTGACAAGAACCCTCTTTTTCCCAAGGAGGGCATTGATCAGACTCGATTTCCCGACATTGGGTTTACCATATAAAACTGTGTCAATCCCTTCACGGGAAACTTTGCCGGTTTCCGGCTGAATCAGAAGCTGAGAAATATTGTTCTTAATCACCTCCAGCCTGCCCATAATTTCTCCGGCAGATATGAGTTCGATATCCTGATCTGAAAAATCAATCGCTGCCTCTATATACGAACAAAGGGAAACCGCATCATCCTGAACTTGCTTGACCCGTTGCGAAAGGTCTCCTGTTAGCTGTTCAATCGCAACCTTCAGCTCACTATCCGTCTGCGCACGAATGATGCGCATAGTAGCTTCGGCCTGAGTGAGGTCTATCCGGCCATGTAAGAAGGCGCGCCTAGTAAATTCACCGGGCTGGGAAAGCCGGATGTTTCTTTTTGTCCGAATTCCCATTGATACAATGGAGTTCAAGAGCATTTCAACGATAAGGGAAGAACCCGGGGTATGGATTTCCACCACGTCCTCTTTTGTGTAAGAATACGGTTGTTTCATGACATACAAAACTACAGGGATTTCGATACCTTCTTCTTTGATTTGAATATTTCCACCCACAGACGTATAGGTGGGAATAGCCTCTAAATCAATTGGAAAGGCAGGAACAAAAATATCTTTCGTGCAGCGGATAGCTTCATGACCACTGATCTTGATGATTGCGTGAAGCGACCTGCCCGTTGGGGAGGAAACTGCAACAATCGTGTCCTGAATTCCGGGGGACATAAGTGAAAATAAATAATTTACCACAGAGATCACTGAAACAGAGGGTTATAAGGAAACACACATCATAGTATTACCACGGAATACCTTTAATACGTGAAACCTACAATCGTTTCTATTTCCTCTGTGACGCGATACCTGACTATTTGATTTTTATCTTTTTTATGGATCTTCGGATTACCAGCCCCTCTATAATGCTGAATACAGTGCTCGTAGTCCAATAAACTGTGAGTCCTGAGGGCATGTGATATAATATGAAGGCAAATATGATGGGCATAAACGACATCATCTTTTGTTGTGCCTGTGCCTGTGGATCTGCTGCCGGAGCCTTAGGTGTCAGCTTCATCTGGGCAAAGGAAGCGGCTGTCATGATTAACGGTAATATATTTAGGGTATTCCCAATAAAAGGAATACTGAACGCAAAGTGCAGTAAGGTATCCGGTCTCGATAGATCGTTGACCCAGAGCAGAAAAGGCGCCTGCCTCATTTCAAAAGAAAGCTGTAAGGTGCGGAAAAGCGCAAAAAACACCGGAAGCTGCAATAACATCGGTAAACAACCGCTCATGGGATTAGCGCCGTACTTCTTGAATAACAACATCTGCTCCTTTCCCATCCTCTGTTTATCGTGCTTATATTTCTCCTTCATTTGATTAATCATAGGCTGCAATTGCTGCATTCTAAACATAGAGAGCTGACTTTTCCTCGTCAACGGGAACAGGATAGCCTTAATGATGATGGTTAATATAATAATGGAGATACCGTAATTGGGAATTACCCGGTGAACAGCATTTAAAAAGGCCAGGAGCGCCTTGCTTATCAAGGTAAGCCAGCCATAGCTGAGGAGTGCGTCTAACGTATCGTATTGCGCTAAAACTTCCTCTTTTTTTGGTCCCATAAAATAGAGATAACTATGTGTGACAGACTGATGCGGCGGAATCCGAAACTTGTTTGTTTGTAAAGAGACCATAAAATCGCCTGAGTCCGCCTTTTCATTTGAAAGCATTCCCAGTGCATCAAATGCTTGTTCATTAATGGACGCCACCTGGTCGCTGGATGCGGGTTTCAAAATCGTGGCGAAATACTTATTCGTTGACCCAGCCCAAACGATACCTACAGATTCATTCCTGGAAGGAAATCCTTTGGGTGCTGTGTGTAGTAATTTAGTCCTTTTGTTTCCCACATCCAAGCCAATTACAGCAGCCATGTCAGTGGAAGGTATGCCTTCGTGAGTAATCATGGAGGATGCAATAACGTTGTATGACAGTGAAGCATCTGTATCGGTATTATTTTCTAAGGCAATATCCATATTTACATTGTATTTACCAGAAGGCAGGTTGATCGTTTTGATTATATTGATTCCTTCCTCCAGTTTTGTGGTAAATACAATCTTGCTGGCGCTTTGTTCAAGTATAGTATATCGCTGTCTATGAAATTTCGTTTTTTGAGCAAAGGTATCAATAGCGAGTGGACGATACTCCGTGTAAGTATCCTTTAATAATTCCAGAATATCCTTTGCCTCTGTATCTTTAAATTGTTTGAGCTTAATGGATTTGAGCGCCGCACCCTCATTTGACCAAACCATCTTCAGGAGTTCGTTTTCAATAGCAACTTCCTGTAACGGAACCTCTGTCTGAGGCTGTACAGGTTGGGTTGAAGGTACTGGCAAGGGTTGTTCTGCCGCAGCCTTCATATCTGCAGGTTTCTCCAGGACGACCTCCTCTTTCGCTGCTTCGGTGGGTATCTCCTTTTTTGGAGAAAACAAGGGCAATATGAAGGGGTAATACAACAACATGACCACCCCACAAATGATAATTGCGATAAGTGCTTTTCTATCCATTAATTTTCCTTTTTAGGTTCATCGGGTAATTCTGCCTCATCAATAAGCATAACGGGGATATCGTCTTTTATCGGATATCTTCGGCCACATTTTGTACAAACAATCCGATCTTCTTCCAGTCTGACATCCGTCTTACAGAGCGGGCAAGCGAGAATATCTAACAATTCCTTAGAAATCACAACAACCTCCTCCAGGTAGAGGACAATACGATAATGCAGAAGCAGAGAATGTTAACAAACTATGGCAGCAATTTCAAATCAAATATTCCCGGCAATTTCAAGCCCTGTCTAACGACGCCACATTATTCAGGGATATCTGAATATCCGCATAGTTAACCGGCTGCTCAATCTTTATCCTGTTCAAACGAACCAGTTCTAACAAGGCTAAAAAGAATCCTATGATACGATTCCGTTCACATATTCCCTTAAAAAGATCCGTAAAGGATATTGAAGTGTGGAGATGTACCTTTTGTAAAACTCCATTCATATATTCCTGTATCGGCGTATCATCATAAGTTACTTTCGTGGGAACACTCATCATTGTTTGTTTCATGAGTAAGGAAAACCTTTGTAAAAGGTCCCATATATTCACACCTTCCAGGGGAAGTTCCTGTTCTTTTTCTTCTGTTTCAACGGGAATCTCCCTGTGCAGACGAAAACACCTTTTTTCCCATTCCGCAGACCTGGCAGCCAGGACAAGGGTACTCTCCTTGTACCGCTTGTATTCCAGCAATTGTTTCACCAGGGACAGACGCGGGTCTTCCTCTTCTTCTTCAATACCCTGCGCCTCTGTACGTGGAAGAAGCATATACGACTTAATGTACATGAGCGTGGCCGCCATCACCAGAAAATCCCCTACAATATTCATATCCAGGGTTTTCAGCGCCTCCACATACTGTAAATACTGATCCGTAATCCGGGCAATCGGTATATCGTAGATATTCACTTCTTCTTTTCGGATCAGATAAAGGAGTAAGTCAACGGGTCCGTTATAAATGTCCAGGTCTACTTTATATTCGCCTGTCATTTTATTTCCCCCTCATAATAAATTTTTCCTTTTATCCTGTATGAAATTTCAGCTCTTGAAGGATTATTTAGTGATAAACATCTGTTCCCGTATCCTACAGCCTCAAACCCGTAAATAACTTGAGAAAGTAATGAATGGGTGGACCGAGCACCATGCTTAAAACTGAAATACCGGCATAATTCCCCAGTATGATCAACCCCAGCAAAATAAACGGGCTGTAACGTTCAATTTGCTTATATTTCACCGCCAAATGATAAGGCAGCAATCCCTCCAGGATATGGGAGCCATCCAGAGGGAATAAAGGAATCATATTAAAAAATGCCAGCGATAGATTCATCACAATGCCCGTGAGTAATAAATTAAATAAAAAGGCAGATACATTTATCGGTATAAATGACGTACTGCGCAGTATCTGAAAGAGTACGCCGAATAAAAATGCGGAAACAAAGTTGGAGGCAGGTCCTGCAAAGGATACAATCACGTTATCCCGGCGGGGATTTCTGAAATTATAAGGATTTACCGGAACCGGTTTCCCCCACCCAAAATGGGCAAAGACAAAACATAACGCCCCAAGAATATCAATGTGGGCAAGTGGATTTAATGTCAGCCGGCCTTGCAGCCGTGCCGTGGGGTCGCCAAATTTATTGGCCGTCCAGCCATGGAAATATTCATGAATGGTCAGTGCGTAGAGTATTGCGGGAATTGAGATAATTAGATTATTTAGGTTCACAAATACGTAAGTTCTCCCTTTCTATATTTAATTGCGGGCATCTTAACACAACGAAAATAAGTTGTCAAGTCCAGAACACTTAATTAAATCTTTACCACTGACGATACCTTTCTTTTCTCTTGAATATAAAAGAGATGCCCACTATAATCAATCGAACAACGCATGAAAATTTAACAATTCCATTTCAAAGATACGTAATTTATTGCATGCAAAAAAAACCGACACAAGAAAAATTTTTGACCGATATTGCCTTCGCGAAAGACGTACTATTACTCGAATCGGAAGCAATCAAAAATCTGATCGGCCGTCTGGACAATAATTTTCAGAATGCCGTTGATTTAATCTTTAATTGTAAAGGCCGGGTAGTAGTTACGGGCATCGGAAAGGCGGGGATAATCGGCCAGAAGATTTCTGCAACACTGGCCAGCACGGGGACTCCTTCCTATTGGATTCATTCGTCAGAGGCAAGGCACGGCGATCTTGGGAGGATCGTTCCGGAAGACGTCGTCATGGCACTTTCCAACAGCGGTGAAACAGAGGTTGTTACGCTCTTGCCTTTTGTAAAACAGATGGGGGCGAAGGTAATTGCCATTACAGGGAACAGCAAGTCTTCTCTGGCACAGCACAGTGACGTTGTGCTTGACATCGGAAAGATCGAAGAGCCGTGTCCGTTAGGTCTTGCCCCATCAGCAAGCTCAACGGCCATGCTCGCCCTGGGCGACGCCTTAGCCCTTACGATATTCAAAAAGCGGAATCTCAGTAAAGAGGACTATGCGTTCTACCATCCGGGCGGAGAACTTGGCAGAAAATTACTTACGGTGGAAATGGTCATGCGCAAGAATGAGGCAAACCCGGTAACCACGGAAGATACGCCTTTGCTGGACGTTCTCAGCATTATGACGGAAACAGCGGGCAAGCCCGGCGCTGTGAGTATCGTTGATAAACATAATAAACTGGTAGGGTTTTTTACTGACGGCGACCTGAGAAGGCATTTGGAAAGCGGCATCTCGTTTTTGCACGGCAGCGTGAAAGACGTCATGACGCGGTCGCCAAAGGTCATCAACTCCCGTTGTCTGGTAGCCGAGGCTTACAAGATATTGAAAGAATGCAAAATCGACCAAATCCCTGTGGTTGACGATGCCAATACGCCTATTGGCATTATAGACGTGCAGGATTTGCTGGAGGTAGGATTCTAAAATTTTCCTTTTGGACGCCGGTGAACGCAGATAAATACTGCCTTTTAAAATGTAGTGGTTTAGAACTTTAAACCCCTGCTGTGCTGCGAAAATCTGCGTCCCGACTTAATGAAAAATATAAAACTGGTTATCATAGACGTTGATGGTGTTTTAACGGATGGCGCCATATATATTGATTCCGAGGGGCGTGAAATAAAGGCATTTCATGTATTGGACGGCACAGGCATCGCATACCTCCACCGCGCCGGCATCAAGGTCGCAATTATCAGCGGCAGAACCTGCAAGGCGGTAATCCATCGGGCAAATGAACTGGGTATTGAGGATGTGTACCAGGGAGCCAGGAACAAATTAGATGCCTATAAAGAAATACTGCAGAAATACGCACTCCTTGACGAAGAAATATGTTATATCGGCGACGACCTCATAGACCTTCCCATACTCTACCGTGTGGGTTTCCCCGTTGCAGTTGCCAATGCCTCACCCATTGTAAAACAGCATTCAACCTATGTTACGAAGGCAAGGGGTGGACAGGGTGCAGTAAGAGAGGTTGCGGAAAAAATACTCAAATTCCAGGACAAATGGGATTTTATCATGGAACGGTATCAGAAAATCAGAACAAAAGAAGGGAGATAAGACATGAGGTACGGAAACCCTGGAAATCTTCAACATACTATTAAGGCATTTATCAGAAAAGGGGAAAAGTACTACATTGCGGAATGTCTCGAAGTGGCTGTTGTTACTCAGGGAAAAACTCTGGATGAAACCGTGGCTAATCTCAAAGAAGCGGTAGCGCTTCATCTAGGAAATGAAGATTTATCTGAGTTCGGTCTTGTTCCTAATCCGACTTTACTGGTAACTATGGAATTAGAACCTATCGCTGATGTCGCATAAATTAAGAAGGTTGTCTGGAAAAGAAGTTATTTCAATTCTAAACAAATTTGGATTTGTCTTTTTTACCCAAAGAGGTAGCCACGTAAAACTCAGGCGTATTGGTTCTGCCGGAGATAAGCAAACATTAACAGTTCCTTCCCACGATGAACTTGATGTAGGAACATTACGTGCAATAGTAAGGCAAGCCAGTCGTTATATTCCAGAAGAACAACTAAAACCTTATTTTTATAATTGAATTGCATTAGTAAATTAAAACTATTTTTTAGATATTATGACCATTCGAAGATACATACTTATAGGCATTCCGGCAGCCTGCGTGCTTGCCATCATCGTATCGCTGGTAATATCCCAACCGCGAAAGGGCACAAAGAGTCAAAAGGAAAATCCCGCCTCGAAGGAAAGCCCTCAAATACCGGGGCAGGCACAGGATATAAGCGGTAAAGATTCAATAACCCAAACAGTCCAGAATCTCTCTGTCCCAAATTATGATGAAAAAGGAAAAGAAATATTAACCATGCGGGGCAAGAGCACCTACCTGCTGAGTAGTAATATTTACAAAATCACCGATCCGGAAATTGAGGTAATGGACTCTGCAAATACTGAAAATGGAACACAATCTGTGTTAATTACGTCCGACAGCGGAGAGATGAATAATACCTCTAACGAAGGCTATCTCTCAGACAATGTGGTCGTCCATCTCGACCCTGAAACTCAGCTTAATACGGACTATCTGAGGTATTTACCCGAAAAGAAGTTTGTGTATACCGACGATCCCGTTACCATCAACGGCAAAGGCCTAAAAATTGTCGGGCAGGGCTGTGAAATCGACCTTATAAATAAAAAGATGTGGATCAAAAAAGATGCGGAGATGGAGATGGACGGCGTCAAAAACGACCTCTTTTTCCTGTCCAAAGACAATACACCACAGAATGATGCTTCAGCTTCTCAGGAAGATGCAGTTCATTCTGGAGAAACCGGCGCGAAAGAAACGCCTCTCGAAAAAACCTTCATCCGATCCAGCGGGCAACTCATATTTGACAGAAATACCGATACAAATATCATGACCTTTAACGACAATGTCGAGGTTAAGAAAGGCAGTTCGACCGTTTTTTCAGACAAGCTGATCGTATATCTCGACCCGGAAACAAAACAAACGAAACAGGCCATCGCCAGTGGAAACGTGCTTGCATCTCAGGGAACAAAAATCGCCAAGGGTAGTTCTCTAACCTGGGACGTTAATACTCAAAGCGCAATTCTGGAGGATACGCATAAGGCGGAATTTGTCAAGGACGACCTGAATATTGACGCCCTCAAGATGATCTTCTATAAAGATACGAGCAAGATAGACGTTCCAAGTTCCGGCAGCTTGAAAGCTGAGATCAAAGAAAAAACAGATAAAAAGAAGACCGCGGTTGATAAGGGCAAAGCCAAAAGCAATATCAACGTGAAATGGGAAGGAAAAATGAATTTCCAGGAAGAGACACGAGAGGCCAGTTTCGAAAAGGGCATCGAGGTCAAGAGGGAAGGCTCCACCCTGCTCTGCGACAATCTGAATGTGACATTTAACGACCGTGATTACAACCTGCAAACTTTAAAGGCCACAGAAAAAATCCATATCATAGATAAAAGAGGTACTTTATTCAGCGAGGCCGTTGGAGACCAGGCTACCTGGGATGCAAAAAACAAGGTCACCACCCTCCGGGGACAGCCTTTTGCCATACTGAGAGAAGGAAATAAAAGGCAAATTCTCGCCCCGCGTGTGTTGCTTTATGAAGACGGAAATAGTGTCCTTTGTGAGGGCAATGGGAGTTTATACGAAAAAGGGGATGAAGCACTTTCCAAAGAAGGTAGCGAAGCAACCGATATAAAGGTCAACTGGTCTAAGAAAATGCTTTACAACGATGTCCTGAAAAAGGCCAGTTTTTACGGTGAAGCACAGGTTACGCAAGGCGGACAAAAATTGAATGGCGACCAGATTGATACCTACCTGAACAATGATAAGAAAATAAATAAAATCATTGCCACGGACAATGTCTATTTTTTTAGCGAGGGTCTGAATGGCAGCGAAGGATTGGGATCGCTCCTCACCTGGGATTTGATTCAAAATGTAGCCCTGCTGACAGGTAGTCCAAAGGCTGAATTACGAAAGGAAGGATCAAGGACTTTTTCAGAAAAGGTTTATTTCGATATGGCAGGGAAACGAGTCACCTGGGAAGGCAGACCTCACTGGCAACTCATCAGTAAAGAAAAAAATAAATAAAACATGCGATATATTCTATCAACTATCTTATTTTTGATGTTCTTTTCGATAACCTCCGTTTTTGCCGAAGACATAAAACGGCCTGAAATCATTGCCCACCACGGCGTGTTAGAAGATGTTCCGGAAAATACCTTTGCCGCATTAAGGAGTGCCGTTGAGTTAGGAGTCGATGGGATTGAAATCGACATCCGGCAGACAAAGGATAATCAGCTCATCCTGATGTGCGATGAAACAATCGATAGAACCACTGATGGGAAAGGGCGCGTTGACCAGTTGTTGTATGCGGAGATACAACAATACGACGCCGGTTCATGGCGTGGCGTAGAGTTTAGGAATGAACAAGTACCGCTCTTTTCCGATGTGCTAAAATTCTGCAAAATCAATAACCTCAAATTAATTCTGAATGTCAAACAGACCTGCCTGGAAAAACAGGTGCTTGACCTGGTAAAGGCAAATGAAATGTCCTCACAGGTGTATTTATGGGGAACGCTGAGAAATTTCAATCCTGAAGATGCAGAACTCTTTGGAAAGGAACTTGTTTATGTAGCTCCGGAAGAGATTACTGAAGAAAAGTTTGACCAAATACACGAGGAAAAGAAATATGTATTTACGTCCCTGCTCAATAACGATGACAGAAAGACGTTAAAAAATTGGGTCAAAATGGGAGTGGATGTCATCATGGTGGATTATCCATGCGTCGCCCTGGATACCTTGAATATCAAGCGACAAATGGTAAGCGGTAAAAAAACATTCAGGAACAGGGATATTAATCGTCCACAGATGGAAGCAGACAGTAATACTGCATTCATTCAGGAAAAAGTAAAAACCTTAGTGAAGACAATGGAAGACGAAGACTCCGATAAGGCAAGGAATGCCGCTTTGGCAATGATGGTGTTACCCCGGAAATACACTGTGTTGCATCTCTTAAAACTTCTTCAAAATAAACATCCACAGATAAAACAAAATGCCATTTGGACGCTTGGATTTTGCGGCGACGAAAGCGCGGCATCATATATACAATCACTCCTGAAAGATAAAAATGCCGAGATACGCAGGGAAGCAGTTCTTGCCTTAAAAAGGCTTGGTGCAACACAATCAGTTCCCATACTTATTGAAACATTAAGAACCGAAAAGGACTCCTGGGTTAAATATGATATTGCAAGGACACTGGGAACGCTCGGGGACCAGGGTGCGGTTTATGCGCTGACTAATGCGATTATGAAAGAGAAAAACTGGTATGTCAAAAGCGCCTGCATTGAGGCGCTGGGTCATATCGGCAGTGACAAGGCTATGAGCATCCTTTCCAATATCCTGATTGCCGATGCGGGAGAAGACGCTGCATGGGCGCGTACAAAGGCTGCATGGGCATTGGCCGCGATAGGCGAGAAAACCATTCCCCTTTTGACAAATGCCCTGAGGGATAACGAAGAAGCAACAAGGCGCAGGGCAGGATGGGCGCTGGTAAAGATCGGCGCCCCTGCGGTAAAGGAATTAATTAGCTCACTGCGTGAAATCAATAAATTTACAAGGGAACGTGCAGCGCTAACCCTTGGTTGGATTGGAGACGAAAGGGCTGTTAACGCATTGCTATGGGCATTGAAAGACGAAGAACCTTCTGTCGTAAGCGCTGCGGCATGGGCATTGGGCAGGATTGGCAGTCCAATGGCTCTTTCTGCGCTTCAATCACTGGTGAATGACAAAAACAGCGATATCCGGGGAAATGCAACTGAGGCAGGTCAAAGAATCCTGGCAAATAAAGAACGGATGGCTTATTACAAAGAGTCTGCACAAAAACCATAAAACATAGTTGATTAATATGTAAATTTTCAATATTATGATATTTTAATGTAAATTAGTTTGGGTTTTAAAAGACAAAACCCAGCAACTTTTATATTTTTTACCCACCCCTAAATCCCCTCCCAAGAGGGGACTTCTTAAATTCCCCTCTTGAGAGGGGCAGGGGTGTGTTTATTAATTGCTTAATTAAAAATATTTGCGAAAGGTTTTGTTACATGAAACGCAGCATGGTATATCTTGTGGGCGCAGGTCCGGGCGACCCGCGCCTTATTACAGTAAAAGGCTTAGAATGCATTAAAAAGGCCGATGTGCTTATCTATGATTATCTGGTAAATGTCAACCTCCTCAAAAACGCCAGACCCGATGCAGAATTTATTTATGTGGGTAAACAGGGCGGTGCGCACACACTCGAACAGGAAGAGATTAATGAACTCATTGTAAAAAAGGCGCAGGAAGATAAAATTGTCACACGATTAAAGGGCGGCGACCCGTACGTCTTTGGGCGCGGCGGTGAAGAGGCGCTGGTGCTCCACGAAAACCATATACCGTTCGAGGTAGTTCCCGGCATCACCGCAGCCATTGCAACGCCTAATTATGCAGGTATACCTGTTACGCATCGTGACTGCACCTCCACCTTTGGGCTGATCACCGGACACGAAGACCCAACGAAGGACGAAAGCTCCATTGACTGGGCCAAGATCAGCACGGGCATCGGCACACTCGCTTTCTATATGGGAATTAAAAATCTTCCGTATATTACCGAACAACTCATGAAACACGGCCGTTCCAAAGATACCCCCGTTGCCGTAATCCGGTGGGGAACCACTTCGCAACAGAAAACAGTGGTAGGCACACTGAGTACGATTGTACAAAAAGCCAAAGATATAAAACCACCGGCAATTACCATTGTCGGCGAGGTCGTAAAACTCCGGGATCAACTCAACTGGTTTGAGACCAAACCACTGTTTGGTAAGACGATTGTCGTAACACGTTCGAGGGAGCAGGCCAGCGAGTTTGCCGATAAATTATACGAATACGGCGCGCATGTCATTGAATTCCCCACCATTGAAATTGCGAAACCGGATGCCATTCAACCCCTGGACGAAGCCATAAAAAATATTCAGAGTTACAACTGGCTCGTCTTTACCAGTATTAACGGCGTTGACGCATTTTTCCAGCGGTTGTTTGAGCTGGGAAAGGATATCCGGGAGCTGAAAGGCATTAAGCTCTGCGCCATAGGCCCCGCCACGGAGGAAGGTATTGGAAAGTATCACATAAAGGTTGATTGCAGGCCACCCAAGTTCGTTGCAGAGTCCGTTGTTGAAGAATTAAAAAAAGTAACGGCTATAAAGGGTGAAAAATTCCTGCTGCCCAGGGCTGATATTGCCAGAAGTTTCTTACCTGAAGAGCTTCAAAAATTGGGGGGAAAGGTTACCGACCTGGTGGCTTACAAGACCGTCATGGCGCAACCCAAAGACATCGATCTTATTGACAAAATCAAGAACGGCGAGATTCATATCGTCACGTTTACAAGCTCATCCACGGTGAGGAATTTTATACAAATCGTTGGTGAAAAAAATATATCGGCATTCAATGGCCACGTCCGATTCGCCAGCATCGGCCCGATTACCACGCAAACCGCCGAGGAAATGGGACTCCGTGTTGACATTAAGGCTACAGAATATACCATCCCCGGCTTGGTGGATGCCATCCTGGAAAGCGCTGCCTCCAAATAATAAGGCACGAATGAAAATGATTCATAGCGCAGCGAAGCCGCAATCCAATCCCCCTTATCAAAGGGGGAAGAAGGGGGTTGTAAAAAACTTAACAAAACCTGTCCTTATGAAAATGAGGAAAGGGAGAATAGGAAAAAAAATATAAAAACTCTTTTTATTCTTTTCTCCATTTCCCCACCTTCCCCTTTTCTCCTTTAAAAATACCTTGATAATAAAAAGGATTTAGGCTATAAATCTAACATCTTCTCAAAGTCCACTCCCACAAGAAATACCTTCAAAGCATTACAGTGGTTAGTTATGGTAATGAAATATAAACCTTTTTTAAGCATAGGTCTCGGAGAATTCATTAAAGAGGAATTTCGCAAGATATCAAGTTGTGACCATTTGCAGTATAGCTTTATGCACAAACAATTTTTATATCATCAAGTCAGCAATAAATCTATTAAATTGAAAGGTGATTTATGAAAATTTTAATTTTGCATTTAAGTGATATACATTTTAAAGCAAAAGAAGATATTATTTTGAATAGAGTAGAAAATATTAAAAATGTGATAAATAAATATGCCAATGATATATCCGGATGTTTTACTGTAGTATCAGGAGATATTGCTTTTTCTGGAAATTCTGGTGAGTACTTAATTGCTAGGGGTTTCTTTGATAATTTAGAGGAACGATTAAAAACTATAAATAATTCAATTTATATTAAATATATTATGGTTCCTGGGAATCATGATTGTAATTTTAAAAATGATAATAATGTACGTAAAATTCTCATTGAAAATATGACTCAAAAAGTGAACTCTTTAAATGATTGCTCTATAATTAATACCTGTACTTCGACACAAAAAGAGTTTTTTGAATTTTTAAAGCCATATTCTTCAACGAAAGACTTTCAGGATTTTAAAGCACTTTACTATAAACAAAATATTACGTTAGGTTATTATAAAATTCAGTTTAATTGTTACAACACAGCCTGGATGTCTCAAAAGGATGAAAAACAGCATCAAATTATTTTTCCTATTGATTTAATTAAAACAAATAATGACAAATTTGATATTGTTTTATCTGTATTTCATCATCCGTATAGCTGGTTTGAAATCGAAAATGGTAAAAATTTCCAGAAGTATGCAGAACAAACTTCAGATATAATCCTAACAGGGCATGAGCACGATCTCGGGCAAAAAACTCAATCAAAAATTACAGGAGAGAAAAATGAGTATATTGAAGGAGGGATATTACAAGGAAATGTTGATAATAAAAACAGTGAATTTAATGTTCTTATAGTGGATTTAAAAGAGAAAAAACAAAAGGTAATTCAATATATATGGAAAAATGACTTTTATAGTGAAAAGGATAATACCGATTGGCTTCCTTTTGTCAGAAGCAAATTTTTACAAAAACACGAATTTAAAAATAATGATACTTTTGTATCCTATCTCATTGACCCCGGAGCCAATTTTACTCACCCTAAAAAAGGTAATTTGAATTTAAATGATATTTTTATATATCCTAACTTGAAAGAAATGAATCCTGAGGGCAAGT
>JAHFOY010000049.1:0-11928 GCA_023261485.1 Planctomycetota bacterium
GAAAAAAGCATTATTGCCAGAAATGTAATAAAGATGATCTTCGGCAAGAACCAAATCCTGCGCGTAACATTTGAATTCAGAAAACTGATTTTTTTACCTTTCATAAAATCCTCCAGCAATATATGTTTTAGTCCCGAAGCCCTTATCCAGGGCTTCGGGATGAATAGAACTTTTATGACGTGCGATAAAAATTAAAAAATAATCTGGTACTGCAACCTGAATCTGTTTTCGGTTTTATCTTCAACTTTGCCATCAGTTACGTAATGGCCAAAGTCTGTTTGTATCTTTGAACGATGGCTACGAAAGTAGTAATTGATGCCGGCTGTATATTCCCTTTGAAGGTCATCCGGCAAATCGTTGTCAGGGTCAAGCATGGAGTAACGGGCTGCAAGCTCCAGTTTTTTGGGCAGTATAAAATACCCTGCCTGGGAATAGAAACCGTCTGAATGTATCGTATCACCGCCGTCGGATTCAGGATCTTTTGACCTTACGTAATATTCACTATCCCAGGTAAACCCTTTGTATCGTATACCAAAGTCAATATCCCCCATGGTGGTATTGGTATCTACTGGCTTTGTATCTTTCTCTTTTCCATTATAGACTAACGAAGCTCCGATTGTGGCCTTAAATGTTTCAGAGTATTTCAGGTCGGTTTCATCATAATAATCATAGATTCCAAAAGGGTTATACCGGGCGCTCAGCACATACATAAGCTCATTGTCGATGTTTTCATCCTTCCCAATTGTTTTTGCGGGATTCTGGCCAACACCACGGAAAACCGCTGCATGGTATTCCGTATGACCATCAAAGGGTAATCCATAGATGTCCAAACCGTAGTCACGGTCCTGTTTAAAGGCATCGCTGGCAATGGACCTGTCCTGGAGCAGAAGCTTGAAACCTGATGAAACCCATTGGCGGTTTGCTGGAACCTTAAAATACCCAATCTTTGTATTTAGTTCTGCGAGCGGCGTCCAGTAAACATAATAATCTCTCATATTCGCTTCAAAACTGTCCGCATCTAATTCAACGTAATAATTCACATCCTTTCTATAGATATTGCCGCCAAAGCACAGCCTTGCCCTGCGAACGTCAATATCGAGTATGTCAGACTCTTTAAAATCCTCATCCTTATCCTTGTAGGTCAATCGTGACTGAAATCTGAAGCCAACGTTTAAAGAGTAATTTCCATCGGCTGTTTGAAAACCTATCGATGCCTTTTCCTTATCGGGCGTATAGTAGCCGTTAACAGATTCATATTTGCCTGGCAAACCTAATCCCAATTTTTTTCGCGCCTCATCCGATGCAAGGTAGTTCCCTACCTCTTGCTTTACCTCTTCTTTGATTTCTTCTTTTGCAACTGTCACAGGTTTTTCACTCACATTCTCGATATGATTTTTTATTTCTTTGATTTGCTCTTGTTGGCTTAACGCTAATGTCTCCATCTGTTTCATCATTTTCTGCTGTACTAAAAACGCCTCTTCCATTTGTTTTAATTGCCTTTTCAAATCGCCTGCTTCACCTTCAAATGCTTCCTTGTTCTGAACAACATCCTGAGCAAATACACCCGGTATAAGCACCAAAACCAAAAGGCTGACCGACAACCAGTTTAAAACTATAAAGTTCTTCACCGATTTTATCTCCTTTCAACTTTTCAGCCTCCGGTTGTCTGGTCGGACCAAAATATTCAGTTAAAATGTTTTCTTTTACCTGCGGTTGTCCGGTAGGTCCGGTAAATTTCCTCTGTCCTCTCCTCCTTTCTTCCTGGGCTTTTGTTTGTCTAAACGAATTTTTTCTGTCTTATCGATTTGAACAACATTACCGTCATGTATCGTTATTTGAATATACCCGTAGTTAATACTTTTTATTGCACTTACCACTTCTAAAAGGAGTTGTTCCTCATCTTTATTCAATTCTATGACTCCCAACCTGCTTATAACTAAGCTTCCTTTGATAATATCAATTCCGTTGATTTTACAATCGCAGTAACTTCATCACCCTCGCAAATGTTCATTTCCCTTAAAGAAGTATTGGTAATAAAGGAGTGAAGCATGTCTCCCTGAGATTCCACAAAAACCTTTGACAACACGTCCCCCTGGATAATCCGTTTTACAATTCCCTTTGCCCTGTTCCTTGCACTCAACATTCCCGAAAATGACTTTGCAAGCATAATATCTGTCCCCTTTACAAGCACATGAATAGTATCACCTACCGAAAGATGCATGTCCTCACAGGAAGCCTTTGTAATGATGACGCTCAAGGGTATCTCCTTCCACAAGATTTGGACGTGGGCATGGATTTGACCTTGAACCACATTGACAATTTTTCCGCAAAGCCTGTTTGCCATAATAAACTATACCTTCTGCCTTCCAAAAATGTGTTTAAATTCCTTTTCCACCAAAAAGGCCATCCTGTCTGTATATTTCTTATACCTCGAGATCAGTTCCTTTGCCTCCGGTGTCAGGGTTGCGCCACCACCTCCCTTTCCACCTGTTGCAACCTTCAATAATTTTATACCCAATACCTTTTCTGTGGCCTTGATCTTTCCCCACGCCGCCCGGTACGACATGCCTAATTCCTTAGATGCAGCATTCAAAGACCCCAGGCGGTCTATAGACTCCAGCAGCATTCTCCGTCCTTCGGCAAAGGCGACGCCGCCCTTTTCTTCCAACCATATTTTAAATTTCGCTTTCATAATGAATTTCGCCATCCATTATGCCTAATATGGCATAACGATGTCAATAAAAATTAAGTCTTCAGCAACCTTAATTGTTGGCGAATTCGTTTGAATAATTCAAATACCATTGAATTTGCTATCCTTTTCTGATAATATTTTCCTAACTTTGTATGCATCCTGAGCTCATATAAAGCAGAGAAATGTTTATTGCTCAGCGATTTATTCCTGAAACACAGAACTAATAAAATGGCTTTGGAAGAATTCAATTCGTCAAACTTTTTTAGTAAGGCGCGGATTCATGTCTTGCTATTCATTGCGACTTTTTTGACAACTTATTATGTGAACGGGCTGTGGTACTCGATCACCATTATGACGATCCTGCTTTCCCATGAGTTGGGACACTTTTTCATGTGCCGCAAATATCATGTCGCAGCCACCATGCCTTATTTCCTGCCGCTCCCGTTTCCGCCGTTTGGCACCTTTGGCGCCGTAATCAAAATGAAGGGCCTTATACCCAACAAGAAGGCCTTATTTGATATTGGCGCTGCCGGCCCGCTGATGGGACTTTTCTTTGCCATTCCTGCCATTATTATTGGCTTAAATCTCTCCGACGTACGCCCGGTACCCAGCGATTCTTCCCAATACATGGGACTTGGAGAACCGATTTTGTTCTCATTTCTTTCCAAACTCGTATTCGGTCATCTCCCCGAAGGCATGGATATCTACCTTCACCCCGTTGCCTTTGCAGGCTGGGCTGGATTATTCGTTACGGCGCTTAATCTGTTACCCATCGGACAGCTAGATGGCGGACACATTATGTACGCCCTATTGGGCAAAAAAAGCAGTATTGTTTATCGTATAGGCATCTTCCTTTTCTGTGTAATCGCTATATTCATGTATCCAGGCTGGATGGTTTTTGCCATACTGCTCCTGCTCTTCGGATTTCGTCACCCCTCTCCCACAGACGAGATTGCCACACTTGACCGCAAGCGTAAGATACTCGGCGTTATTCTATTTATCATATTTCTTATTTCATTTACCCCTGTACCACTCAGATTTTAATTCAATGAAGACAAAAGTCGTTATTGCCATGAGCGGCGGCGTTGACAGCAGTGTCGCCGCACATTTGCTGGTCGAACAGGGCTATGAAGTCATCGGCTTGTTCATGCGCCTCGGTATCGACAAGCTTGATACGGTAACCAGGACAAAGGTCTGCTGCAGCCTGGAAGACGCGAACGACGCCCGCAGCGTGGCAGACCAACTCGGCATCCAGTTCCATGTCCTGAATTTCAAAGAAGCCTTTGACCGCATCATTGACGCCTTTTGCAACGAATACCTCAATGGCAGGACGCCCAACCCGTGTATTGTCTGCAACCAGGAATTGAAATTCGGAAAATTGCTGGATTTTGCCAGGATGCTTAATGCCGATTACATTGCCACAGGACATTACGCAAGGGTAGAAAAATCACAGGACAGGTATCTCCTCAAAAAGGGCATTGATACACGCAAAGACCAGTCATATGTATTGTTCTCATTGAATCAGGAACAACTCTCAAGAACCCTCTTTCCTTTAGGTACGGCAACAAAAGAGACTGTGCGACAAATCGCCAAAGACCTGAACCTGAAAACCAAGGACAAGCCTGAGAGTCAGGATATCTGTTTTGTCCTGGATAATAACTACCATACCGTTTTATACGAAAGATTCGGGAATAGCATAACACCGGGGACTTTAAAAGACACGCATGGAAATATCTTAGGCAGGCATCCCGGATCGCCCTTCTTTACTATCGGACAGCGGAAGGGACTTGGTATAGCGCTAGGAACGCCACGATATGTAGTTGACATAAACCCAAAGGAAAATACCGTCGTAATTGGTACTGATGACGAACTCATGGAAGGCGAATTGGTGGCATCCACACTCAATTGGATTTCCATTGACACCTTGCAGTCACCTTTAGAAGTACAGGCAAAGATTCGATACAACCATGCCCCAACTCCTGCTGTCGTATATCCCCACGAATCAGACAAGGCGCGTGTCGTATTCAAAGAACCGCAAAGGGCCATCACGCCTGGACAGGCCGTTGTTTTCTATCAGGACTATGTCGTCGTGGGCGGGGGGTGGATTGAAAGAAAAGGCAATACCTTACCACGGAAAGACACTGAATCTCACTGAACAGAGTCCCTCTGACACATCCTGACTGGGCGATCCGGAAAAGTTCAAAAAGCCAGCCGATGACAAACATCCCAATGCCTCACCAATAGCAAAAAAATTTCTTGCTATGCTCGAGATGACAGCTTTGCTAGTTTTCGTTCAAACACGTAAGTAGCCGCTGTCCGTTGCAGCGACACGTTAACTCGCATCCTCTATTTCTTCCACTCTGACTGCCCCTGCCAGAATGTTTCTATCATCTAAAAACTCTACTGGCTCAGCGTCTTTGCCATACTCCCACATGATCGAGAAGAACCAAATGCCACTCTCGCCGATACAAAAATCCGCAGGTGTAAATGTCATCTTAGAATCAAGCGGTGGCTGTGGTCGCTCAGGGTTATACTCCGCTTGCCAGCCAAACACCTCACCCTTCCAGGGCTTTCTCTCTGCATGTAACTTAGCCGCAAATTTCCTAACTTCATCAAGATTTGGAATGACAACAGGCATATTTTTATCGAGCTTTTAAAATTAAAAATATTTGACATGTCTGTGCCGCAATGCGCATTACTTATGAACATATCCTGAGCAGGTCTTCTTTTCCAGAAAAATTTTCAGAAGAACCGCTGCCGCTATTTTATGGTAAATGTCCCCGTCTTTACTTTCACGGTATTCGAGCCGCCCATTCTGACCTTTACTTTTACTTTTACCTTTCCGCTTACCGAGTCGGACGTGAGATAAGCAACCTGATACTCATGCAGCCCTTTTACGGCCTCTTCGTAATTTAGGTAGCCATCAAATTCTCCCGATACATCCTCACCACTTACAGTCAGGGTTATATCTTTGGCTATAAGATTATAGGCAGGCGTTACATTCGGAATATTCGCCTTCACGTAAATCAGGATATCATCCCCCCTTTGAAATGTCTTTTGCTTCTTCACAATGCCGGTATCGGGATCGTATTTGTAAAAAATCAGCTTGTTTAATTTCCAGGTTGCGTTATTACCCGGATCATCTCCTTCAATGCCGTGATTGGCAAATGCCGTCTCGATTGCATCCGTGTTTGCCCCGTCGTTTACGCTGCTATCAGCAGTAACCCATGCATCTCTCATGTCAAAGAAATTGGCATCGTTGGGAAGCAAATTGATGGCTGAAAAAAACAACTGGAATGCCGTATCCGTCCCCACAGCGTCCTTTATATCCCAATAAACCCCGTTAAGTATCTCCCCGGTATAATGCACTTCCGACACGCCGTACGATGGCTCATATACATCGTCAGGATATTTGCGTGTATTGTCCATATCCCGCGTATAGTTTCCCGAACCATATCTCGCGGTCAATCCCCATTCGCCAATGATTCCATTAGTCCCAAAATATGATGCCATCGTATCCCCCACAGACTCATGGATGGCCCCGCTGTAATTATGCTCGATAACCTCGTATAATTCCGGCTGGATGTGATCCAGGACGGCATGACCATACTCATGGGTGATCACGTCAGAATCCAGCCCAAGGTTGTTGAGTTCATCCCCGCAACCAAAGAGTAAATAACCAGTCGAAGAGAAATTATCATCCCTCGAGTAAAAGGCATTATCGTAACCTTTCGAGGGAGAATCGGGGTCCTGGGCATTTACAAACATGGGTATCTGATTGTCTAAACTGCTGAAACCATAACTTGATTTCAGCGTATCATGTACCCTGTTCAGATGATAATACGCCATAACCTCTTCCAGCCGATTATCATTTATATTGGCATAACTATAATCCCTGTTCGAGGAAGACACCGTAAAAAGGCCTGAAAGATCCGATGTATCCTCTGCCGTTTCCAGGCAATTGGCGTTATAAGGCTTCCCGTAATCCCCCTCCAACAAAGAAGTATTATCGGTCAAATTATTCAAAGTAACCGTAGTAAAATCAGGAGTCGTAATGGGATTTTCCGTATAAACACTGCCTGTTCCCGCAGCGGAACTCTGGAGCTTCTTTTTGTACAGCACCCATCCCTTTTTCTTCGCATCAACGTACACCAGCCACGTCCTGTCGATCAGACCTTTTTTCGAGACAATTACCCTCCATGCCAGATGCTGATCGGGGCCGCTGGGCAAAATCACCAGCTCTGACGACACCTTCTCAACCTTAGTTGCATCAACTCCCAATGCCCTTTCCGCCGTACTCACTGCGTAGTCCTTTTCAACAGATGGTTGTGTGTCTATCGTGATATTCGGAATACAGTGATTTTCTACACAGAAGATACTATTTTTGCGGGAAATATGCATGTCAACCTCAGCGCCCACAACCGGTATCTGATTATGGTATTGCCTGAATATCACCCGCTCGCCCAGGGGTGTTTTTATGCGCTCTCTTATCTGCAAATTTCTGAGATCGGGCGGCAACCCAAAGAGTCCGTGATACATTGCCAAAAACTCCCTTGCCGCATCCTGTGGTTTCCCCGGAAAAACCTTGCTTTTTGCGTTAAACAGCCGTTTGGCCACCGACGTCTGTTTGTCCCACACCACCTTCCAGCCGGGATTATCCTCTGCTTGTAATTTCGATAATTCTGAATGAGGCAAACCCTGCCCGTTCGCAATCGATAGGCATAAATTAAATGCCAGAATTAAAAATATGAATGATGTCCCACCTGAAATAACGTAATTTTTAATTTTGTCTATCATAGTATCTCCCACTAAATTAATTATGCATCCCTTGTTTAAGCCTTTCAACCTGTAATCTCAAGGCCATCCCTACGCCATACAATCCTTTTTTTTCATAGGCATCCGCAAGTGACGTATAAGCATCCCCGCATTCAGGCTCGATTCTCAACACTTCGTTAAAATAGTTTATGGCCTGCCCTATGTCACCTTTTTTAACAAATTCCAATCCCAGAGACATATTATCCTGAGCTTTTTTGGATACAATTTCCAATACCTTATTATATTCGGTAAACGCATCCTTTATTTCTCCCTTTTGCACATACACGTTTCCCAAATAAAGATGGGCATTATACGAATCCGGCATTAATTCAATCGCCCTCTTGAAGGCCGCAATTGCCTTCTCTGACTCTCCATTCTTCCAATACAGCCAGCCTAAACACAGATAGGCTTCCGGATAGTCAGGTTTCATCTCCAAAACATCCAGCACCTCTCTCTGCTTTTGATCCACCGAAGAAACATTCCCTCTCACCCAGCCATAGTCTGTACCAATATTATTATTTTCTGACGTTTTGTTATTAATTATATTGCACGTCTCTATCGCTTCACGTACCTGATTTTGAGATGCATAGATATAGACCATCAATGCCCGAACGTCGGTATTTTCAGACTCAATACGAATCGCCCGTTCTGCCAGATTCATTGCATCTGCAAGCAAATCATGTTGTGCATAAATCCATCCGAGTAATACGTATGTCTGGACGTCGTCTGGATACAAGCCGATGACCTCTTTGCAAATATCAACCGCTTCGTCCAGATCGCCTTTTTTACCATACGCCAGCGCAAGCAGCCAGCGCGCTTTTTTATTCCCGGAATCTATCTTAATAGCTTCTCTTGCAGCAGATACTGCCTTATCAAACATACCGTCACTGAGATACCGTTCTCCTTTTGTAACAAGCGATTCAAGAACAATATCTCTTAATTGCCTTGCATTATCCAACTCTTTTAAAGCCGCGTCCAGCATCCACTTCTTTGCATAAAAACAGGCCAGGCAGACATGGGCTTCCAGCCGGTCTGGTTCTAAAGATATTACCTTGTTCATATTTTCAATGGCTGCATCCAGCGCCCCCTTCTCTGCATAGGCGCAGGCTAATTTAAGATACGCCTCAACATAATCAGGCCTTTCTCTTAAATCGTCCTCGTACTCACGTATGGCCTGATCAATCATGGAAATTGTTTTTTTACAATCAGCAGCAAAACCCTTTCTGACAAAGCAGGATTCCAGATCCAATACTTTTTTATATTCATTCAAGGCGTCGCCCAATCTCCCCTGCAACACATAACAGAGACCCAATATTTCATGCGCGTCAGAAAACCCGTTTACCAGCTCAATCATGCCTTCAAAACTTTTCGTAAACTCATGAACTGATGATGGAATAACTTTCGACATGGGATAGTCAAACGGCGCCTTTTGAAGGTCGGGATTCATCTCCAAAACCTTTTTTAATTCTTGCACTGCATCAGAAATCAACCCCTTCTGACTATAAGCCCACCCCAAATATGCATGGGCTTCTATATCGTTGGGATAAAGCTCTATTGTTTTTTGTAATTCAGGTATTGCAAGGTCGACTAACCCTCTTTCAGCATATATTCTGGCTTGTTCGAAGCGTAACTTTTCCTCAACGGCAAAAGAAGTTTTAACCTTCAAATCTTCCGCACCATCTACAGAAAAAAATAGCCCTTGAACAACAAGGGCTATTATAGGCACACACAGTAAGGATTTTACCATACTCACTATTAATATCCTTTTATACCGCCGGAGACAAACTCAGGATACGTCGGCGTCATGTGCTCGGCAATATCCAGCCCCATTGCCTCATCTTCTTCGCTTACACGACCCAAACCCACAGCCTTGAGTCCGCCGAATATAATAATGGCACATAAACACGCATAGGCAATACAAATAATAAATCCTAATGCCTGAATACCAATATGACAGGTCACACCGTGATAGGTAGGCCGTATAAGCCCCATCACCCCCGTTGCAATGCCCCCGATGGCGCCGGCAGTACAATGCACCCCGCACGTGCCCACCGTATCGTCAATCCCGATCTTATCCAGCGACTTCACCACCAGAGGAATAATTCCCCCGCTGATCACACCAACAATAATTGCAAAACCCGGATGGGTAAAACCAACCCCGGCGCAGATAGACACCATGCCTGCTATCGCACCATTTCCCGTGGTAAGCGGGTCGGGCTTTTTATTCATCAGCCATCCGCCAAACATAGCGCCAAAGATACCGCCGGCCATACTCATCGTAACATTTATGGTAGTTGTAGGTAAATCGTTTACAAGGACGTGGATCATCTCACGCGCTGTTACGTTTGCCGTTGGCTCGCACAACGTCCCAACCAGCACAGAACCCACATTAAAACCATAAAAGCACACGCATAATATGAATACCCCAAGCATCATCTGCGAAACATTGTGTCCCGGAATGGTGTAACACTCTCCGCGTCCGAGCTCAAACAACCATGATTTCTTGCTGGTACGCGCATACTTCTCCAGCCTCGGCCCCACAATCATTGCGGCAATGAGCGCCGTCAAACCGCCCTGGAAATGAACCACCACGGAACCTGCGTAATCAACGTATCCCCAGCGCATGAGCGGCCCGGCAGACCACGCCATCCACCCAAAAAACGGATACATGAACCCGCAGTAGAGCACGACATAGATGAGATATGCCTTAAAACTGAATCTCTCCGCTATTGACCCCGATGCAATGGAGCATGAAACCAGGCAAAACCCCCACATGGTAAACCAGTGTCCATACACATTCAGGTTGTCCACATTTGACGGGTCAATAACTCCAAGGAGGCAGTAGTTCCAATTACCTGAAAAAATGGCAAACCCGAACAGCCACCAGACCAGCGTGCCCAGCCCGATGTTTGCGCAGATTTTCATATAAACGTGGGTGGCATTCTTGGACCGCACCTGCCCGCTCTCCAGGAAGGCGAATCCTGCCTGCATAAAAAAGACCAATATCCCTGTGATGATTAACCAAAAAGCATATATAATAAGGATTATATCTCTTGCCAATATGTCTACCACCGGCCATCCTCCTTTTTCAAAATATTCCGTGGTGATTTGCCACTCAAAAAGCCTTCAACGCCCCATATACTACCAGCATAATAAAAATAATCAATAGAATATTGATGGCCTGAGAATAGAGATTAAATTTTTATGGACATACTTCTTTATCATTGATATAAGGAACAATTATCTGGCGAAAGAGGTTAAAACCGGGAATTGGCGGCAGACCTCCCTTCATCCCCTCCTTGCGAAGGAGGGGAACGAGGGGTGGTTGTAAAAATCCCAAAAAATTCCACTTAAATCAGGCAACCACAAAATGACCAATAAACCTACGAAAAACTTTTGGGCAAAATACTGAAACATGCTGAAAGAAAAAGGATTATTTGGCATGTTCAGGGATTTCACCGTAAACTCACAGGTCTGGAAGTCTGTCTTCAGATAGCCTGCCAAGCGATGAGACCACCAGCCTTGCCAGGTTTTTCGCCGTGAAGGACAACGAAGAGTATCCTTACGAATATATATCCGAAACACAACAGTGGTATATAGAGAGCAAAGAGGTAAAATCACCGGGCTATCTGTCATCGGCAAAGAGGCTCTTTGAGTCCAAGGATGTCAACTGCATCTTATGCCATGTAAAGGGCGAAAAGATGCCGGAAGGCGACCCATCCGGCTGGGCGCCAGACCTCATGATTGCCAAGAGGAGGCTAAAGCCAGATTGGATAAAGAGGTGGCTGCTCGACCCCCAATCAATCCAACCCGGCACAAAGATGCCAAAATTTTTCAGCGAAGGCGAGTTTCAGGATTACATTCCCGGCACGCCAGCGGAACAGACAGAGGCAATGAAGGATTATTTGATGAATCTGTGGGAATAGTGGAATCGATGGAGAAATAAGATTATAACCGGAAAGAAGTTGCCGATTATATAAGGCTTGATTACATAATCGTAAGTAAATATAATAAAGTCGCCCTAGACAGCAAGATTAAAGCCCCCGTGTTACGAGCGATGTCCACCACATTTGACGCACTTAAGAATCATGAAGGATTTAATTCGCGACTCATAAAACTCCTTAATAATTATTACTATGCCCTCATCAATCATTACAGGTATCTTTAGTATACTTGGTGTCATTGTTGGAATTTGTGGCACTTTCTTTGCTCAACTTTTTCTTAGAAAGGAGAAGTTCAAAGAAATCATTTACAAAGAAAAGCTTTCTGCCTATAGAGAAATAATAGAAAAGCTCTTTGATGTCGTGATAGGCGCGCATCGATACAAAGCTGAAAAGACAATTCAAGACGATAAAGAATGGACTAATAAAGTCAGTAGCTTTTGTATTACAATAGCCCGTAATGAGTTTGTGGTTTCCAAG
>JAHFOY010000049.1:12028-18687 GCA_023261485.1 Planctomycetota bacterium
TGTCGTGATAGGCGCGCATCGATACAAAGCTGAAAAGACAATTCAAGACGATAAAGAATGGACTAATAAAGTCAGTAGCTTTTGTATTACAATAGCCCGTAATGAGTTTGTGGTTTCCAAGCTTGATTTGCGATTATTATTTGAGTGTGAAATTAATCATAAGAAGTTTTTAATATGACCTTAATAGAGACTAAAGCTCGCCAACATGAACAAACTTACTCGGGCAACCATCGGAAACTTCTAGGAACTCATTACACCCCGGATTCTGTGGTGGACTACATAGTTAATCGGACGCTTCGACCATATCTTGAGTCTCCCGATCTTTTTACAAATATCAGAATCCTCGATCCCGCTTGTGGCTCCGGACTTTTTTTACTCAAAGCGTATGATGTCCTCGCCGATTATTGGAAGAAAACCTTTGGCAGCTTTACCTTAAAAGACGCCCAACACCTTATCGAGAATCATCTCTTTGGTATAGACATAGACGAGCAAGCTGTTCAGGCAACGAGAAAACATCTTCTTCAAAAAGCATCCCTTGCCGATGTTATCTCTTTCAGCCAAAATATTGTTGTAGGGGATGCGCTTTGCCTTCGTCCATTTTACAACCAGATGCAATTTGGTAAGCAGTCGTTACCAAAGCCGCCATTCGGGAAAAAATTTTTGGAACATAGCTTTGATTGTATCCTTGGAAATCCGCCCTATGTTCGCATCCAGAATACACCATTAGAAAAACGACAAAGATATATCTCTGCTTATACCACCGCCGTTGGTCGTTTCGATATTTCCAGCCTATTCTTCGAATTATCTGATTATCTGCTTAAAGAAAATGGCAGGTTAGGTTTTATCGTATCGAACAAAATACTTTCGACCTCTGGGGCGAAAAAGCTCAGAAACTTTTTACTAACCCATTTTGCTATCGAAGAAATTGTGGATTTATCTGACACAAAATTATTTGATGCCGCCGTATTACCCTTGATTTTCCTAGCGAGACGGACAAAAGAACGCCTCAACCATATTGCCTACACTTCAATTACGGAATCCCACAGAAAAACGGACACCGTCCAGCAAACAACCAATCTCCTCGAACTTTTGAAAGGATCGGGGATACCATTAGAAATAGATGTTAGCGTAGATGGGAGAATTTTTAAAGTGCAACGGTTTTTTACTACTCCTCCATCCAAGAGGGTCAACGTCTGGACCTTTCACAATGAGCGAGAAAACGCTCTCCTCTCCAAGTTAAGATGTCATTCTGCTTATACAATCGGGGATCTTTGTGAAAAAATTAGCGTTGGGCTTAAAACAACTGCGGATAGTGTGTTCATTAAACCTATGACGGAAAGCTTCATTAAACAAGAGGGTATCGAAAAAAATCTGGTTTTCCCAGTGATCGAGAGTCATAATGTCAATCGTTGGAGCTGTTCCTGGAATTCTCAAACCGATCTATATGTTTTATATCCACACGTCGAGCAAAATGGAAAAGTAATTCCTGTCGATTTAGACGAATATCCAAGAGCCAAAAATTATCTTGAGGGACATCGTCCCCAACTTGAAAAACGTTCTTACATCAAAGATAGCCAGCGACAATGGTACGAAATTTGGGTGCATCAATCACCGGGTGATTTTCGCCAACGGAAAATAATTACACCCGATATTGCCTCTCATAACAGATTTGCTCTTGACGAAAACGGATTTTTTGTTAACGGCACTTGCTATTACCTTATACTTAAAGACAAGTCAGATATATCCTACTATTCAATTCTGGGGTTACTAAACTCTAAAGTCATCGAATATTTCCATAAAACAACAAGCGGCAATTCTCTGTATGCAAAGCGTTTTCGCTACTGGACTTCTTACATAAGCATTTATCCTGTGGCTAAAAGGCTTTTTGATTCAACCCGATTAGCTACACAACTGGTTAAGAATGTTTCTCGTTTGCTGAATAATCCCATTGATAAAGAGCGCACAGATATTGAAAATGAGAACGATAACCTTTGTTATCAACTTTTCGATATCACAAAGAGTGAAATCCAGGAGATTGAAACTACCCTCTCTGTGCATAGGTTGCAATCGTCAAAGAAAGGTATTATTAAATAAATGAACTCACGGCAAACGCTCTTGGCATCAGCAAACAAAAAGAAGAAGCTTATATATCAAACAGATATTGAAGATGCAAATAGTCTTGCGAATCAACCACCTGTCGATGAGACTTTGTTTACACTTGAAGAAATTGCTATTTTAACTGAGGACTTGATGTCGATTGATGCGCCTACGGATATGAATGGACGCATTTTAGAAGTCCGCCCTAAAGGGCATTGGTTTGAGTTTGAGGTTGCCAAGAGACTTGGCTATCATTATCCACCAGGTGGCGGTTTGTTTCCTGATATCCGTCACCAAGCTCTTGAAATTAAACACCACACTGGCAAGAGCATCACAGTCGACTTTGGTCGCTATCATCCCGGCACAGATGATGTTATTAATGAAATTTGGAACCGTCAACTTCATTTCAAAGTCAATCAAATTCGCTATCTTATCGCACTTGCTCCTCCTCCCAAATTCAAAGTTACCACTCTTATTGTTCTCACGGGCGCACAAATTATAAATGTTTTCGGTGTATCGCCAACTGCTACTATCAAATATCAAATGGGAATCTCAGAAAAGTGGAGAGAGGATCATCGTGGCAAGATGATGGTTGGCGAGAAGATTTGGTTGACAAAATAACACAGTGTTCAATTGGGTAAATAGATGGTAAATATAATCGAGAAAAGGCATGCCATATTGGTCGCAGAGTTTGATCGTTATGTTGTTGAGCATCCCGAATTTGCCGTGAAAATTCCACAAAATGCCCAAATTGTTTTACAGGTTGAAGGAGATGGGGAATACAATAGTTGGAGTCGACAGTTAGCCGATAAACAGAGAGAATCTGGCCAGATTGTTGTCTATGTAAAGGTGAAGGGGTTAAAACCAGCCAAATCAAGGCTCATTAAACCGGAAGTTGCTTTACCATAAATCCACAAACAACGAGTTATAAGGTTGAGTAAAACGTGAGCAAACCCCGACACCAACCATTCATAACATTCACGGAAATATTGGGTTTCGTTTTCCGTATCACGTACTGGACATGCCTCAGCCCAACAGGACTTTTTCCCAAAGCGGTGCAGTTTGTCTGATTACAGGTTTTTAAGAATCTCTACAAAAAGCACAGGATTCACAGATTATTTTTATCTGTGAATCCTGCATCTTCAAATGTGTTTAGTTGAGACTCTGCCTCGTATAAAACTATAGACTAGAAGCGCGGTCTGCCTCCTCGCCCCTCTCCCCTGCCTCCACCATATCCGCCGCCACGACCACCACTTCCACCGCGTCCACCGCCCCTACCGCCACCTCCACCGCCCCGTTCCGTTCTCGGTTGAGCTTCATTGACGTTCAGCGGCCGTCCCTTCAACTCCTTGCCGTTCATACCGGCAATTGCCGCCTGGGCTTCAGCCTTTCCAGGCATCTCGATAAATCCGAACCCCCTCGGTTCTCCGCTAAATTTATCTTTAATAATTGTTACTGATGTAACCTGTCCGAAGGCCTTAAAAGCCTCTTCCAGGTCTTCCTGGGTTACTTCACGCGCCAAATTGCCCACATAAATATTCATTCAAATCTCCTGTTTTGTTTACGTTCCTGAGAACGTAAATACACTGATTTAGTCTGACGCCAGACTGTTATGGAAACCTCTTCAAAAAAATATCATACAAATATAATACTTTATATACACTTAAAATGATAGAAAATTTGAAAAAACCTTACAAAATCAAAGGGCGTCGTAATTATGTTAACGATAGAGACCGTCAGATATGCGATGCCTCCTGCGTGTATTTAAGTCTCTTAGTTCAAAAACGACTGGTATTGGCAAGCAGTTTATAATAGGGAAAATTCCGTCCGGGACAATCCGTCTGCCTGCAATGCCTGTGCATGATAACGTTTTCCGCGGTGATATGACATCTATGCTGCAGATATTCTACCAATTCCGAAAGCGAAGCCATTTGCGCCGCCGTTGGACGAGACTGGTTAAAGTTTCCCACAAGGCATATTCCTATGCCATAATGATTGTATTCCTCCACACCGGCATGGGCGCCGTCTATCTGAGTTATCCATCTATTGCCGATCTCGATTTCTCCATCCGGGCTACCGTTTCCATTCCCTATCACAAAATGATACCCCAAGCCGTTCTCCCACCCTCTTTTTTCTCTGTGATATCTATCAAATTCAGCGGCACTGCCTGACTCTGTAGCACTATGGTGAATAACAATGTACCTCCAGTCGCGCACAAAATAATGATTCAGTTGGCTTACAATATAAGGTTCCACTCTTTTCGGGGGTTTCACAGCAGTCGTTGTACTTTCGCGAGGTTTCACTGTAAACTCTGGTTTGAGGGTAGGCGGCGTATAGCAACCGGTCATACCAAGGATGGCGAGGAAAGATGCACCAATATATATTTTCCTGCGAAAATGCATGGACATTCTCCTGAATTAATTAGACAGCTTTTGGCAAGTTTTAAATACACATTTCACGACAGATGACCACCCCCTTCACCCACGCCAGCGGGGGACAGCTGGTTGTTCCCCTCCGGATGGGGCACAGGGGGAGGTGGTAACCTTGAAATTCCTGTACCTCAAGAATCGCAAATAATATGCCTCGTTATTTATATCCCATTTTTAAGGATAATTATCTACACGTATGCAGGAGATAAGTAGTTCTGATTATGGCATATACAATTGAACTATTATAAATATCCATTTTTTATGGCTTATTTAAATTTCTTTGCTTTTAAAGGTACTTGAGGTTGAATATTCATTGAGGTTTTTATACTTTTTGTAGGAATTTTAAACAATCATTCATGTTTTATTAAGCCTCAATCATCTCGATATTTGTTCGCGGAACGACAGCAGTGGAGCCATCGGGGAATTCGACCTCGAGGATGCGTACGGTGGCCTCTGTTTCTATTTTTTGGGGGGAAAAGGGAAGTGATTTTATCTTACCGATCTTTCCAAAATAGGGTACACGGATAATCCTTACGGGATCTCCGACTTCCATACCTCTATCTATGGGTTTATCCAGTTCTTCTCCGGACGTCTTGCCTGTAGAATTATGCGGTATAATGATTTCAGGCCTTACCACGCCTGCCCGAATCTGCGTAGCGCCGTTAATAGAGGTTTTAGCGCCTGTGCGGGATTTCAAAAGATCGAACGTCCTTTGCGCCATCTGTATCCTGCCAAAACCTTCGGTAATAACGAGTGTGATGCCGATTTCTTCCGAACCTGTAATGGCGACTCCCAGGTCATACCCCAGGAGTTTCCTGAGGTCTTCGTCGTCGAACCCGCCGACAATGATTCCCCTGACACCGACCTTCTTTGCCTTGTCAATAACGTCATGCTGGATAAAAGCGCCTCCCACGATAATCTTGTCCTTGTGTGCCGGCTGGATACGGTCTGCCGTGAGTATATCGTCGGGCTTGTTTACCGCAATAGCAAGTTCGCCCACGGTCTCACCACCCACGCCAAAGATACCCTGGATAAAGCTGGCCGTTGTCTCCATGACCACGCCCTCTTTTTCCATGACCTCCGTGACGGCGCCGTCTATATATGCGTGTACTTGAATGGGTTTTGGTGGTTCTCGCAAGAGGACTTGTCCCGTCACCGTGGATATATTTTCAATCGTACCGGTGATGGGAGAGTGCAGGATGGCCTTTAACATCTTGACCCAGGGTTTGGTCTCAGCAATGGGTTCGTCTTTCTGTACAGGATCGCCTTCCTTTTTCAGCATGTATTCCCGGAGGTCTTTGGGCTGGATTCCCAGGCGATTCACGGCATTTATGGCGTGTACCTTACCGGGCAAATGTGTCCTGGCTACAACATCCTCCGCCTTCAGGACATCGCCTTTTTTGACGACAACTTCACCCAATAACGGCAGGACACGTTGGCTCGTGACCTTTGTCCTTTCAGCTATGCGTAAACCCGGTGTATAAGCGTGTGTCATGTATTTAAACCTCTCATCTTCCCAACTTCTGTAAGTTTCTCATTCCGGATAGGCATCGATGGCCTTGGTCCATCGTTGTAGTTGTTCCACCCTTGATGCCTTATCCTTTGCAAAAGTAATGGGTTTTCCACGGGTATCAATAACAATACCCACGCTCCCTCCAAAAACTTTCTTAACAATGGGTTTCCCTTTGCCTGCTCCAACATCAAAGTTTTTTGCGGGCAGGACTTCAATTTCCGCTGTTTGGTCAATACCCAACGGAAAGGCACGCAGTTCACCAAACAGAAGCGAATCTTCTGTCTTTTTACCATCGGGCATCGTTATTTTATAGGAGATACATTTTTCCTGAAGCTTCCCACCGCTGCCTTTAATGAGAGAAACGCATGTGCCCAGATGAATCAGACAGTCCTTCTCGAAAACCTCTGTGGCTGCCTGTTCATTCACGGTGGAAAGGACGCCCAGATGCGGCATCATGAAGATACTATCGACGGCGATCCTTGTAATGCCTTCAGGCTGGAAGGCATCGATCATCATGAGCATGGCCTGTGACCTGCGCGGTGCGTGTGAGAGCACTCCCCCGCTGCCCACCAGCAGGTCCAGCTTTAACATGTCTATGAGCGTTTCGCCGGTAATCTCCT
>JAHFOY010000180.1 GCA_023261485.1 Planctomycetota bacterium
CGATTGGTTCAACAGGGCGGTGTAAGCGTAGACAACAATCCCATTGGCGATCCCGCGCTGAACATTGAAATAAAACCCGACATGATCCTCAAAGTTGGAAAACGCCGATTCGCCCGGATTGTACTAAAAAACTAGCGAGGCAATGCCACAGACCAATAAAACCATTTGAAACCACAGATTTCGCAGGTTACACAGATTCTGGATTATGAAATTCCACAGATTATTGAGATTTTTATCTGTGAAATCTGTGAAATCTGTGCAATCTGTGGTTTCAGTAATTCTTTTTAAAACATGACTCACTCGAGAAGATAAATCTTCTATAAAGATTTTTAATGCCCCTCTAAACAGGTTTTAAAAATATTCTTCAATTCGTCAAGTACCTGAAACGTCCTGTCGGACACATTTTTTGCGGTCAAACAGTCTCCCTCTTGTTTAACCAAAGCATCCGCTTTTGATAGTAGGCGGTACTGCCTCTTAGTAAATACTATGGGTCTCATGGGTTTATACGCCATATTGAATTTCTGCACAAGCCGCCTGTTTAAATCCTTGAACCCTTCCTTATTCAAAGCTGATATGCAGCATACAGGTTGCTGAAGCGCCGCTTCGATCCTTAGCTTGTCTAATTTTGCTGGCAGGTCGCATTTGTTAACCACGGGTATAATCGCACGCGCACTTGCCTTTTGCTGTAATTCGCCCGAACTCTTTGCCGTTTGCCAGAAGCTTAAAACGCTCAAAATCCCCTCGTCTTCCTGATCAAAATTTCGTGAGTTATCGAATACTGTAATAACCTTATCGGCACGCAGGAGTTGTTCCTGTGTCATCTCCATGCTCATAACCTCCAGCATGTCACTTGTCTGCCGCATACCGGCAGTATCCACCAGTTCAAATGGAATCCCCTCAATGGAAATGAACTCACTCACATAATCCCGTGTTGTCCCAGGTTCATGATGCACAAGCATGCGTTCCTCTCCAAGAATGGCGTTGATGAGTGTTGATTTACCCACGTTAGGTTTGCCTAGTATTACCAAAACCTGTGGCGTGGTTAACGCCACGCCAAAAGGGGCGGTTTTCAATAAACCCCCAATGAGGTTTGCCAAGCTAGAAACTGATTCATCCTGACTATTCTCCCCATCTCCCCTCAAACTAAAAGAATGTTTGATTCTCTCTATAATCTCAAGCCCTTGTTTCAACGCCACAGACAATGCCCCTGCAGACTGATCCAGTAATACCTTTACCCCCAGCTTTGTCCGAGCTTGAACAAGTTCCTGAAGCGCCTCTTTCTGGATAAAATCCATTTTACTGTTTTCAAGGGATTGCGACAGTAATGAATCCCACTCAACTCCCTCAGCGCCAGCAGCCTGTAAACATTCATAAATCCTCATCACAACGCGAATACCGCCGTGGCAGTTTACCTCAACCACATCTTCACCGGTAAAACTATCCCCTTGTCTTATGATATTTAAAATAACCTCATCAATCTTCTCTCCTCTGTCGTGGATATGTCCGTAATAGAGCTTATGGCTTCCAGCATCACAAAGGTCGTCGATCCCTTTTCCCTTGAATACTGTATTAACAACATTCAGGGCCTCAGGTCCAGACACAACAATCTTGCCGATCCCTCCTTCACCTAATGGTGTAACAATGGAGGCGATTGTTTTATGTTTTATAAATGTTTGTCCTTTTACCATTTTCATAGTTCTTCATCAAATCATGAGGATTTACGAGCGATGTAACTTCTCAATAGATTCCTGACTAATCTATCTACTTCTGAAAATATTCTCTGTATACCGACACGGTCTTTTCCCGATGTATGACCTTTAATCCATACGAGCTTTGGTGAAAGCTCATCGTAGAGCGTAAAAATGCTTTTGTAGATATCTGCATTTACTAACGTGGTGCCTTTTCTTTTACTGAGATAATGAACGCTCTCAAGTCTCTTTCTCCGCCGCAACAAATCAACTGCTGTACGACAGTCTGTGTAAATAATTATAGATCCTGTTTTCTCAGAGGTTTTGGTCTCGTTATCTAATTTAAGAGATTCGAGAGCCCAAAGAAGTGTCTGAAGTTCCAACCGCGTATTCGTTGTATGCTCCACAATCCTTGTTTTCACTGCATCCGGAGCATACAATTCCTCAAACACGTTCTTATTTGCCAGCGCTTCATCAGGGCAATTTGGAATACACAAAAATCCCCCTACCCCGAGCCTTCTTCCCGGATTGTAGCTGGAATCAATAAAAATCGTTACATGAGATTTACTCACTGAGACACCGAAATATTGCTTTTGTTATCTTATATCTAAAATATCTTCAAGTTTACAGCGTAACTCCGCTGATTCTGCTTGACATCCGCTATGTCATAAAATACCATGTTGGCAATTATAGAACAAAGATAAAAATAAATGCTAGGTTTTAAGGATATATTACTTTATGAAGTAAATAGAAGGAAGTGTCCAGGGCCACATCTTAAAAAACAAACAACAGCGAGTTGTACAGGTTGGGTTGAGTAAGGCGAAAGCGAACCTATCAAATCCTTGCCATCGGTAAGAAGATTTTAAATTTATGAGAAAAGAATACTTTTTAGAAATTGAACAGGGCGTTATTGTTTACGTAGATTTCAAGACTGAAATGGGAAAGGTAAGTGAATTTGTGGCAAAATTACTCTGTGAAATCGATAGGGAATGGCATGAAGTTATCCGATTTGACAGTGGACACGATTGTCCCCACAAGGATATACTTGATATAAAGGGCAAGGTGATAAGGAAAATATGGTACGAATTCCTTGATAATGGACAGGCATTAACAATGGCAATAATTGATATCAAAGAACATTTTGAATTTTATAGGGAAAGGTACGAGAAATGGTTAAAAGGCAGGGAATAGAAAATTTCCTAAAAAAGGAAGGTTTTAACGAAGTCGAAGCAAAAGAAAAATCTGGCAAATGGTACAAGAAGGCTTCCGAGCAAGCGCCTTGTGCAAAAATGCCCACAAAAAAACGCACAGGCACTGGAAGGAGAAAAGATGTGCCTGTGACGTAGACTTGTAGGGTTGGCTAGGTAAAACGAACTCATTCCCAAACCGCTTAAACCATTTGTTGGGTGCGCTTCGCTTCACCCAACCTACCTAACTACAATATTTAATTTTTAAGACGTGACCCCTTGGAATTCCGGCTGAATATCGTCGCTTACCTGGTCTTATGGTTCCTGAATGTACTGCGAGTTATTTGGTTCACGAGCCAGTTCTTCAGGCGATTCCCCATCCATATCCCCTGCCCAAACAGCACCCAGTTCTTGAGCAAATCCTCTTTCCTTTTCGCTTCGGGCAAATACAAAGATTTTAGCGTTTGGATATTTCTTTCATCTAAGGCTTATTCTGCCTTAGGATTCTGAAAAGCTCATCTTTTATGGCAAGTCTCCGCTTCTTAAGTTCTTCCAATGCTACATCTGCCCTGGGTTCAATATTATTTTCTACCCGATAAACCTCCCTATCGATTTTATGATATGCATCGAAAAGCTCACGAAATTGTTCATTGGTCGTTTTGAGATTATGGATTTGTTCACGATACTCAGGAAATTCGCGGATAAGGTCATGATGTTCATGCTGCATATCATCTCTCCTTTCTAAAAGTTAGAGGTTGATAAAATCTTTATCGATGATTTATTTTTACTACACGTGTTATCGGACTGAGCCATGCCTCGCTATGGGTATAAGATACACACTCATACGGGATTGAAATCCGCGTTTCCGTGAATGAACTGAACCATATCCCTTACAATGTTTTTTACAAATAATACCGAAGTTACATGCGCACAGGGATACCACTTTATCTTCGGCTTCCCCAGCGCCTCCCACAATTCCATGGTAAATCTCCTCGGCATGACCTCGTCATAAAGTCCATTTATCATTAACAGGTTCTTCGTTTTATTGTGTTTTGCCAGGACGCAAGGATCAATGACCTGGTATATGTGGCTCGTCTGCTCACGGGTAATGCCCGCCTTTATTATGTCATCTTTTACACCTTTCGTTGCTATTCCCTCCCATATAACGCCCGCGCTGTTGCCACCCGCTAAAATAGTAATTCCTGCATCAAATGTTTCTACTGCCATTGCCAGATGCGCCATCATCCCGCCCAGGCTGATACCCGATATAGCAACTTTCTCTACCTGTTTTTTCAACCAGGATAAAACTGTTCTGACTTCTATGACAAGCTGACGTGTCCCCTCGACCGTCCTGGGAATATCGCCCGTGATGGAATACTCACCGCTCCATGTGCCTTCAGGCGTTCTTTCGAAGTGGAAAGGAAGTTTGAGAATGAAGCAATTAATATTGTTTCTGGTTAATCCTATGGCAATTTTCTTCTCTTTCCAGAGATTACTTCTCCCCCATCCGTGGAGAAGGATTACGGTTGCAAAATCTCGTTTTCCAGCGGCTTTGAAATAAAGTCCGTGAACCATGTTATTTTCTGCATATTTTGTCTGGACCGGGCTTGGGAATTTGACATCAACGACCTCGACACCGTCAATATTTACAACTCCGGTCAGAGTAAAATCGGGCATCTTATCGGGTTTGCTATAAAACAATTCGGGATTCTCTAAGTACTCTTTTCTGGTTATGGGACTGAAATCA
>JAHFOY010000050.1 GCA_023261485.1 Planctomycetota bacterium
AGATCGGGCAAACCACTTCCAATTATGACAAGGAAAAGCTCAGCGAAAGGCTTGCAAAATTGACAGGAGGCGTGGCGGTTGTCAATGTTGGCGCTGCAACTGAGGCCGAGATGAACGAGAAGAAGGCCAGAGTAGAAGATGCTCTGCATGCGACCCGTGCTGCAGTAGAAGAAGGGATTGTGCCGGGCGGCGGCGTCGTGTTTGTACGGGCAATGCCTGCCCTCGATGAAGCGCGTAAAAAATTAAAAGGCGATGAAAAGGTTGGCGTGGACATCATTGCAAAGGTGCTTGCGGCTCCGTTGCGTCAAATTGCTTCCAATACCGGCGCTGATGGTTCCGTAGTCCTTGAAGAGGTGAAGGAATTATCTACCAATATGGGCTATGATGCCAATACGGGAAATTATGTGGATATGTTTGATGCAGGTGTTGTGGATCCCGCGAAAGTATCTCGTGTCGCCTTGCAAAATGCGGCCAGTGTTGCAGGTCTCTTGTTAACCACAGAAACTATGATTACTGAGTTGAAAGAAGATGAGGAAGAAAAAGAGATCGAAGGCAGCATCCATTAATCAGGCATTTATTGAAAATTTGCATAACGAATAAAAGTAAAAAGGCTGCGATGAGTAGCCTTTTTGCTTTTATGCACCAATGAATGTATTTCCGGAAAACAACCGGCAGTTTTTGCTTGTTATTTGTGGTGTATTTAAAACGCCCTTGATTTTGTGCTGTTTTATATACTATAATTTTAACGTTAATAGAATTGCGAACTAATAGTATCTTTTTATAAAATAATAACTTAATATAAAGACGATATACATGGAAGAAGATTATTACCAGGTCCTGGGCGTTGATAGAAGCGCAAGCGGGGAAGAGATTAAAAAATCATATCGCAAGATGGCCATGAAATATCATCCGGATAGAAATCCCGGAAATAAGGAAGCCGAACAGATATTTAAGAAGGCTGCCGAGGCGTATGGTGTACTAAGCGACCCTGATAAAAGAAAACGATATGATCAATATGGAATAGACGGTCTGAGAGGCACTGAATCCCGCGGATATTCCACTATGGAAGATATTTTTGACGCCTTTGGCGATATTTTCGGCGGGGGGAGCATCTTCGAAGACTTCTTTGGCGGAGGAAGAGGCCGTGGTAGGGCAGCACGCCGGGGAGCGAGCCTGAAATGTGATATCGAGATCGATTTTAAAGAAGTGGCTAGGGGTATTGAAAAAAAGATTGAACTGACCCGTAGAGAACTGTGTGATACGTGTCGTGGTACCGGCGCACGGGAGGGTACTTCTCCCGTAAACTGTCCATATTGTAAAGGCAGAGGGGAGGTTCAGCAGTCACAGGGATTCTTTACTCTCCGCACGACGTGTCCTAAATGTCACGGCAACGGCAAGATTGTAGAGTCGCCGTGCGCAAAATGCGGAGGCACTGGCCGCTATCCGAAAAAATCAATCATTTCTATTCAAATTCCAGCCGGTGTTGAGGATGGAACACGGTTGAGGTTGACAGGACAGGGGGAACCCGGTGAAGATGGCGCAGCTCCTGGTGATTTGTATTGCGACATCCATGTTACTCCTCATGCGATCTTTAAAAGACATGGGAATGATGTCCTTTGTGAGGTTCCGATTACTTTTGCACAGGCAGCCCTGGGTTGTACCATTGAAGTGCCTACGCTTACGGGCAGCGTGATTCAGGTGAAGATACCTAAAGGGACGCAGAACAGTGAAGTCGTTCCGATTCGTGGTGAAGGATTTCCTAACATACACGGATATGGGAAGGGCAATCTCCTGGTGCAGGTGATTGCTGAAGTTCCCACGAAGATGACATCCAGGCAGGAAGAATTGCTCCGGGAGTTTGCGGAATTGGAGAAAAAAAATGTTTCTCCGCGGCAGAAGAAATTTTTTGAGAAAATGAAGAATATTTTTTAAATTAAATTTTATTTAAAGATGGAACGGTGTTTTGTTAAAGAAGGAGGAATACTCAGTTTATTATATTTAGGGATGCATGGCTAAATAATAAACCGAGAAAGCAATATGCCAACATACGATTATAAATGCAATGCCTGTGACCATTCGTTTGAGTTGTTTCAACACATTACGGAAAAGCCGGTAAAAAAGTGCCCCGCCTGCGGGAAATTGAAAGTCCAGAGGGTGATTGGATGCGGCAGCGCTATTATTTTTAAAGGTTCCGGCTTCTATCAGACGGATTACCGGAGTGAGGAATATAAGTCAAAAGCTAAAAAGGAAACCGAATCTGTAAAACCCGATACAAAAGCCGCAGAGAAAAAATAAAAGAAACATGCCAAAAATAAACTGCCCAAATTGTAAAAAGGAATTTGTCTATCAGAATATAAAAGAATTGCCAAGCTTTCCTTTTTGCAGTGAACGGTGCAAGCTTATAGATCTCGGAGCATGGCTGGATGAAAAACATCGTATTGAGGAACCAATGACTCCTGAAGCATTGAGTCGGATAGAAAAAAAAGGAGGGGGAAATGGTTGAAGCAAAAACCGTCGTACATGACTGGCGCGATATTTTTCGCGCCTTTAAGATGGCATTTGACCCCAAGAAGATGTTTCTTGGGTACGTTGGCCTTTTGGCGAGTTTGATTTGGTGCGTGGTTGCAGTTGCATTTTTCTCGGCGCTAAAGTTGGTCAGTACCAACCCTTATGCCTTTATAAAACTTGTCTTATATTCAGCCAGGGAAGGTATACCTCTCGCCATAAAAAATGCGCTGCTGGCAATTATGCCCCTGGATTTTGGGGAATTCGTAGTTCTGTCGGTGCTTGTTTTCGGACTGTTGGTCATCTGGTCATTAGTGGCTGGGGCAATTACACGAGTCGCCTCACTGGACTACGCAAGAGACGAAAGCGTAAGTCTGATTGACGCCCTCAAATTTGCCAGGAAAAAGTTCTGGTCTTATTTCTGGTCGCCTCTGGTGCCGGTAATTGGCGTCCTATTCTTTGCCTTGTGCAATGTGGTAGGCGGCATGATCGGGCGCATCCCTGTACTTGGTGAAATAGCGGTGGCATTGGGTTTTCCTCTTGCCATACTTTCCGGATTTCTCATGGTCTTTGTTGGTGTGATCGGCGCACTGGGATTGTGTTTCATGTTTCCCACAATCAGTGCTGAAGGGTCCGATGCCTTTGATGCAATGAGCCGGGCATATAGCTACGTCCTCTCGCGCCCCAAACAATTTATCTGGTACTGTATTGTAAATACATTGTATGGACTGGTCTGTCTGATAATTATTGCATTTGTGGCATGGCTGATGATGCGCCTGTCCTTATGTACGGTGGGTTTGGGTATGGGGCAGAAGTTTCAGGCTGTTCAGGCTTTTATATTGCAAAAATGTGATATTGTTTGCCTCGGATTTTGCAGTACACCTTCCGCTGAGATAAAAACTACGGCAGTTTCTCTAGATCGCTGGTCACTGAAATTCCTGGCGGGTATGTTAATCCTTTATGTAGGATTGGTTAAACTGGCTGTATGGACATTTGTAACGACCTACCTGCTTTCAGCAAAGACGATCATATATTTTCTGTTAAGAAAAGAAATTGACAGCACAGATATAACTGATGTGTATCTGGAAGAAAAGACAGAGGAAGAAAAGGCAGAAATATCAAAGAAAGAAGCCGGGAAACTTTCTTCACCAACAGAAGGTGCTAAAGAGGAACGTTTTTCTGCGGAAGAAGGATACAAGCCAAAAGAAGGTGAAGATATTTAATTTATTTTCAGTTACATTAATTTTGCTATATTTTATCTCGTTCCCAAGCTCCAGATTGGGAACGTAACTACCATGAATATTCCCGTTGTTACTATTGTTGGCAGGCCAAATGTGGGAAAATCTTCCCTGCTCAACTGTCTTGCAAGACGCCGGATTTCAATCGTCGAACCCACCAGCGGCGTTACGAGAGATCGCATCTCAACAGAAATCCGACATAACGATTACGTGTTTGAATTGGTGGACACGGGCGGGATGGGCGTAAAGGATGTGGACGGGCTTACAGAAGATATAGAAGCCCAGATAGAAACCGCGCTTTCCATGGCGGATGTAATTCTATTTGTAGTAGACGTGCGGGACGGCGTGGCACCTTTGGATGTTATGGTGGCAGAAAAACTGAGACGTCTGGGGAAAAAGGTAATCCTCGTTGCCAATAAGGTGGATACGCCGAAGTTTGAATATCAAATGGCAGACTTTAATAAGTTGGGATTTGGCGGTCCGCTTCCGATGTCTGCCGTTGAAGGATTTGGACGCTCTGAATTGCTGGACAAGGTTGTCTCTCTATTACCGGCGCCGTGCCGGGAATCAGATTCGGCAGAACCCATCATGAAACTTGCCATTGTAGGCAAGCGGAACGCCGGGAAGTCCACGCTCATCAATACCCTGGCAAAGGAACAGCGCGTAATCGTCAGTGAAGTGCCGGGCACCACGCGGGATTCGGTTGATGTGCGGTTCGAAATAGAGGGTAAACAATTCCTTGCAATTGACACGGCAGGCGTAAGAAAGAAAAGACAGGTACATGATTCTATAGAATTTTACAGTATGGCGCGTGCCGAACGGTCTATCCGCAGAGCCGATGTGGTGCTGTTTCTTATTGATGCCACGCTAAAAGTGTCCGAGGTGGACAAAAAACTCGGCGATTACATCATCTCTGAAAATAAACCATGCATCATTGTAATTAGTAAATGGGATTTGGTTCAGGGAGTTGAGACTGGAAAATTTAATGACTATATTTATAAGTGTTTGCCCGGACTTTCCTTTGCCCCTATCTCTTTTATCAGCGCCAAGAATAATGTCCATGTTGTGGAAATGATACATCTGGCTTTGGAACTGTACGAACAGGCCAATACCCGTATAACGACTTCTGAATTAAACCAGGCGCTGCAGGAAGCCTTGTCTTTGCACCGTCCGACACGCAAGAAGTCCAGGTCTCCAAGGATTTATTATGCCACACAGGTAAGCGTAGCCCCTCCTACTTTCATTCTTTTTGTTAATGATCCAAAACTCTTCGATAGCGATTACGAACGCTACCTCTCCAATCAACTCCATAGCAAGCTCCCCTTTTCAGAGGTACCATTAAAATTCCATTACCGGGCCAGGACGAAAGTGCAATTAAGCAACGCCTGATAGAAGCTTTTAGATGAGTAGTTTAAATTAGGCCTTTGGCGGTTTTTTCAAGGTAGCGCGAATTTCAGTTCGCTTGCATCCCTATGCGAACTAAAGTTCGCACTACAACTGTGACTCTGAGCATTTAATATACGTCCGTGCTTACTACTATGAATTATTACAGAAATATTTTCAAGAGCATTAAGGTACAGCTCATTTGCTATATCTGCCTGGTTACTACCGTTCCATTGTTGTTCGTTTGCATCGTGGAATATTACAGTAGTAAGAGTGCGATTGAGCATCGGGTGATTGAACAGCTCACCTCTATTGCAGACCTGAAAAAGAGTGAACTAAATAGTTGGTTGGAAGAACGGCTGACGGATATCTCGGTGATTGCCAGAAATAAAGTGCTTGCTGCTGCCGCAACAAGCCTTTTACAACAAAGGCGCAGGCATGAAAATGTCGATCAGTTGATGATCTCGGAAACTAGCCGGATAAATTACAAAAGAGTACTGGAAAATCTCCACGTTCTTAAGGAGTTTTACAAGCATTATAACGTTATTTCCATTATTGACGGGGCAAACGGAGAGGTGGTCATATCCACATATCCCGATATCGTGGGTAAGACCCTGAGTTCGTTTAACAGTTATATAGACGTCCTTGAGGAAAAAGATGTAGCGGTAAAAGATATTTACACCTCTGAACTTACCGACCAGAACTGCATGACGTATTTTTGTCCCGTTCTCATGACGGATACCATTACACTGGAAAGCAGTGATGTTATCATTGGCGTCATATTATTAGACGTCAATGTCAAAAATAGCGTTGAGCCATTGATTCATAGCTGGCCTGGAATGGGCAAGACGGGAGAAACACTCCTGGTGAGACGGGAAAGAGATGATATCGTATATTTGAATGACCTTCGTCATAGGCAGGGAGCGGCTTTGAAATTTACAACCCCTATCCGCACCACCTTAGACATTCCTTCGGTTTTAAGTTCCCGCGGCGAAGAAGGGATTAAAGAGTCTAAGGATTATAGAGGCGTGCACGTGCTTTCTGCTTATCGGCATATCCCCATTCCCAATTGGGGGCTTGTGGCGAAGCAGGATTTGACGGAAGCATTTGCCCCGGTTGAAAAACTAAAAAATCGTGTTATCGTGCTGATTTTTTTTTGTATCATCATTGTTATTGCCATTGGTGTTTCGTTTGCCAACCGGATTACACAGCCCATATTACAACTGGCGCAGGGTGCAAAGTCCATTGCTTCCGGGAATTTGGATCACCGTATATCAGTCGTTTCGCAGAATGAGATCGGTATACTTGCCGGGGAATTCAACCAAATGGCGGCAAAACTGAAAGAATCGTACACGAACCTGGAACAGAAGGTGGAGGAAAGGACGTCTCAGTTATTGCGTGCGGAACGCCTTGCAGCAGTGGGCGAACTTGCAGCCGAGGTAGCGCATGAAATCAATAATCCCCTGGGCGGTTTGCAGAATTTTGCCAGTATGCTTGAAAATGAACCGGAAAATGTCTCACAAACAAAGAAATATGCCCCGCTTATGCTGGAAGGACTCAAACGAGTCGAGATGATAGTAAAACGCCTTTTAACCTTTTCAAGGCCTTATAAACTCAATATAACCGAAAACAATATTAACACGATCGTAAATAGCTCACTTGAATTTATAGAACACAGGATTGCGCCGGATCATGTGCTTATTCAGAAAGAACTCAACGAGTCTCTGCCGCCTGTATTTGTGGATGCAGACCACATCTCTCAGGCGTTGATCAATATTGTCGTAAATGCCCTTGAGAGTATGCCTGACGGAGGGCGTCTGGCCATAAAGACAGACGCTTGCAGGAAACATGTGGAATGTGTTACTGTTAGTATTATTGATACCGGGTGCGGTATCAGTGATGGGATTGTTGATAAGATATTCGAACCATTTTTTACCACGAAAAATAAAGAAGGTGAAAAAGGATTGGGTATGGGATTGGCTATTTCGAAAAGAATTATCGAGGATCACCACGGAGATATTTGCATAGAAAGCAAGGCAGGGCAGGGAACTACCTTTTGTGTATGCCTTCCCAGCAACAAGGAAAAGGTGGAAAAAACATAATGAAAATCCTCCTAAATGGGGTTGTAACTCCGCGCCCTCTGCGGTAAAAAGGTGTTTTAGAATGAAAAGCAAAATACTCATTGTTGACGATGAAAAACTTATGCGCGTGTCGCTCGAAGATAAATTAACCAAGGAGGGATATTCGGTCGCTTCCCTCTCAAATGCAGTAGAAGGTGTAAAATTACTGCAATCAACAAACTTCGATGCGGTAATAACCGATTTGCGCCTGCCCAAGATGGATGGAATGGATTTTTTGAGGGAAATAAAAAAGGCATCTCCTGACACTGTTGTAGTTATCATGACCGCTTACGGCTCGATTGAGAATGCAGTTATGGCAATGAAAGAAGGGGCGTATGACTACGTGACGAAACCATTTTCCCTGGAAGAACTCACCATAAAACTTCAGAAGGCGCTCAGACACAAGGATACGATTGCAGAAAACATTATGCTGAAACAGCGCGTCCTCAGCCAGTACGGTTACGATAATATGATAGGAAAGGGTGAGGGGATGAAGCGTGTGTTTGAGATTATCAGTACAGTGTCAAACCGGGATACTACCATACTCATTCAGGGTGAAAGCGGTACTGGGAAAGAACTCACCGCCGGGGCTATTCATTACAACAGCAATCGCCGGGACGGGCCTTTTATAAAAGTCAGTTGCGCCGCATTAAACAAGGAGATTCTGGAGAGTGAACTTTTTGGGCATGAGAAAGGCTCGTTTACAGGGGCGATAAAAACGAGGCGCGGCCGTTTTGAGCTTGCGGATGGAGGTACGATATTTCTCGATGATGTAGACGACATACCTTTAGAAATGCAGGTGAAGCTCCTGAGAGTCCTTCAGGAACGGGAATTTGAACGTGTCGGTGGCGAGGAGACAATTCCTGTCAATGTCCGTGTCATCTGCGCAACCAAAAAAGACTTAAAGAAACGTGTTCAGGAAGGCAGTTTTAGACAAGACCTTTATTATCGGCTCCATGTCGTAACTATTCATCTTCCGCCTTTGAGGGAGCGAAAAGAGGATGTGCCGCTTTTAGTAACGTATTTTATTAAAAAATATGCTACACACCAACGTGTCGATGTTAATGCTATATCTCAGGAAGCGCTTAATTTACTTTTGTCTTATAACTGGCCAGGAAACATACGGGAATTGGAAAACGTTATTGAACACGCCGTGGCATTTTGCACCTCTGACGTGATTATACCCAGGAATTTACCCAAAAATCTTTTGGAAGGAGAAACACCTTCGGGCATATTTCCAATTGAACTCTCTGCGATTGATTCTATTGACTTGCAGGAAACCCTAAGTGAGGCGGAGAGAAAACTTCTTTTGTGGGCGTATCAGAAGACAAGCGGCAACCAGGTGCGCATGTCAGAGATATTGCGGATACCACGCACAACACTCCAAAACAAACTCGTCAAATATAATATAACCAAAACTAATATTTCTGCCACTGAACAGACATAGCATAGAGACAATAAAATAGTCGCTGTCCCTTTTCTCTCCTGCTAACGAACTGCTGCATGAAATCCCTTTCAATTTTGCATTCAACCATTAAGGAAGGGTTGGAATTGGGTTTGAGACCATTACAACCGTCTCTAAATATTTTTTTTCATTCTTTAGCAAACTTACGTCATTAGTTTGAGTCTGATAACCTTCTTTTGTATATTTGATTGTATAAGTTCCGACCCCTAAAGAAAGGTAATAATGGCCACTACCAGATGTGCCTTCACTATAAAGCTTACAACCGTCTTTGCTGGATATCCCAACTCCAGGCAAACCTTTATTATTAGTATCGTATACATACCCACAAATATCGCCTGCAATCGTTGCTTTTGTAACACTACACACAAACAAACTCAAAACCATTAGCACAATCAATTTCCTCATGGATTGTTCTCCTTTTATAAAATTGTCTCTCACACCAAAACTATAAGGCTGTGATTCTTAATCAGCAGTAGAAATGCTTTTCATTTGAAGCTATCAACGGAAGGTAAGCAAAATAAGCTTTGTCTTATCAAGACTTTGCTTTGCCTTTTTAAATAAGCGGGATATCCAATAACTCTCTTTGGTGTGCCTTGTGTGGTCTTCTTCGTTTTAATAGTTGCTTTATAGGTTGGTAATTTTATATCTCAGCTTTATTAAAGATTATAAAGGTTATCAGCCTTCAAACCAACATAAATCCACGAAAATCGTTTTACTTCACTTACAAATATTATTTTCTCCGTGTCCTCCGCGCCCTCTGTGGCAAACTATTATTAAAAACAAAGTTCCTGCCAGCGAATCGGCGAGATAATGCCTACATTTAGGCATTGATCTAAGCCTAGTGTTTTCAATATCTAACATAGAATTAATCTGCTTAAAGAAATCCACAGGACTTACTCTGGTCAATTTTAAAATGTCATTTGTCTTAACAAAAATATAAAAAGGCATGTGTTAGTTTGTTTAACTTATTATTTTTCAAATGGTTATAGATGGACATGTTTAAGTTCGATATACCTTGGCACTCTCATTGCTCTATGTTTGACTGGTTATGAAGAAAATTAAAAGACCAAAAACAATAAATTTTAAACTGAAAGGGGGTGAATGGGGAAGAATAGTCTTGGGAAATGAAATGCATGAAGGAGCAGGGAGATGGTAAATTTTTATATCTGTGTGGGGCTTATTGTTGGATTTGCAATATTTTATGTAGTGAAGGAGGTTTAACATGTTTACTAAAACTTTAAAGATCGGTTTAATAGCCGTCCTTGGTATAACAGGCGTGGCGACGACTGGTCAGTTGATGGCAGGGACACCGCAGGTAGTAGCGACGATTCAGACGGGTCCGGAGTGGGAGCCGCTTCCAAGGGCTGAGCCATTGACGGTGCCAGAGGTACATTACAGGGTAAAGCACTCACCGTACAAGAGTGAGTTGGTGAGATATGGACAGTTCCAGTTTAACGACGCATCCTGGGGGTTGCAGGGTGAGTATGCATGCGCCAGTTGTCATTACGAGAGGGGCCAGACGACAGGGTTGATCTGGGATCTTGGAGATGAAGGATGGGGAAGCTGGAAGAATGCGAAGTATATCCGTGGTGGAAGGTATTTGCCGCCGTTCAGGCATGAAGGTTTCACCGGACATCCGGATGAGATCGTAGGTGCAACGAGCTCATTGGACAGGGTATGCGGAAGAGACCCTGGGTTTGTGTTCAGGAGCGAGAACTTTTCGCCGCTGAGGTTAGAGGCATTGATTTGCTACATCAGGGCATTGGAATTCACGGGAAGTCCGTTCAGGAATGCGGATGGTTCTTTGTCGGATGCACAGAAGAGGGGTGAGAAGATATTTAATGATCCGAAGGTTGGATGTGTAGAGTGTCATCCTGGTGAATCGAATGATCCGAAGGCTCTGTATAGCGATGCGCAGACACATGATGTGGGAACAGGCCGTATAGGCGTGAAGGGGTTCAGGTCTACGCCTGGTAAGGTATATAACCTGAAGGCGTTGGAAGCCGGCGAGGATCCCTATGGTGAGGAGAGCGATACTCCGATTATTGGATTAGACCTGGTGAAGGAGTTTGATACGCCGACATTAAGGGACATTTATGCGTCAGGTACGTATTTCCATGACGGGAGCGCCAGGTTGTTGATAGACACGATCAACAATTCGGTAAATGAGAAGGATATGCATGGGAGGACGTCACATTTGACTCCGCAGGAGTTGGAAGATTTGGTTGAGTTCATGAAGGCGTTATAAAACAAGCCTAAATTGAGTGACCCACCGAATCGGTGGGTCACTCAGTTTTTAGAAAACTATCTTTAATATTCTTCAAGAAAGAACACAACACAAATGAAGATCTCATGGAAGCATATAACGTTGGTACTGTTTTTATTGGCAAGTTTAGTAGTGGTATGTACGATTTCGAATAAAGCATATGCGTGTGGGGGCGGGGGTTCATCGCCCGACGGGATTGCCCTGAAATTACGGGGAGTGAGCAATCTTGCCGAGGCCATTAAGTTAAAGGCCGCTTTACAGAAGAACGAGGCTATCAAATGCGCAAATATCAACCCGGAAAAGACAGAAATATGTATTTCCATCCTTTGTCCTGGGGCCATTACGGAAGAACAGATTATTAAAGCAATCAAAGATGCAGGCTGTGATGCCTCGTTGCCTGGTTATCTGACTTTTAAAATTGATAATCTTATAAATGTCTCAGACGGAGAAAGGTTGAGACAAGCATTGGACGAGCTTCCGGGAGTTACGACCGGCAGTATCAACCTAGACACAAAAGAGGTCACAATTAATTATTACGAAGGCTGGATCAGGTTTGCCAGAAAGATAATCAAGACTCTTGAAGATGACGGTTTTAAGGCTGTTGTCCCTGTGGATACGGTTACATTCAAAACGGAGGGGATGACGGAGGTCGAGGCACATGACGTACGTGCATACCTACTTGGTGTATTTGGGGTATCTAATTCAGACATTGATATCGAAAATAATGAGGTAAAGGTTAGCTTTTATCGGGGCTGGACGACGAAAGAAAAACTGATTAAAACCATTGAAGAGCGCGGGAATACCACCGTAAAACAGGACCTCATGGTACTTAAAACTCCTTAGTAAAATTAGCTTTTGTTGAATATAGGGGGCTTCGCTGGTTATTAATTAGCATAATAACTGAAAATATGAAATACCTCTTAACATTTGTAACCTCAATAATCTTTGTGAATATCTATTGCGTGAAGGCATTTGCCGATATTTCGTATGCCGACCTGTTTCTGGCAGGAAGGGGTTACAAGCCAGTAGAAGAGTCATGGCCGGTAAAACCATCGATCACATATCCTGCCGATAGTAATGACATGCCTGATAATCAGCTTTATAGAGAATGGTGTGTAAATACCTTCAGAAATGGCGAACAAATCTACGAGGCGTATAGGGAAATAGCCTTTGGGATAAACTATAGGGCAGAGCCGTCAAAAACAGATTACTGGCAGACGCCTGTAGAAACAAGAAGGACTAAACAGGGAGATTGCGAGGATTCTGTGTTCTTATTCTTCTCCAAGCTGTCTGAGCTGGATATAGACGGAGACATCATATGGGGCTGGGTTGTAGGCAAGGAGAATTCGGTTGCATTTGCCCATGTGTGGTATCAATTGTTTGATAAGCGCGGGAGGCCTTATGTAGTGGAAGGTTTTTCGAAGGAGTGGAATGGTATTATACCTGTGGAGATGATTACAGAAGGAGAGAGACGTGTGCCTACGCTGATGTTAAGACATAATCAGGTAGACCGTGTAGTAGATGAAATGACGCCGAGGTTTTCGGAAGCCTTCGAAGAAGATCAATTCACCTGGGCTGTCTATATGAATAACGCTACTTTGGTTAAGGAAATCTTTCAAAAACTTCAGGTCATGTTTGCCAGATATAGGGGGCAGTTGAGTCAATTGCTGTGCTATTGAGTTTCCTGGCTAATTTTCTGAAGAGTTTGAATGTGTGCTTTTAGATATAATTGGGGCTTCTAAGAAGCGTAATTTACTTCAAACCCCTTACTAACGAAAAAAGCCATTCAGAGACCACCCATAGAATGGTTCTTTTTAGAAGCCCTATGATTTGAATATTCGGAGCGAAGAATCTAATTTTGCAAGATTTCATTCCAATAACTTACGCCATTTTTCAGCTAGTTCTTTTTGTTCAAATGCGTTTTCGAATTGTGTTTCCGGGAATTGGGATAGATCGGCATTTATTGCGTATTTTGCATATTTTATTGCTTTTTCCTTATCAGACTTCCAATAGAGATCTGCCAGTACTGACAGGTTGTTGAGGTATCTTGGGCTGTCTTCCATCTTTTTTGCATATTTCAGCGCCTTGTCGAGATTTCCCCACATGAATCGCGGGGTATAATAAGCGGCCAGCGTCCTGTTAATGCCGGAGTAATCATAAGGGTTTTGCGGATTATCCAGCATTTCAGCCCTCTTCAGGGCTTCTTCAAAGTCGCCTTTTTTATTCAAAAAGTAGAATTTGCTGATACTGCCGTGTTCGCCAAGGTTTTGTGCCATCCAATAATACCCTCCCACATTGTTTTGGTCGAATGCTATTGCTTCTCTTCCGCATTTTTCACCTATTTCAAACCACGATGCCTTTTCATTGTTGTCCTTTGCGTGGTACTCTGCCATTTTAAAATAGCATCTGGATAATTCGATGAGTACCTCTGCCCTTTTTTTATTGCAGGTTTCATCTTGTCCTGAAATTTGCTTTAAGATATTTTGATATATTTCTATGGCCGACTGGAGACTTTTGCGATTCTCTCTTCGATTGTAGAGTTCTCTTGCATTTTTGAATTCTTTGTTGATGTCCAGACTCAGGCCAGTATGTTTTGCAATTGTATAACCGGTATTGAGTGCCCAAATACACAACACTGAAAAAGAAAATAATGCTATTTTTTTCATCATCATGAGTTCATTCACTGATTGCTTTGTGTTTGCTAGTGTTCTATGAAAATGACTTCCATGGTTGCCTTTTGCCCTGCAACAGACAGGACGATGGTGGTGGCGCCGGGAGAAATGCCTTTTACGGTAAACGTTGTCTTACCGGTCGCATCAGTTAGCGCCTTTGGCGTGATGGTTGCAACGGTTGGGGAGATACTTACGGCCTTGACTTCCATACCAAAGAGCGGCCCTCCCTGCTTATCCAGTAATTTAACAAATATGTTATCCTCGGAACCAGAGCAGACACTGAGCTTGTGAGGTGTCACAATGATTTTTATCGCTTCCTCATAAGGAGGAGTTTGCGCGCAGGAATTCATAAGTATGAAGCCAGTAAATATGAGGTAAAAGAATATATTTCTTCGACTAATAAATTTCATGAGGATATTTTCTCCTTTATTTCGATTAGTAGTAACAATTTGGTTTTTCCAGAAAATTCCAGCAACAATAATGTCGTACATGCTGTGTAGGGGCAGGTTTGAAACCTGCCCCTACTATAGATACAATTCATGCACGGCTTTTTTGAGAGTATCTGTTAGCTTGATGGCGTAAAAATCAAAAAGTATTGGTAAGGCATGAGGAATGTATGCCTTTGTGATAGTGTAAAACCTGCCTGTTTTAGCTCGTTGATAACCAAGTCTTCTGGCAGTCGAACCTGTATAGGAGGGCCAATAGGACTCTCATCACTGAACTCCATGATAGCCAATATTCCCTGTGGTTTTAAGGCCAGCTTGACTTTTTTAATAAAATCAATGGGCTGTGCTATTTCATGGTACGTGCTTAAGAGAATGGCAACGTCCAAACTATTTTGGGGAAGTTTGGGATCGTTCATAGTGCCTAAAACAAGGGTTACATTTTTTAATTCTTTTTCTGCCAAGCGTTTGCTCATATAGTCGAGCATGTCCTGCTGAATGTCCGCGGCATAAATAGTTCCCGTCACTCCTACGCGTTCTGATAATTTTACAGTAAGGTATCCCGATCCGGCGCCAATATCCGCAACGGTTTGTCCTTTTTTAATATTTAAGGCATTCAATATCTCTTCTGGTTTTTGCCATGTATCACGCCCGGCATCTTCAAGTAACGGTATTTTTGAAGGGCTGAAAAGTTTGCCTGGACGTTCACGCTGTATGTCTTCCTTGGCATAGGTACAAACACACAGACACAATATTGCTACTAAGACGAAAGCCGCTTTAACATTTTTAGTAAATTGATTTATCATGGTTTTAGTGTAAATATTTAATATTTGGAATGCAATAGAATAGTTATTTCTTAAACAAGCGTCCCTTTTTATTGAGCCGTTTGAATTTTAAGACCATGAGCAAGGTTTTAATGAGGATTGTGTAGTTTAGTTTTGTTTCACCGTGAGTTCTGTCCGCAAATTCGATTGGTATTTCCCTGATTGAAAATCCCTTCAGGTGTGTCCTGTAGAACACCTCGGACACTATGGATGGGCCTGTTGAGATCATGGAGTCCAGTTCTATCGCTTCCAATACCTTTCTTTTAAAACAGCGATAACCCGAGGAAACGTCTCTGATTTTCAAACCGAGTAAGATTCTCACATAGATGCCTGCCAGAAATGTGATTATTCTGCGGGCGATGCCTCTGTTGATATCCTTACCTCCGCCAACAAACCGGGAACCAATAACCATATCGGCTTCTTGTATGGCTTGCAGAAATGAGGGAATATATTTAGGATGATGGGAGAAATCTGCATCCATTTCTACCACACAATCTGCGCCGTGTTCTAGGGCGTATTTGAAGCCGGCAATGCCCGCAGAACCGCGCCCCCTTCCGGTTGTTCTGAGAAGCAGCTCAACCTCTGCATGTTCTGCGGATAAATTTTTTACGACCTCTGCTGTGCGGTCTGGCGAGTTATCATCCACTACAACTATGTGTAGGTTTGGGATTCTCAGGCTTAAAATCTCCCGAATTAAGTTTCCGATATTTTCTCTTTCGTTATAGGTCGGAATCATTACGTATGTTTTCATACAAAAGTACCTTTACCACTAAGACACAAAGAAAAACATTTTCATTTGAGCAGATAAATCGGCATGAATGTTACATGACGATTAAATAGTTACGATAATATATCCATACTAATCAAAGCCATAATTTTTGCAAAGTCAACCAATTCCATAATACTGATCGATTCGTTTGTGGCATGTGCCTCGGATTCATCGCCGGGACCAAACCCAACTGCAGTTATACCTTTCTGGATGAGTTGCTTGGTTACTGTTGCGCCCGACATTCCTTTCGGTTGAGGTTTGGTGCCCACTATGGACAGAGTATGTTTTGAAATCAACTCTACCAGCGGATTGTTGATGGGGACAGCCGTAGGAGGCTGGTTTGAAATAATTCTCAAGTCAAAGCGTGCTGAAGGGCACTCTGCTTCAACTTCCTTGATGATATTTTTTATGTCATTGACAACATTGTCGGCTGAATCATCTGGCAAATAACGAATGTCCAGTTGTGCCTTGCAGACGGCTGGCACGATATTGGGCGCTGTTCCACTGTGGATTGAGCCAAGATTCAAAGTGGGTGGGGTATGGAGTGGGTGAGATACCTCCCTGAATTTCAATTGTTTTATACGTTCCAGCAATGGGATCATATTCCATATTGCATTTATGCCCATTTCCGGCCTTGATCCGTGTGCCTGTTTGCCATGTGAGGTAATTTCTAAAAACAGCGTACCCTTTTCCGTTACGTCAATCAGTTGCATATTATGCGCAACATCGGGAATGATGGCAAAATCTGCTTTGACTCCGCATTCGCTGATCAAATATTCCAAGCCCAGCGCTGAACCTCGTTCCTCATCGGCAACGCCTGCCAGGATAAATTGGCCTTTCAATTTTGATTCATTTTCCTTGAGAAATTTTACTACGGCCATCATGGAGGCCATCTGCCCTTTGTTGTCAGATGAACCTCTCCCGTAGATCCTGCCGTTTTCTATCCACGCCTCAAAGGGGTTTCTTTTCCAATCGTCTCCTGCCGGTACAACATCTAAATGACATGCAACCAGCAATGTAGGGGCGAACGGCCGTTCGCTCCTACAGTCAATGTATCCAACGATGTTTGCCCTGTTCTTTGTCTTTTCAAAAATTTTATAGGGAATTTGTAATGATTGGAAGAATTCTTCAACAATGTGTACAGCAAGGATTTCGTCGCCGGGAGGGTTTTCTGTCTTTGCGTTGATTAATTTGCAGGCAAGATCGGTGATCTCCTTTTCTTCATTTTGCAGGTAGTTTTTTACATAATTTACAAGATCATTTTGAGAATACTTATTTGCGTTTGCCATATATTAAGGTTGATTCTTAAATACGATTTTATTTGTGTGGTTCGATGACGACCTTAACGGACTCCCTGGCCTCGGCAACTAGTTTAAAACCCAAGGCAGTCTCAGAAAGGCCTAGCCTGTGCGTAATCAGGTCACACACTTTAACCCTGCCCGCACGGATTAGTTCGATGGATGTTGCCATGTCGTCCGGCGGGCCGGCATAAGACATAATGACAGAGTTGCAATTGCGCCAGAGATCCCAAAGATTAACAGGAGTTGTAACATTGGGTTCTGTTGGTGCAAAGAAAAGGATCGTGCCGCCTCTTTCCACCGAGTTAAATGCCTGTTGTATGGCCGGGGTAGCGCCCGTACATACGATGACCAGGTCTGCCAGCCGTCCGTTGTTTATTTTACGGAGATGGACCGGGACGTCTTCTTTTGCATGGATTGCGACATCCGCCCCGGCTTTATGCGCCATCTTCAACCGGTAATCTGTAATATCTACCGCAAATATACGGCCCGCTCCTAATGCGCGTGCCAGTTGGATGTGAAGGAGTCCGGAGATGCCACTGCCAATGACAAGTACGCTTTGTCCGGGATGTAACCCCGCTTTTCTTTGTCCAAGGAGGGTACAGGCTAGGGGTTCGACAAAAGTGCCTTCCTCAAAAGAGACTTCATCCGGCAGGATAAAGGTACCACGATCTACGTTGATTTGAGGGATACGAATGTACTCTGAAAAACCACCCGGATGGAAATTGGTGGTACGCAGGGTTTCGCATACCGAATAATGACCGTTCAGGCAGTAATGACAAGTATTACATGGGACATGGTGAGCAACGGTTACCCTGTCGCCTACCTTAAACCGCTTGACTCCTTCACCAACGGCAACGATTTCTCCGGCGATTTCGTGTCCAAGCACAAGAGGCGCCTTTTTGATGCGGTACCATTCCATGACGTCACTTCCGCAAATACCGCTTGCCATCACCTTTACCAATAATTCACCTGGACCAACGTGAGGGGTTTGCATTTCTTCGATTCGCACGTCCCTGTTATTATAGTACATTGCTATACGCATATTATGTTTTCCTTTTAAACTTTTTTGCTCTTTTCCGCATTAAATAGATCATTTGCCTGTTTTGCAGTGGCATTTTCATGGATAATTGCACGCAAAGCCTTGATCATGGCTACCGGATGTTCGTTCTGCCAGATATTCCTTCCCAGGTTTACGCCAATGGCGCCCTTCTGCATTCCGTCATGAACGAACTCGAATACCTCAAGGTCTGAATTTGTTTTAGGGCCGCCGGCCATAACTACCGGTACGGGGCAGCCATTGGTAACCTTGTCAAAATTTTCACACCAGTAGGTCTTTACGACCTTGGCGCCCAATTCGGCTGCAATACGGCAGCAAAGGCCGAGGTAGCGGGCGTCCCGCTTTTCCAGTTCTCTTCCCACAGCAGTAACGGCCATTACCGGTATACCATACCTTTCTGCCTCATCAACCAGCTTTCCAAGATTTAACAGGTTTTGGTGTTCGTAATCACTGCCTATAAAAACGGACATGCCTATTGCAGAGGCATTCACCCGAATAACTTCTTCGATAGAAGTTGTGATGCCCTCGTCAGCCAGG
>JAHFOY010000051.1 GCA_023261485.1 Planctomycetota bacterium
TCTTTGGGTTTAATCTGATAATACAGATTTTTCCTGTTAAAGCTCGCCTTAAATACCTTGCAGCCTGACAACTTCAACTGCGTAATAATATCTGCCTGAACGACAGTCGTAGCGGTGGCAGTCAAAGCCATTACAGGCACCTTTGGAAATCTCTCCTTCAATAGTTTTAACTGTCTATACTCAGGCCTGAAATCGTGTCCCCATTCAGAAATACAATGTGATTCATCCACGGCAATCAGGCAGACTTTTAACCCTTGTAAAAATGCCAAAAATTCCGGCATAACAAGCCTTTCTGGCGCGATATAGAGGATTTTCGTTTCATTGTTTGACAGACTCCGTCTTCTTGCCTCTACTTCATTATAACTCAACGAACTGTTAATGAATGTCGCCGGAATGCCGTCCGCCAGCAGCCCATCCACCTGATCCTTCATCAAAGCAATTAAAGGGGAAATAACGACGGTCAGTCCGTCAAAAAGGAGGGCGGGCAACTGGTAGCACAAGGACTTCCCACCGCCAGTTGGCATAAGGACAAAGACGTCCCTCTGTCCCAGCGCTTCCTTGATAATCTCCTCCTGAAGCGGATAAAAGCTTGTGTAACCGAAATATTTTTGTAATGTTTTATACATAATGTTTCAGGGATGATACTGATTTTCATTTCCTAAATCAATCTTAAACGTTAAAATTACTATTCACCGCAAAGATGCAGAGGCCGCAAAGGAAGACTCAAGGTAATCCCACATGAGCCAAAGGCTCACAAAAGGGTATGGAAATATGTCACCCTCCCTTTATCCCTCCCATCAAGGAAGGGAAAGATTTCCTCTCCCATTTGTGGGAAAGGATTAAGGTGCGGGGTATTTTTGTGTCAAAAAAAAAGAGACTTTACAATGCTCTTTAATGCTTTGCGTTCTCTGCGCCTTTGCGGTGAACTACGACAACAAGAAAACCATTTTGACATTTAAACATTCTATGATAAACTTTTGCAATATGATTAAAAAGAACGAAAGGATAGAGAATATTCCAGATGACATGGTACTCATCCCCGAATGCCCGTTTCTCATGGGGAGTACAAAAGAAGACATCGACAGGTTATTAGACCTCGACCGAAACATTGAAGTCGAACGGTTAGAAAATGAAATGCCTCAAAGAGAGGTCTTTCTGAGCGCTTACCTCATTGATAAATACCCAGTTACGAATGCTCAGTATAAAAAGTTCATTGAATCAGGTGGCTATACACAAAAACCATTATGGCCGGAAGCTGGATGGCAATATGTTTTGGAGTCAAATCCGTTAGAAAGTAATGATCTGGATGGTGTTTTCAAGGGAGAACCTGATTGTCCTGTTGTAAACGTCTCGTGGTACGAGGCTGAGGCATTTGCAAAATGGGCAGGGAAGAGGCTGCCCACCGAGGCGGAATGGGAAAAAGCCGCCCGCGGCACCGATGGCAGGATATACCCTTGGGGCAATGAGTTTGATAAAACGAGGCTGAACTGCGCAGAGGCCAAGATTGAAAAACCAACCCCTGTTACAAAATTCCCGCAGGGACAGAGCGTCTATGGATGCTTTGACATGGCTGGAAACGTGTGGGAATGGACTGCCGATTGGTACGACAGCCAGTATTACCGTTATGCACCCAATAAAGACCCACACGGCCCTAATGTAGCTGAAGAAAACCCTTATTTTGGCAGACCGGAAGAAGTAGGCATCTCCATTTACGAATTAAAACCCTCGCCAACAAGCAAGGCGCTGAGCGGCTGTAAGGTACTGCGGGGCGGTTCGTGGAATGGGTCTGGCGTTGTCCACATCCGTTGTACTAACCGGGATTACGACGAACCCACATATAAAAACGAAACCATCGGCTTCCGCTGCGCCAGGTCGTTGGGGTAAAAATACGAGTAATAATAACGATCTTTAAAACATAACAGTTCTGTCCACCGCAGAGGACGCCGAGATATCAGAGGTTGTAAGAGAATAAGCAGGAAAATTATGCGGATTTTACCATTTTTTATTTGCTTCTCTGTGTTCTCCGCGCCCTCTGCGGTGAACTATTACAGATTTTTAATAAGGAGATACAATGAACATTCTTGTTTCTGGCTCACTGGCGTATGACAGGATTATGGACTTTCCCGGTAAATTCTCTGACCATATACTTCCCGATAAGATACACATGCTGAACGTATGTTTTATGATAAACGGCTTAACGGAGAATTTTGGAGGTACTGCCGGCAATATCGCCTATGCCCTCTCCCTGCTCGGCGTAAGCCCAACCATACTAGCCACGGCAGGACGCGACTTCGAACCCTATAGAAACTGGTTATCTAAGCATAACATTTCCACAAAACATATCAAGGTCATAGAAGAAGAACTAACGGCAGGCGCTTATATAACGACCGACCAGTCAGACAACCAGATAACGGCATTCAATCCAGGCGCTATGAAATTCAACTCCAACTTTGATTTCGATTCTGTAGCACGCGAAAAGACCCTCGCTATCGTGGCACCGGGGAATTTGGGTGACATGGTTAATTTTTCGAACACATACAAAAAGAAAGGCATTGATTATATCTTCGACCCTGGGCAATCCCTTCCTGCCTGGACGAAAGAGCTTTTGACGGAATTAATTCATGGGTCAAAAATATTCATCTGCAACGACTATGAACTGCAGTTAACCCAGGAGAAGACCTCCTTGACAGTTGATGACATACTGGGGATGACAGAGACGCTGATCGTAACAAAGGGGGAATTCGGTTCTACGGTCATGCGTAAGGAAAACAAACAAACCAAAACCTTTGAGATACCCGTTGCCAAAATAAATCAGGTAAGCGACCCCACCGGGGCCGGTGATGCGTACAGGGCGGGATTAATCAAGGGACTCGCAGTATCAAGGAATGACATCGTCCATGCTGCAAAAATTGGGGCAGTTTGCGCCGCCTATTGCGTGGAAGTATATGGTCCTCAAAATTTCAATTTTACCCCCGAAGCATTCAATAAACGCTTCGAATCTGTTTTTGGGAAAAGGGCATTTTAAAGAAACGGCAAACCAGGATGTCTTATGAAGCTTGAGCAAACGAATGGTAACCTCCGCATACTCGGTGACCACCTGTTCAGACTCATCGAAGGGTTGACCGGAAGGCGACCGCAGTTACTCCCTAACGGAGGGGATTGGTATAAAGCCGAATCAAGGGTAAAGACATTCTTGTCCCTTCGACTCATTGGAAACCGCGCACGGAAGTTCCCTCCAAACTCCGTCCATCTTGCCACAAAGTGGAATGAGTCTTTGGAAGACACGGGGGCAACAAAGGGGAACAACTGGCATAGTCAGCCGTCGGCTGATTTATCAGCACAGGCCGACAATGATAAAGAAGTGGCTCGTGCAGAAGACTTCGTCAGACGCGCGTTCCAACTCTACGGTGTTTAGAATACTTGGAAAAATAAGGAACATATTCCATATTCCTTGACATTAAAGGGAAGAAAAAGTGTCGTCTCTTAAAAGAGAATCGTGGAGCGCATATCTTTGGGTTCCGGGATAGCATAGAGAATTGGCGTAGTCGTTTAGGTTTGGCCTATCTCCATTTTCATGAGGATGTATCTGTTTCTGTCCCTTTCGTCTGACAGTGTCTCACGAACCAAAAGCAGAAGAAACAAAAATGCCTGTGTAATCTGCGAAATCTGTGGTTGCTTTTAAGGCTTGAATGCTACAGTAACCCCCTTTCAAAATTCCCAATCATTGAATTTTTAACCTTACTCTTATCCTGTATTTTCAAGAATATATCATTTATCATTTCAGGCGTATAATCCTTATAACACAAATCAATCCTGAAATCCTTTTGCCCGGCTTCCAGGAGCTTTGGAATAAGGTGGGTAATGGAGAATGGTTTTTGGTTAATAACAACTGTCTTGCATTCCTCGTTTATAGTTACAAACCTGTCGCCATATTCGTTCTCTACTATCATCTGTTTGAAACCGCACAGATTCTTTCCGGGACACGTCCTTTTCATATTCGCCCAGATACAGGTTTCGGAGGTAAAGAGCGGCGTGTCATAATAAATAATCACATCTGAATTTGGAGAAAACAGCTTCTCCAAATTCTCTTTGTCATCTTCCGGAGAGAGCGTATGCCTGCAAAACCCCAATTCCATCAGTTTCATTGCGGAAAGTGGATTCAGGCAATATAAGGGGTAATCGGCATACACAAGTACGTCTTCTCCCTCAAACAACCCCATAGCGCCAAGATTCGAAATCTGGAATTGCCGAAAGCCCTGTGAAATCAGTTCATGCACAACCTTCTTAAAATACCCATACGTCATATATCCTGTCCCCATATCTCGCATAATGGCGGGCAATGAGAAAACAACTTTATCCTTTCCTCTCATTAATTGATTACAGGCTTCATCCGAAAATAGCCCTTCTACCCCCCCATCCCCCCCTTGCAAAGGGGGGGAGTTGGGAGGGGTTCCTCCAGCCTTTTTTGTGAGGTTCTTGACGTTTTCATCTGTTAAGACAATGTATATCTTATAAATATTTTCCAGGGGGATGTGGTTCAAATAGTCTGGTTTATCCACCTTCAGGGACAGCCTGACTCCATCTCCAGAAACATCTTTTGCTGACGATTTACTAATCAAATCAGTCGCGGACGACCCCCTCTGTCCCCCTTTGTTAAATGGGAATAAAGGGGGTTGTTCATGACACCCCTTATTCGTCAATCGCCAACCGGAATTCCCGTACATTGGATTAGTAAATTCAACGATTTTACCCTTTATCCATTTTCTTATATTTTCACTCCTATTTTCCTTGTCTTTCCGCCATTCTTCACAAAATATTTGGAAATAATCCCTTCGAATTTCATTTAATACACTGAGCGGGACAAATAATTCCCCGGAAATTTCTGTATGAATACCTGCTAACTCAAACAGCGTTTCGCCCAGGCGAGAAAAACACTCCTTTATATTTTGCGTTTCAATTGTCCTGTGAATCCCCTTTTCCAGTTTTACAGAAAAATCCCTGGAAAACGAAAAATGCCTTGTAGTTCCCTTTATGCCTATGCCTTCAGGCTTTATTTTGATTTCCAAATCCACGGGTATTTTTGAAGTAACAAGTTTTCTTGGTACTTTTGGCGCAAAATCTTCTTTGATCTTTTGCGAAGAGAGTAAGTACAGCCTTGCACCCTTTTTATATTGACTCTCGGTGTCGATCATGGCGATATCTCCCGCCTTTATTCCAAATACCCTCTTCCCATTGACCTTGATATTCTTGACATGTAACAAGCTCGGTTCTTCTGAACTATTCTCAAACACCTGTAGTAAATCCCTTACGCCAATTTCGGCATCTGCCCTTATTTTAATGTATCCCTTCTCTGACTTTATTACCTCACCCGCATAAGACCCAATATTAGCAGGGTACGCGGGATTGATCATATCCGCTGCCTTGATTTGGTTATTATCTATATTTTTTTTACTTCGTTGATAACTTTTATCAAATAGGTATGAGTGGGTTGTCTCCCGGCTAAATACCGTATTCATGAGACGAATGGCGTCGTCCATATCCTCAAGCTTGCCGTCAATGGCCTGCCGATAGACGTGTGTCACCACAGCTACATATTCAGGAGATTTCATGCGGCCTTCAATCTTAAATGAATGGATGCCCGCGTCCATCAACTCTTTTATGTGAGGCAGTGTGCGAAGGTCTTTCATGGAAAACAGATACCCGGCTTCGCCTGGCTGAGATTTGTAATACATCCTGCAGGGCTGTGCACAGCGACCGCGATTCCCGCTCCTGCCCCCCATCATACTGCTAAAGAAGCATAACCCTGAATAAGAGTAGCATAACGCCCCATGTACAAATACTTCAGTCTCCATGTTGGAATTTTGTGCAATATTTTTAATCTCGTCAACCGACAACTCCCTGGACAAGACAACACGTTTAAATCCCATCCTTTCAAGCTCTTTAACCCCGGCAAGATTGTGAATGGTCATTTGAGTACTGGCGTGAAGGGTAAATTGAGGGAATTGAGATTGTATTAAATAGAGAAGCCCCAAATCCTGGATAATCAATGCATCTGGCTGTAGTTCATCCAGTGCAATTAAACAATCCACAACCTTATCCATTTCATTGGTTTTAATCAGGGTATTAATGGCAATGTAAACCCTGACGGACATTTTGCGGGCATAGGCAATGGCCTTGCTGGCATCGTCAATGGTAAAATTGTCCGCGCCTGCACGGGCGCTAAAATCCTTTAAGCCAAAATAAACGGCATCGGCCCCGTTTTCAACGGCGGCAAAAAAGCACTCCATATCGCCAGCGGGAGAGAGTAGTTCTGATTTCTTGTATGGTGGACAAAGGTGTGACATTCGTGTTTTACAAATAAATTTTGGTAATTTCCGGTATGAAATTATGATTTTAGATTTACGATTTTTAAATCTCAAATCCCAAATCGTAAATCTAAAATTTTTGGTTCTTGCTTATAGAGATCGTGGGGTTTGACTTGTTTCCATCATTTACTAAAGGTGTCCTTATTTAATGCCTCATACATGGCAATCTGTTCTTCCACGCTTAACTGCCTGGGTTTGTTTTTGCTGCATAAGCATACAGCACAGCGTTCGTCGCTGCAAAACTGACAGCTAAAGCAATCATCACACGGATACTTTTTGTCCTGACACTTACTCATTATAGTGCGAAGTGACATACATGAAAGGAATTGGAATGTTGTAAAATCTGCGGTTTCTATTGTTACTATTAAAATTTGACTTTTGGCGCTTCTTTTTCCGCCTCGGCAACCTCAAAATATTTCGCCTCGGTCACACCCGCTCGCGCGGCAAAGAATCGGCCATAGAAGCTTTTGATGTAGGCATTGAGGTCCCTGACGCTGTCATTGTATCGCTTGCGTTCCACAGAAATGCGGTTCTCAGTGCCTTCCAGGGTATCTTGTAATTTAAGAAAAGACTCGTTTGCCTTTAATTCGGGATAGGTCTCACTGAACATTAGCAAACGGGACAGAAAACCTTCAATCTGCGTGGCGGCCCTGGCCTTATCTTCCACCGTACCAGCGCTAAAATAACCCTTTCTGGCCTCAGCAAGTTTCTCAAAAATCTCTTTTTCATGAGAGGCATAACCCTTCACGGTCTCCACAAGGTTGGGAATAAGGTCGTACCTACGCTTGAGTTGTGTGTCTACCTGAGACCATGCGTTTTTGACGTTCTCATTCAGGGCAACTACCTTGTTGTAGCCCTTGATATACCATACCCCAAACATAATGCCAATAAATACGACAATAGCAATAACGGGTATTATCTTCCTCATAATTCACCTTTCTAATTACTTAATTTATTACCAACGCCCGGAAGCGCCGCCACCTCCAAAAGAGCCACCACCTCCGCCTCCAAAGCCCCCGAAACCTCCAAATCCACCCGACCCGCCAGAACCGAATCCCCTCGGTCCGCCAAAAATAATAGGAGGGCCACCCCACCAATACGATGAAGAGCGGCTTCTCCTTAACAAGTAACTTATTAAAAATGGGAATATTATAAGGAGATATATTAACGACAAGTATGGATTCTGACGTTCATTTGCCTTCTTCCTCAAATCGGACAAACTGGGCATTCCCGTTATCTTTACTCCGTTTTCTTCTGCAATTTTATTAATCAGAACAACAACGCCCTGATAAACGCCCTCGCTGAATTGCCCCTTTTGGAACTTGGGTACAAAAAACGTTCTTCCCACAGTGCCACAAAAGCTATCGGGCAATATCCCTTCAAGCCCGTACCCCACCTCAATTCTATAGGCGCGGTCATTCTTTGCAACAACGACAAGCACACCATTGTCTTTCCCCTTCTGTCCCAATTTCCACTTTGTAGCAAGCTCTATGGCGTACGTTTCTATAGGAATATCTCCCGTCGTGTCAATCGCAAGAACAATCATTTGGGCTCCGGTTTTCTGCTCCAGTTCCTGAAGATACCCATTAAGACCTTTCTCTGCGACATCACTAATGATGTTAGCCCTGTCTTCCACATATCTATGGGGAACGGGCAATTCATGTGCTCCAGCAATTGAACAAAGGCACAGAAAAATTGCAAACGCCGCAAAATAATTGTAAAAATTTCTTTTAAGCATGTTCTATCTTGAACTCATCAACCTTTTTCGTAATGGTATCCAACACACGATATAAGTTTTTAAAGACCTCCTTGAGCGCCTCAAAGGGAGGATAGAAATTATGTGACCTTATATCCATTAGGTTTCTAAATACGTTCGTATCTACATCACAACACTCATTGATTGCAGAGAGAACATCCCCTTTCTCTTTGGGCATCTCATGGTCGTACAAAAAGAGTATGCCGCGAAATAACGGGAAATAACCTGACAGCGACGCTACAAACAAATCTGTCAATGCTGTCTTGTCTCCCATGGCCTTTATATAGCCTTGACAGAGGTGTTGAAGCTTGCCTTTCAATTCACGTTCGCACTGTAGCCGGATATCGGCCTTTTCTATTTTAATGTCTTTTAAAACGTCATCACCGTACACTAGCTGATGAATAAGTTTCATCTCCAGGAATTCCAGCGGGAAGACCTCAAGAGACCTGTTGATGTATTCGCGAGTCATGATGAGTGGCGCGCGTATATGCTTTTTGCCGTATCGCTTGCCTAACGTTGCAATAAAATCATAAAAGGGAAGCTTGATTCCTTTTACAACAATTAACGTATTGATGTCTGAATATTTCGGATGAAACCCTCTTGTTACGGCGCTACCAATGATGTATATCGAAATGATGTCTTCTTTGTAATCGGCAAGGATGTCTTTGAGGAAAGGTTCTATGACAGTTTGCGTTTGTGCGGGAATATTAGATAGTTTAAGGTCTTCCATTCAAGTTATTATTATCAATACCTCCCAGGGTAAGTGTAAATCAACAACAGTAAATAAAAAAACTTTGAACAGCTAAACCGTTAATGTTCCTGATGGATTATTTGTTATTTCCCTGTTCTTCCAGTTTTTTTCTGAGCGCTATATTTTCCTTCTTTGTCGCCTCTAAATCAAAGAGTAGATATTTTACATTTAATCTGAGAGAATCAAGCGTGTCCTGCAGCATGACCAGGCTCTTTCTCAGGTCTTCATATTTTTTACCCAGTTCACCCGCCAGCATCTCCAGGCTCTCCCGTTTTGCCTCCGGAAAACGTTTAATTTGCTCGATTAAATCCAGCAGCTTTTCATGGAAAGTCTTTTCATCCATAGAACATCCTCCTCAGATATTTAATAGGTCTTCGGGAACTTCGCCGCAGAGGCACAAAGATACTTCGATTGAAAAACATTTATTTACACTCAAAATATAAGCAAGACTTAAATAAATGTCAAGGTTTAAAATATTTAAGAATACCACGAGAAAGCCGCCTTGAAATTTCAAATTGACAATCCTCTTTTTTACCAATATAATTAATCAACAAAACTGTTATATTTGCGCCCAAAACTTGCCGCAATTAATTTATTGTGGCAATTTTATTTTAAGGAGATCGCTGATTGGAGTGGGATAAGCCTGCAACACTGCTGCTGGAAAAGGTACCTCCCTTTGTGCAAAAAGCCGTTCGTGAAAAGGTAGAGACACTTGCCCGTGAGCGTGGGAAAAACATGGTAACCGAAGCGGAAGTCGTTGCCGCCAGAGAGTCATTCATGGGAAAGCCGAATCCGCAGCGTGCCATTGCAAAGAAACCAATAGACAACGAAAAACTCTCTATCCTCCGAAAGTATTCCAAATATTTCGATAACGAAGGGAATCCTGTCCTCTATCAGGTAAAGTCCTGTCGTGGCGCCGAAGTCAATTGCCCGTTTCTCATAACGGATTCCGGTATTCTGTCCAACAAGCTCCGGAATAGATTGGAGGAATTACGTTTTACCGAAAAGTTGATAGAAAAGGTCGAAGGGCAAATCCTGCCGCACCACTCGATGAAACTGGCCGTGTCGGGATGCCCGAATAGCTGTTCCATGCCGCAAATCAAGGATTTTGGCGTACATGCGGTGGAACCTGTCTCTGTAGACCCCGATTGCAAGTGTATCGAATGCATGAAGTGCGTGGAGACATGCCGTGAGGATGCAATTACCGTAAAGAACGGAACCGTGACTATCGATAAAGAAAAATGTGTGCACTGCGGTCTATGCGCCAGGGTATGCCCTACCGGCACAATAAAGGCTGAGCAGAAAAAGTATCGGGTTATGATCGGCGGGAAGGTCGGACGTCACCCCAGATTCGCCCTGGACTTATTACCACAGGCAGATGAATCCACTACCCTAAAGGCGCTGGATGTGTGCGTGGATATCATCCTTACAAGTAAAACAGAACACCGCTTTAGAACGCTTATTGAACAACAAGGAATCGAGGAAATTAAAAAAAGAATATGATACTCAGCGATACCGACAGAAAAATACTTCATCGTTTGCAATCCAACCTGCCCCTTGTTTCAAGGCCATTCCAGGAATTGAGCAAGGAACTTAACATAGACGAAGATACCATCATTGAACGCATCAAGTTTATGATTGAAAAAGGGTACGTACGGCGGCTTGCGCCCATTATCAACACGCAGGCCATGGGACGGGAGGCGACACTTGCGGCAATCAATGTTCCGGAAGACCGCATTGACGAGGTAAGTGCGATTGTCAACAGTTACAGCGGCGTCTCACATAATTATCTGCGAAAAGGCAAAAACTGCAATATCTCATATAATATGTGGTTTACCATGTCTGCCAAAGATGACGAGGAACTCCACAGTAGATTAAAAGAAATTGAGGACAGAACGGGCCTCACCGTCAGAAGTATGCCCACGACAAAGAAATTCAAGATTGGCGTCCGCTTTAAAATTTATTAATTTTAATTTATTACATTTTAAAGAATTATGACAAATAAAAAAGAAGACATTGACGTAAAGCTTATTAAATACATTCAGGAAGGTCTCCCCGTCACGAAGACCCCATACAAGGATATTGGCCAGGCATTGGGAATGCCTGAAGATGAGGTAATAGAAAGGCTCAAAAAGCTCTTAGAATCCGGGAAAATCAGGCGTCTGGCCGCCTCTATTGCGCACCGCAAGATTGGCATCGACGCCAATGCCATGTGTGTATGGAAGGTACCGAAAGAGCGGGTTGATGAAGTAGGCAAGATTATGGCTGGTTTCGAAGAGGTGACCCACTGTTACGAACGTCCAACCTACCCCGACTGGCAGTATAACGTCTTTACCATGGTCCACGGTTATACCGATGCCGAATGCGAGGCCGTGATTCAAGCCATCAGGGAAAAGACAGGATTAAACGACTACGTCATCCTTTACAGCGAAAAGGAATTTAAAAAGGTTGGGGTAAGGATATAGCATTGAATCAGACGAACCGTGTCCGTTCATCCAATACGAAGCGCTTCTGTCATATGGAAGGAGAGTGGAATGAAAGAAGCATTACGTTATTTACAGAATGCAAGGGATACGCTTAACAAAATCTCCATAGAAGATGACTACTACGTTGATATTAAACCGGTACGCGAAGCGCTTGGTACAGCATACCTGGCAATTCTAGAGGCTATAAATGAAGCCTTATTGAAAAAAGGATTAACTACAAAAGAATTACCACAATCGGTTGAAGAATACAGAAAAGTGTTACGGAAACACTTTGTAGTACATAATGGTAAACTTATGAGAGAATTCGAGGCTCTTTATAACACGCTTCATATCGCTGGCCACTATAGAGGTCTCATTCAAAAGGCCAGTATTGTAAAAGATTGCCTTAAAGCAGCGAAAGAATTTATTAGAAAATTCGGATAGTTTCTAATACCTCTTTACAAATATCATAGATCCAATCGACAACGCATGTTTCATCGGTAGTGCCGGGTTAATTCCGAGGCATAACAGGTTCCCACAATACTGGCATTCTGGCTCAACCAGTCACTCAGTCGTGTTTTTCCTGTTGGCTGATTTGTGGATACGAGTAAGTTCTCCATCAATCCCTCGACTTCATCTCTGGTCAGCACCATGTCATTGACCATATACCCGATAAATTTTGAGAGAAAAAGTGCCAGCCCCGGCCTCAGATGAACGATTCTCGCTTTACTCTGAACCTTACCGGCAATGAGTCGAATCAGTTCTTCATATCTGAAAATCTCAGGGCCAACGGCATCTGTTTCCATATTATCATTGGACTGTCCGGCATTTACGGCTATCTCAGCCACATCTTCCACAAAGACGGGCTGCAACCGATAATCACCCTCTCCCGGAATGGCAAATACCGGAAGTTTTCGGAGAAACCAGGCGATATTATTGATAAGGATGTCCTCATGCCCGAAGATCACAGTTGGTCGAATAATAGCATAGGAGAGATTGGAATGGATGATAACATTCTCAAGGATTCCCTTCCCTCTGAAATAGGGAAATGGCGATTCTTCTGAGGCATTTGTGATGCTGATGTGCACAAGCCTGCGGATACCGGCCTCTTTCGCCGCATTGATGAGTATTTTCGTATGAGCAACAGCCTTATCATAGGTAATCTTTCCATACGGGAAGCGTACCCAGTATGTGTTGTAAAGAGTCGTCGCCCCTTGCAAATTCTTTATTAACTCTGCTGGATTATCGAAATGAAACGGGGCTATACTTATTTGATTACCGAAGGGATTCGGACGGTTGGGGTGTCCAGTGATCGTTTTCACCCTCTTCCCCAAAGAAAGGAGTTTTCTGGTTATATATTTACCCGTGTAGCCAAACGCCCCCGTAATAACATTCAATTCCTGAGTTTCTATGTCTATGGTCATACTCCGGACAAGCCAGAACCAAATTAGTTCTTCGTTGACTTTTTTGCAATTTGTAATACCGCAATTACATCAACAACCAGAAATATTCCGTCAAATATCACGTTTTCCAAACCCTTCACACCCGCAAGTGCAAATAAATATATCATGACATAGATTACCGCTCCGCCTGCGATGAGGCCAAAGACATAACCGAAGCGATGACGAAGGATCAAGAGCACCGATGCGGATAAGTAAAGCGGTATGAAAAACATGTCAGGCCATATCAGGGCATAATACGCTGCTTCTGGAAAGGCTTTAGGCCGTTTCCAACTTCCTGTTAGAACCGAAAATACTGCATAAGCCTGGAAAAGTCCCCAAACAGTAAACCAGACGATTGCAATCCACGGCCTCTTCATTTTTTATTTTAGCTTTCAACACTCGGCTAGCTTTCCAGCACAAACCAGGCTATTTCAGCCAACACCTTTTACCTGGTTACCAAGCTCACGCTTGGTAACCCACTTATTAGTGAAGCCTTGCCTCAAGTTCCGTTCCAAAGCAGAATTTAGAAACGAGTGATTACGACTTTCTAAGGAAAACACCGAACTGTATAAAAATCGTCATTCTTGCGAAAGCAGGAATCTCTGGATTCCCACTTTCGTGGGAATGACAGATAATGCATTTGAGATTATCGAGCATTTAATTTTCCTATGCTTTTGATACTAACATTACCTAAACCGCCTTTTCACCCCTTTCCCCGGTGCGGATACGGACAACATCCATAATAGGACTGACAAATATCTTCCCGTCACCAATATTGCCAGTCTTTGCCTCTTTTTCAATACACTGGACGATTTTCTCTACATCCTTATCCGCAACCACCATTTCCATCTGCATCTTTCTTATGAGGTCTGTCTTATAGCTTCTGCCGCGCCACTGTTCGGTAATACCCTTTTGAGTGCCATGTCCCTTTACCCCAGTCACCGTCATCCCAGGATACCCAATGTCTGACAGGGCATCCTTTACCATAGCAAACCTATCTTCTCTCACAATTGCAATAATCTTTTTCATAACTTTACCCTCCGAAAAAATTATTAGTGATAATTCTTACAATTACTCTATATCTCCATCATCCAGCCGATACGGGGCATTAATACCGGGACGGGAAACCAATTTACCCGTATAGGTAATCGTGCTCCCCAACCTTATATTCATAACCGCTTCGAATCTCCTCCAATCAAATAATATCTCCACCTCCGCATTCTTACCTCGCTGGCGATTCACCCCAACACGATTCCAGTCCACACGCCCCATCCCCTTATAAGCAACAACCCCTTGCCATCGCACATATTTGCCCTTGTATTTCTTCCACAATTCATTTTTCTCTGAACGCGATAATGTACTCTCCTTTCCAAATTGTTTATCCATCTCTTCGAAAGAGACATCAATAAAATCTCTGGATATTACTTCTGTAGCAGGCTTTGGAGATTCCGCTGCCGCCATTTGCCCTTTATTATCACCCTGTACGGCTTGCTTTACACTGGCAACCGTATCTGGCAGAGGATGATTATTTGATACGACCAGATCCTTTTTACTGCTTACCGGAGGAATAACTTCAGCATCTGTAAACAACCTCCAAAACGTGTCCTTATAATTAAGGATTATCTCTGCATCATAGTGAAACACAACGTCATTACAAATACTTCTATTCCGGTACGCCATCCAGTTATACGCACCAGTCACCAGTACCTTGTCATCCAGTATAATAAAATCCTGTACCGGTCTGCCACACAATTGTGTCTTCAATGTTCTTACATCAATTCCTCTGTCAATCAGCTTCTCTGCAAGCAAACCCTTTGCGCCATTACTCTCCTGCTCTATCATCATGACGCGCACCTGAACGCCCCTCCCTCTTGCATCCTCCAGATACTCAGCAATATCAAGCGCAGCAAAATCATGGATACATATGTCCACACGATGCCGCGCATATTCTATGCCTTCCCTCAACCGCTCTTCGATAGTTCCTTCAGTTATATAATAAGTACTGTTTGCTGCGCATAGAGGGCTAAAAATATACCCAAAAAAGACCACGAATAATAATTTCTTCATGCCCCCGTGTTTTCCTTACATGCCAGAAATGCCTTGGGTAAATTTTCCAGAATATCCGTAGCAATCATAGAAATTTCCCCTTTCTCCTGCGCCGCAATATCACCTGCCAGACCATGTAAATAGACACCCAACTGTGCAGCCTCAAACGGGGCGTATTGCTGTCCCAGAAAGGCGGCAATCATGCCTGTCAGCACGTCTCCAGCGCCGGCAGTAGCCATTCCCGGATTGCCTGTCTCGTTAATGTAATACTTCTCCTCGTTCATAACGATGGTACTGTGACCTTTCAACACCAGGGTTACATTTTCCCTGCCTTTAACAAATGTCCTGGAAATTTCCTGGCGTTTTGATTGAACTTCCTTTGTAGACACTCCCAGCAGATGCGCCATCTCGCCGGGGTGAGGAGTTAGTACAATCTGTTTTTTTATCTGATCCAATATCTTTGGATTATCGGCTAAGGCATTAATACCATCGGCGTCCAGCACAATAGGGCAGTCCAGGGACTGCAATAACCACAGAATCAATCTCCTCGTCTCCAGGTACTGAGATAAGCCAGGGCCAATGGCGACCACATCAAACCGTTGCGAAAAATCAAGGATGTCCTGACGTCCCAACTCTGACAGGGTTTTTACATGCGTTTCAGGCAGTGGGTGAGTCATCACGCAGGTTAATTTGGAAGCAACGATCCCATGCAAACTCTCCGGAATGCCCAATGTAACAATCCCGGCGCCTGCACGCAGGGCTGCGGTACTGCACATGCACGCCGCTCCGGTCATGCCGCTGGAGCCTGCAAGCACAAACACACGCCCGTAGTCACCCTTGTGGGTATTGGGTTTCCGAGAGAAAATCTTCGGTATATCTTTTACTTCATACATAAAATTACCTTTATTTCTTTGTTCGATTGATCAAAGAGGCGACATATGCCGCGCCAAAACCGTTGTCAATATTCACTACAGAAACACCGGCGGCGCAACTGTTCAACATGGACAGGAGTGGTGCAACTCCAAAAAAACTGGCGCCATAACCAATACTGGTCGGCACACCGATGACAGGACAGTCCACCAACCCTCCTACCACGCTTGCCAGCGCCCCTTCCATTCCGGCCACTACGATGATTACGTTTGCCTTGAGTAATTCTCCGTGACTCTTCATCAACCGATGGATTCCTGCCACGCCCACGTCGTACAGCACCTTTACATTATTACCCATAATCTCCGCTGTTACCCTTGCCTCCTCTGCTACAGGAATATCAGAAGTGCCTGCCGTTATAATCAGGATAAGCCCTCTGTGGGGTTTTCTCTTTGTCTTCCGTATCGTGATCGTCCTTGCCTGTTCATGGTAAACGGCCTCCGGAAATTCTTTGGAAACGGCCTTGTAAATTTCCCTATTCGCACGGGTCGCAAGCATATCATTGCCACCGGCAACGATATGCTCCACAATCTTCACCACCTGTTCAGTGGTCTTACCCATACAGAAAATAACCTCTGGAAAGCCGCAACGAATCTTGCGATGACTGTCCACCTTGGCAAAACCGATGTCTTTGTAAGGCAGTTCCTTGATCTTCCCAAGGACGTCATTTATTGACGCTTCCCCGGCCTTATAATCTTCCAGTAATTTCTTTATAACATCAATGTCCATATATTCCAATCTTCAAATATGCTTTAAATTAAGCCTTCAACGGCTTTTCAATGTAAAGCGAAGAGGCTCTTCGCTCTACACCCGCATAAATAAAATGCCGATTTAACGTGTATTACCTTCAAGTTCATCTCAAAGCTGGTTCAGTCTTGCAGATTGAACCAGCAAAGGACGCGTGACGCAGAAATCGTCACCCGTCACATGCCACTCGTCGCCTGTCTTCGTTTTTCACTCTTTGGCTGCGGCTAACTGAGCTATGGAATAGCTTCGACGTCAAGCAGCGAAATATCGCCTTTCAAATACTGCTTATATGCCAGGCCTGCCACCATAGCGGCATTATCCGTACATAACATGGGAGACGGACAATAAGCGGGAATCCCAATCTCTTTCGATGTTTCTTGCAGCCGTTGACGCAACCTTGAGTTCGCCGCAACACCTCCACCTAATGCAATCCCGCGAACGTTATACATCTTTGATGCCATGACTGTTTTATCTATCAGGACATCAATAACCGCCTCCTGAAAACTTGCAGCAATGTCAGCGACTTCCTGTTCTGACCGTGTCTTTGATCCGGACGTTCTTGCATCCTGCCCCCGATAGTAATATAAAACTGCCGTCTTCAGTCCGCTAAAGCTAAAATCAAGCGAATCCTTTTCGAGATAAGCCCTTGGAAATGTCACTGCACGCCGATTTCCACACCTTGCAAGCTTGTCGATAACCGGTCCACCTGGATAACCCAACCCTAATATTTTTGAAACTTTATCAAATGCCTCACCTGCCGCATCGTCAATTGTCCAGCCCAACGGTGTATGTTTCGTCTCGCTCTCTGATAAAAAGAGGGTAGTGTGCCCCCCTGACACGACAAGGCTAATCGTTGGGTAGCGAATATCCTCATGCTCCAGATTATTCGCATAAATATGAGCATGAAGATGGTTGATTGCCAACAAAGGCACATCCAGCGCCATGCACAACGTTTTGGCGGCTGTCACACCGATGAGCAAGGCGCCAATAAGACCGGGCGTATTCACCACGGCGATTGCATCAATTTCTTCAAGCTGTACCTTTGCATCACTCAGGGCGCTGTTAATGACACTGACGATAGACTCCAAATGCGCCCGGCAGGCAATCTCAGGAACCACACCTCCAAACTGGCGATGCAAAACATCCTGGGACAGAATGATACTCGATACTATTTCCCTCCCGTCTTTTACAACTGCAGCCGAAGTCTCGTCACACGATGTCTCTATACCTAGAATTAACATACCATAAAAAAGGCAGGAATGTCTCCTGCCATATTAAAAAATTAAGTACTCCTTTTCCATTACAGAAGATTTTTCATCCACTAAAAACACCGTCACCAATGTGCCATCAGTTAAAGAACATCAACAAGGGCGTCTTTTAAAATAACGTTTAATTTTGGATGTTTGATATTCAGGATAAGTTCTATAACTTCTTTTATATTGTGGATAGCCTCTTCAATTGTTCTTCCTTGTGTAAAACAATTAGAATGTTCCACACATTGGACAATGTAAAATTTTTCATCCTTTTCTATTTCGACAGTAAATGTTTGCATTCTTTTTTTCTTCGTCATTACCATTGAGTATTTCTATATTTTTTGATAGTTCTATGTAATTGTTTTTAAAGTAGGGAAGGGTGATTCTTGGCGGAGGCGCATCCTTCCCAACGTTAAGTAGCACACCTTTGTGGGGTGCGTATGGGTAATAGTAATAGAATTAGTGAAAATGTCAAAGGAAAAAAGCTATTGAGGGAGTTGTATTCCCTGAATGGCTTTTTTACTTTTCAGATTTCCACCAAAAAGCTCGGCAGTATCGTGAGAGTATTTGTCATGATGCTGTCGGGCTTTTTTTGTTTTTAGGGGGAGAGGTAATGATAGGTGAAAG
>JAHFOY010000181.1 GCA_023261485.1 Planctomycetota bacterium
CGCGACGACAGGGAGATCAACCCCGACGTGCTCGGCTACATCTTCGAGAAATACATCAACCAGAAGCAGATGGGCGCGTACTACACCAAAGAGGACATCACCGACTACATCAGCAAGAACTGCATCATTCCCTGGCTCTTTGACGAAGTAAAACGCCAGTATAGTAGGGGCAGGTTTGAAACCAGCCCCTACGCCGATGACGGCTGGCTCTGGCAGATGGTAAAGAAGAGCGGGGATGACTATATCTACGATGCGGTTAAATATGGCATTCCCGACAAAGAATTAACCACAGAAGATGAACACAGATTAACACAGATAAAAGAATTAGGGATTGCAGATATATTTTCTGATCTTCCTCCGGAAATTTTAAAAGGCTTTGCTCCGGAACTGGAGAAAAAGATTGTTGATGGAAATAGTCCGTATCTGCATGAGTTAAGGAAGGAGTGGAACAAACCAGCACCTTCAGATATTGCCTTGCCAACCGAGATTTACCGCGAGGTCATTGAACGGCGAAAACGCTATGCGGAAATAAAAGGGAAAATTGACAAAGGTGAAGTGATAGAAATCAACAACTTCATCACCTACAATCTCAATATCAGGCAATTTGCTCAGGATGTTATCGAGACTACACCAGACCCTGACTTTATAAGGTATTTTTATAAAGCCCTTTCGAGTATCACCATCCTCGACCCCACCTGTGGCTCGGGTGCGTTTCTTTTTGCCGCTATGAATATTCTGGAACTGCTTTATGAAGCCTGCATTCAGAGGATGCAGCGCTTTGTAAGCGAAACGGGAAAAGGCAAGTATAAGTTCTTTGAAGAAACCTTAAAACAGGTAAACGCTCCGGATCATCCGAATTTACAATACTTCATTTACAAAAGCATTATCCTCAACAACATCTACGGTGTGGATATTATGAATGAGGCGGTGGAAATAGCCAAACTGAGGCTATTTTTGAAATTAGTTGCCACGGTGGATGCCGACTACCGTAAGCCGAATCTGGGCTTAGAACCTCTGCCGGATGTGGATTTTAATATCCGGGCGGGGAATACGCTGATCGGGTATGCGACCCAAAAACAGATTGACAATATAGCGGGACTCTTTGTAACCGAGGCTCAGAGGAAAAAGATCCTTGAGCAGTGCGACGTGGTTGCGCGGGCGTTTACAAGGTACAAAGAAATACAATTAACGAACAGTGATGATTACGAGAGTTTCAAGAAGGCTAAGGATGATTTGAATAAACGGCTCAAGGATTTGACCGATGACCTGGACCAAGTGTTATTTAAGGAACAATACGAAGGGCAAGACTATAATAAATGGCTTGAGACACACCAGCCGTTCCACTGGTTCGCGGAGTTTTACGAGATTGTGCAGGGACATGGCGGATTTGATGTGGTGATTGGTAATCCGCCGTATGTGGAGTATAGCAAGGTAAAAACTCAATACACGGTGAACAATAGTTATTCAGGCTATTTATCAAATTTGTATTGTCTCTGTCTTGCAAGGTGTGTTGAATTCAAGGCTGAAAAATCCTACGTATCATACATTGTTCCTGTTTCATTGCCAAGTACAGATAGAATGATTGATTTGAGAAAGACGCTTTTTGCTAATCACCGAATTTGTCATGTAAGTTTCAGTACAAGGCCATCAAAACTTTTTGAAGGCGCAGAACAAAGGCTAACAGTTTTTATTCAATGTCCAAATAATACTGGACTGTTTTCAGGTGGTTACCTGAAGTGGTATTCTAGTGAAAGACAGAACCTTTTTTGTTTGGTCCATTTTGTTCATTCGTCACCGAATTCAAGTCGGAATGATTTATGGCCAAAAATTCAGGGGCAAATTGCCAAATCAATCGCTGATAAGATTAACCAAACACAGATTCTTGCGGCAAATGGTCGCCTTAAAGGATTTGCAGAACTATTTTATAAAAATACCGGCTTAAGATATTTTAATACTGTCACATTGCGGCCGCCTAAATGCTGGATAAACGGCAAAGCAACCTCAAGTTCACGAGAAACGATTTTGAAATGCGCAACTGAACCACGAGCTATGATCCACTGTTTTCTATTGAGCACTACCTTTTTTGTGTATTACCAAAGCTGCTCTAATTGCAGAGATTTAAATCCATCAGATATCGAACAATCTCGGCTGCCAATATCCTTGGTAAACAACAAGGAATGGGACAAATTAAGTCTTCTAATAGAAGATGATTATACGGTAAAGGGGCGGATTCTCAAAATGAATAATAAGCTTACTGGCACAGTTGAGCTAGAATCTGTTACCCCTGCACGTTCCAAACCCATCATCGACCAAATCGACACCCTCCTCGCCCAGCACTACGGTTTCACCCACGAGGAGCTTGATTTCATCATCAACTACGACATCAAATACCGGATGGGGAAAGAGCTGAATAGCGGGGAGGAGGATGAAGCAAATGAATGATAACGCCTTAGCCGTTTTTGAAAACTATAAAATCCGACGTCATTACGATGAGCAGAATGAAACATGGTACTTCTCTGTGGTTGATATATTACAGGTTCTGATTCAGCAGCCGGATTATCAGGCGGCGCGAAACTACTGGAAAGTCCTGAAAAATCGGTTAAAAAATGAAGGCAGTGAGTCGGTTACAAAATGTAACCGACTGAAAATGAAAGCGGCAGACGGGAAAAAATACCTGACCGATGCTGCTGATCCGGAAACCTTGTTACGGCTAATCCAGTCTGTTCCCAGCCCCAAGGCTGAACCGATAAAACTCTGGCTTGCAAAGGTGGGTTATGAACGCCTGCAGGATATGAGCGACCCTGCCCGTTCGCTTGACCGCGCCCGGGAATACTGGCAGCAGCATGGCAGAAGTGAAAAATGGATTCAGCAAAGAATGATGGGGCAGGAAACCCGCAACAAACTCACCGATTACTGGAAAGAGCATGAAATAACCAAAGAAGATGAATACGCCGTTCTCACCAACATCATTCATCAGGAATGGAGCGGTGTTTCAGTTAAGAAGCACAAAGATATCAAAGGGCTTAAAACACAAAATCTGCGTGATCACATGAGCGAAGCAGAGCTTATTTTTACAGCCCTTGCAGAATTGTCCACTCGGCAAATTGCAGAAAGTGTTAATGCCACTGGTATGCCCGAAAATAAAGATGCCGGGATAAAAGGCGGCAAGATAGCGAAAAAAGCCCGTCTGGAATTGGAATCAAAAACTGGCAAAAGCGTGATAACTTCTGAGAACTATCTTCCCCCAGCGAAGAGACCAAAGCAGTTAAAACAAAAAAAGGACAGCGGTGAGGGCGAATAATGATCACGGCATCTTGCGGAAATACAGAACTGCTAAAACTACCGAAGACGGCCTTTCTGTGCAGTCGCAATATTCCCGCGTCTGTTGTTCTTAAATGCTACGATTGGGCGATAGCGCAACGGGAAAAAGGAACCTGCGTCATCAGCGGTTTTCATTCAAAAATTGAAAAAGACGTATTCCATTACCTGCTTTCAGGAACCCAGCCGGTAATCATGGCATTGGCGCGTGGAATGAAAGATAAAATCGAACCGGAAATCAAAACGGCTATTGACGCAGGCAGATTAGTACTTGTAACGCCTTTTGATAAGAGGATAAAACGAGTAACCGAAGAAACGGCTGAAACGAGAAACCGCTTGATGATTGAACTGGCAGATGAAATCGCCATTGGTTATGCCAGCAAAGGCGGGATGCTTGAAAAACTGATAAATGAAATTGAAGGTAAAAGAGTTTACAGGATTATTGAATAAGGAAGCCGCCTCCGCACGTCCTGTGTTTCGGCGGCAAAGAGGGGGCATAGGGATTTTGTGGGGATTTGGTCGGGTCTTGTTTCTTGATTATTAAAAGAAATAACATCAACGGCAAATAACAGAGTGCTTGAGGTTAAGCCTTAGACGTTAGGCGAAATTACATGCAATAAAAGGAAAAGATTTGAGATGAAAAAAATATTCGTGTTACTTCTTTTGCCAGTATTAGTGTTTGTGTTTTCGAGAAAAAGCCATGCAGATTCGCCAATTACGGCTACCGATTTTTATGAGGCGTATCTGGACGTTAAAATGGTGGAAAGGGCACATCTGGAAGGCGTGATGGGTCTGGAGATTGCAGAATTTCTGTCATCTCCGGAAAACCCCATAGATGTCAAGGCAGCAGTGATTAATGGACTTTCATGGAGATTCGAAGGGAAAAATAATGCAGAATTATATGCGTATTACCTGGCGTTATTGTATCACGTGTCAATTACAGAACTGGATACGGCTTTCTTAAGCGCAGATGAGATATTTTGTCTGGGTTATTTGACTGTAATGGATGACTATTTTCATCCTGAGTATGCTATACAGTTGCTTGAAGAAGCGCATGAGAAAAATAAAGATAGTTTTACCGTTTCGATTATTTTAGCCATTGCAAAGGCACAAAGAGCCTTTGATTCAGACTGGTGTGAGATATGGAAGCTTACAGAAGAGGTATTACAGAATAAGGAACT
>JAHFOY010000052.1 GCA_023261485.1 Planctomycetota bacterium
ATAGAATTGTTGCACGGCAGGGGGTGTACAGGGGAATGATATATTTTATGGTTAAATATCGACTGTAGCTATTTATTTAAGGGGAAACGAAAATGGGTACGGTAACTAAAGCAAAATCGAGCTATACACGGGTAGATTTAATGAAGCGGGATAAATTAATCATAGAGTACCTTTCACTGGTTAAATATGTGGTAGGTAAAATTATAATATATTTACCACCTTTTGTAGACAAAGAGGATCTTATAGAGTACGGCATTCTAGGGTTAATAGAGGCATCGGAAAAGTATGATTCAAAGAAGGATACAAAATTTGGTACATACGCTATTTCCCGTATTCGGGGTGCAATTTTAGATTACTTAAGGTCTCAGGACTGGCTGCCTCGTTCTGTGCGGGATAAGGCAACAATGGTTAGAGATACATACATTTCACTGGAACAAAAGCTAAACAGGCCGCCCCGGGCTGATGAGATTGCAGCTGTGCTAAAAATAAATCCTACGGAGTGGGATAAATTATTGGCAGAAATTAGTTTTAGTACGTTCCTTTCTCTGGAAGAGTATAATCAAAAATCCGAAGACAATTCAAGAGACGACAGAAATCAGCAAATTAAGGATCCAAAGGTTAATGACCCGTTAAGCCATTTGGAAACACAGGAAGAAAAAACTTTGCTGGCTAATGCCATTGCAGAATTACCAAAACGGGAAAGACTGGTGATTACACTGTATTACTATGAGGATTTAATGTTGAAGGAAATTAGTCAATTGATAGGCATTTCAGAGTCAAGGGTATCCCAGCTTCACCATCGGGCGTTATTCTTGCTTCGGGCAAGAATGAATAAGATTTCACTAAGTGCCTGTTAAAGCCTTGCTCGTATTATCCAGGTGAACACATGTCTGATAATATTGAACGTATTCATGAAGAGCCCCTTTTTAGATGTTCGTCTATTAAAAAGACCGATGACGATAGGAAGTCAGGTGGATATTTTAATTTTGATAAGCGTAAGAAAAAGGACGGCAAGAAAGAGGATAAGGTCTGCAAGAAACCAATTTCATGTAATGAGCAGAAAACAGTCGATGATTTGCGAGTAATCGAGCGTAAAGAGTCAGATGAGACACACACTGAAGAAAATCGGTGTGGAAAAATAATTGACATCGAGGCATAGAAAAAAATGAATGGACCAGTGGAATATATACCGACAACATTGAATGCAATTCGGGTTGATACCGTGGTGGGATGTGATCTTTATTTGCAAAACTGCGTAAATAACGAGGTTCGATATGTATTATATTGTAGCGGAACTAGCGTTGTTAAATCTGACAAAATCGAGGATTTGCAAAAACATCAAATAAAAAGATTGTTTATACGAAAAGAAGATCAAAAGATATATTTAAAATATATTGAATCGAGTCTAATACACATTATTAACGATGACAGAGTAGATATAAAAGAAAAGGCATATATAGTGTACGATGTAGCTAAAAACATTATGGTCGATGTTTTTGAAGATCCGCGTTCTGGTGAACAAGTGGCACGATCGAAGAATTGGGTATCAAATACAATTGACTTTGTTATGAAGAGCAAGGGCGCCTATTCAAATATGATTAATATGATTTCTCATGATTATTATACCTATACGCATTCTGTAAATGTATCTGTATTGGGACTGTTGTTTGCAAAATATTTAGGCTTTGATGGCAATGAGATGCAGGCCTTTGGAACCGGATTGTTGTTGCACGACGTGGGTAAAACGCAGGTTGACCCTGACATAATTAATAAAAAGGAAAGGCTGAACGATGCGGAGTTTGCAATGATTAAAATGCATGTAGAGTTGGGCGCCGATATTCTAAAACAAACAGGTTGTGTTGACAGCGCAAGTTTCTTCCCCATCATGCAGCATCATGAAAAATATAGCGGGAAAGGCTATCCAAATGGATTAAAGGGTGATGCGATCCACAAATACGGCAAAATGGCATGCATCATAGACGTATATGATGCCTTGACAACAAAAAGGTCTTATGCCGATGCCAGAAAGCCATTCCCGGCATTGAAGATTATGAATGATGAGATGACAGGGAGCTTTGATGAGAAATATTTCAAGGATTTCATCCTGTTTCTTGGTTCAGGGGGTGAAAGGCAGTATCAGAAAAGTAAGAAGAAATTTCCTATGTCTGTATAGGAAATATTTACAGCATAGAAAATAGCTGTTTAATTATTCAACCATAGCTACAGTGATATGGTTCGGCTTTGCAAGGTATAAAACATTTGAGTATCAGTAGTTAATAATATATTCATCAAGAAGTTGTTTAGGAAATAATTTGGCATTTATATTGCTCAATAAAATAATAAATTACTTTTGTGTTCGCCATTAATTCCAGAGGATAATTGCTATGACAACAAATACGTTGAGTCAAACAGTTAAAGAAGATCTGAAAATAGTTCATGATACGCTAAACGATATCAGATGCCTCGCCAAATTATATTACCTGTTACATAATCCACGTTGTACTGACAAATTAATGGATGAGTCTTATGATAGTCTGAAGGAGCTAAATCTTAAGGAAATCGGATATGCTTTAACTTCTGTACTTGATCTGGAGAGGGTATTTCCACTGGTAAATAATATTACTGTTTGCGGGACTGGCAGTTTGTCGGGGATGATTGTATTAGTCAATGGAGATGAAGTGCAGTTGAAGGCCGCAAAAGGACTGCCCAACCACGTGGCAAATGATGCGGTATTTAAAGTGGGCGACGGGGCAATCGGGTGGGTTGTTAAAGGCGGGAAATCATTGGTTATTGATGATATTGAAAAAGATCAGCGTTTTAACAAACAACAATTCAAGTGGTATCTTGGGAAAACATTACTCTGCGTCCCAATAAAGGTAAGGGGCAGGGTCGTTGGTGTAATAAGCGTTAATAGTAAAAAATCAGGAGATAGTTATACAGATAACGACGTACGATTCCTGGAAACGATTGCAGCATATGTAGCAATTGCCATCAGGAATACAGATTTGTATGAAAGATTAAAAAATCCTAACAAGCTGGACCACTTTACTTCCGCGTATTATGATAAAAACAATAAGTATCTGCCTGTTACATTAAGAAGTATAAAAACCGGCGCCTTCGCAGGGTGTGACCTGTATTTACAAACAGCAGTGAATGACGAAATTAAATATTTATTGTACTGCAAGGGTAGCAAACTGTTTGATGATGAACGGCAAGAATCCTTTGTAAAGAGAAATATCAATAAGATTCATGTTGCAAAGAATGGCAATGGACAATACTTGCGATACATGGAAACAAATCTTGAGCATGTTGTTCGCGATGAAATGGCTACATTGCATGAGAGAACTCATATAATCTATGAAGTTGCAATAAATATGATGACGGATGCACTGAAAGACTCAAGCGTTGGTATCGCCGTAGAAAGGGCAAGGGATTGGACTACGGTAGCGCTTGATTTTATGCTGAGAGATAAAGAAGTTTATTCACCACTGATGGAAATGCTGACATACGATGGAAATGTCTTCAGGCATTCGGTAAACACAGCCATATTAGGGCTGCTATTTGGATATTACCTCAAAATGCCTGCCAATGATCTTTTGACATTAGGCACTGGGTTGCTTCTGCACGATATTGGTAAAGCGAAGTTAGACCATTCTATGATGAAAAAGGATATGGAAGAATTGACAAAGGAAGAAAAAGAACAGATGAGAAAACACCCTGATTTGGGTTTTATTCTTTTATCTAACAGCGGCAACATATCCAGGGAAGCATGTCTCATTGCAAAACAACATCATGAACGATATAACGGGAAGGGATACCCGGAGAGTTTGAAGGGTGAAGAAATCCATTATTATAGCCGGATAGCCCGTATCTTGGACGAATTTGAAATGCGAATGTCTAAGAATACAATAAACGATTCAAAAGCAGCTTTTAACGTTTTACAGAATATGGTAAAGGGAATGGAGGGGAGCTTTGATAAAGAGATATTAAAAGAGTTTATTGATTTTTTACAAGTTAGTACCTGCAAAGAATCCGTTGAAGACCATCATAATGTAGTTGAATTTGCCGGGTAGGATATAGAGAGTGGCCGCCGGCGCCTGGCCATTTCTAAAGTTCTGCTTAAGCAAACCTGTCACGAGCCTGGTTTGCAGGTGCTGTACTGGGATAAACCCTTACGTTACGGGTTCTTTTTTAGTCAAATGGAATTGTGAAAAGCTTATGATAAATTTTTAACAAGGAGGTTTAATTATGGGATCAAGAATTAATACAAACATTGGTGCGTTAAATGCGCTGAAGTCGCTGAATGATGTCGGTAATCGGCTGTCTGTTGCTCAATTAAGGCTGGCAACTGGCAAAAGAATCAATAGTGCCGGAGATGATGCGGCCGGTTACTCTATTGCCAAAAAATTTAATTCCCGTGCAGAGGGTCTCGGTCAGGCGTTAAACAACATTGGTTCAGCCAAAAACCTTATTGCAGTTGCGGAAGGCCACTTAAGCAACATCGTTGACATCCTGACCCAGATGAAAACAAAGACCATTCAGGCGGCCGATGACTCACTGGGCACTGCAGAACGCACCGCTATCAAGGGAGAACTGGTTAAATTAACCAACCAGATTGACCTCGAGGTTAATCAGGCCAGGTGGAACGACAAGACAATATTCAGCGGCTCTGCCACAACCGGCGCCTCAAGCGCAAGTGGTTTATTTAAGTTCCAGATCGGTGCAGGAGCAAGCACCACAAATGATATTTTGAAGTTTGATTTGCTTGCAAAGGCCAACGTCAGCTTCGATTCAGCCGCTTCGACCAAAGGTTTTTCTTCTACTGGATTAAATGTTGCGGTGAGCACCGGCGCACTTGCTGGTTCAATAATTGGTTCATCAGCGTCCGCACAGGTATTAATGAGCAGGATAGATATTGCTATAGCGGACGTATCAGAAGCATTGAGCTACATCGGGTCAGTAGTGAACAGGTTAACGTATCAGGAGACAAGCTTGACTGTTGCCAAGACGAACACCGAAGCAGCGAGGAGTCGTATAGAAGACGCTGACATGGCATACGAACAACTGGAAGCGACTAAGCTGCAAATATTACAGCAGACCGCCAGTGCAATGCTTGCTCAGGCAAATACGGGGCCACAAGCGATACTGACTCTATTCAAATAAATATTTACTTATATACAATTTGATGAACGATTATTTAAGATGACCGTTTTGCGCAGGTGAAACGGTCATCTTTTTTAGGATTGGTTAAATCAGGCCTTTGGCAACTTTTCAATGTAGAACGAAGAGCATCTTCGCTCTACAAACGCTACGCGGGTTTAAATTTGCAATTTGAACCAACTTTTGAAACTCATGGGTTCAGGTTGTAAACCTGAACCCGCCGATGAACATTAAATTAGGCCTTCCGCGCTTGAGTTTTAAATGTCCTATAGGTAGGAGTCGTCTCCCTACGGCGACTGGCCGTTCACAACGGCGTGCGTGTGACCGGTCGCCAACAGGAGTTGGCTCCTACCAAAAACATTAAAATTCCTGAACATTAAAATAATGAAACCACAAGGTGGTAGTATGGTACTCCTTTCTGCCTGTCTCATTGTAAAAAACGAAGCAGTCCTTCTTCCGCATTGTCTTGAAAGTCTTCGTCCTTTTGTAGATGAAATTGTTGTTGTTGATACCGGTTCAGATGATGACACCGTAGAGATAGCGCACAGATATGGCGCACGGGTGCACCATTTTCCCTGGGTAGGAGACTTTGCAGCCGCCCGTAACGAGTCGTTGCGCCACGCTAAAGGTGACTGGATTCTTTACATTGATGCCGATGAGGTGGTAGATGCCGGAAATGCCGCCAAGATTCGTCAGGCAATCGGTCAAAAGGATATATTTGGTATTACCGTGCGTCAATGCATTCCTCAACAAGCGGAGAATATTGTTACTGCTTTTTACAGTGAGTACTGCCGAATTTTCCGGCGTCATCCCGATATTCGGTTTGAAGGAGTAATTCATGAACAGATTCTTCCCTCAATAGAACGTTTGGATGGCACTGTATTACGCACAGATATCGTAATTCATCACTGGGCGTACGCAGCTACAGGAGAGAAAAAGCGACGCCGGGCTGAACGGAATCTCACTTGTCTGCTAATTGAAGCGAAACGGGCGACAGACGATCCATTTATTTATTTTAATTTGGGGATGACATACCGGGAACTCGGACAACGGGATATGGCGCTTCATTCCTTTCATTGTGCACTGTCGAAAGACGATGGTTCTATCAAGCGCGAACTCATAGCTCAGGTACACTTGAATCTGGCCAAACTATACTTGGAATCAGGAGATAGTGCAAGAGCAGCGCATCACGCGCGACAGATCGCAACTTTTGAACCTAACAATCCCTTAGCTGACTATATATTAGCAACCCTGGCTGTCACCGATAAACAGTTTAATACAGCGATCCGGCATCTTGAGAATGTTGTGCGAATTGCAAAAGGTGAAGAGCGTGTGTTTTCCAGTGTAAATCTGAATATGACTCAGGTTTATCTGGAGTTAGGCAGTTGCCGCACTGCAATGGGTGATTATCAAGGCGCCGAAGTGGAATTTATCCGGTCTCTCGAGTGCAATTCTTCAGTTGCGTTACCGTATTTGCTCTTAGGGAATTGTCGTTTCCTGTGTGGAGACTTGATTGAGGCCAGAAATATGTTCGAACGTGCTCTGGCAATAGAACCATCTCTGGAAGGCGCTCAACGCGGCCTTGCCTTGTGTTGTAATCATGAATAATAGAAAAAAAGGTGTTGGTGATGATTCTTGAAGAATCTTTACGTCAGGGTATCGAGCTTGCAGGACTAGGCATGTTCCATCAGGCACTTTCTGTTTTTGAGAAAATCCTTCAAGCCTATCATGATGAACCACGAGCCCTTTTTAACGCCGCAGTAGTTGTTAATCAGATCGGGCAAAGAGATCGTGCGCTGGCATTAATACATCGTAGTATTGATGCTGACCCGTCTTTTGCAAATCCACATTATTATTTGGGACAGTTATATTTACAATCCGGATGCTATAAGGAAGCATATCAGGCATTTCGTAATGCAATTGCCCGTAATGTCGAATTTTCTTTGGCTTATGAAGGGGCAAAGGCAGCTGTGTTGTCCATGGGTCAATCACCCGTTGCTGACGAGTCGGATATTGCATTTTATACCGGTGGGTATTCATTTCACGGTGGAACACTAGGTGAAAAAGGGTTGGGGGGAAGCGAAAGCGCTCTCATTTATATTGCCCGTGCTCTGGCAGCAAAGGGAATTCGGGTACGCGTCTTTTGTAATTGTGAACAACCGGGTACCTATGATGGTGTACGTTACGATGATCTCGTTGATTTCCACATTTACCGGAAGCTGTACAAATTGCCGGTGCTCATTTCCTCCCGCTCATTGCGGCCTTTTAAGGTTGATTTGCAGACACAGCTACGCATCCTTTGGATACATGATGATGTGAATGTTCCATTTTTAGAAGGTGAATATCCAGCCCGTTTACCCATAGACCGTATTTTTGCTATTAGTCATTGGCAGAGAGACGTATGGTCACGCCACTTTCATATCCCAGTTGAACATTTCTCCTTAACACGTAACGGTGTTGATTTGGAGATGTTCAAGCCTGGCAAGGAAAGGAACCGTCATCGCCTCATATATGTGAGTCGTCCGGATCGGGGATTGGACGTGCTATTGAAACTGTTTCCATACATCCGCCAGCGAGTTCCGGAGGCTGAACTCCACATATATACCTATTGTTTACCTGATGATAAATCTGATGACTCTATATGGCAAATGACGCAACAGCCAGGAGTATATGTGCGGGGAAGTTTACCCAAAGCGGCTCTTGCAGCAGAGATGTCCCTTGCGCGTTTGATGGTTTATCCCAGTACCTGGCGCGAAACCTCGTGTATTGCCGCCATCGAATCACAGGCTTCCGGAACACCGGTAGTTACAAGCACACTGGCTGCTTTACCGGAGACAGTGCTTGATAATGTGAGTGGTCGTCTTATCCCAGGGGATCCCCATACTTCTGAATTTGAACGTCGCTTTGTCGAAGCCGTGGTTGATCTATTGAACAATGATGCAGCATGGCAACGTCTTAGTCAGGGAGCGCGGTCCCGCATTGAGCAATTTTATGACTGGGATATTATTGCCAACGAATGGTGGAGGGAGTTACAAAAAATGTTAGATGCCAGGAAACGCATTTCGTAACGACTCAAAATGCGTGTCTACTCTACGACATTGTTTAATAAAAGACCTTTAGCAATAGATTGTGGTGGACGATAGGTTTTTGATAATTTCATTTTTCTGATAACTTCTTCAGAGGGGACTTGGCGGAGTACTTTATTTGTATGTGTGTCTACAGTACGGGTAACAACAAGATTTAAATCGCTTTCTACGGAATAGGTAATATGTGTGGATACCGAGGGCGTAGCAGTGTTGGATGGTTGTGCCTTTTTTGTGTCTTTACTATTTTTTGCTTTGTTTGAAGCAAGTATTTCACCTGTGATAAGACTCTTTTTTGTTAAAGGGTTGTTGTCGTGTTCATTGTGAATGTTATATGTATTAACACTCTGAATAGTATGTGTTTCCATATGTCCCGCTCCAATAAATGTCTGGCGAGATATTGTTTTACATTTAAGTCAAAACATTCAAAGTCAGGTAAATACGGAGAATTATAATGGCCTACAGGCTGCTGGTTTGTAACATTTCGGTTTGAACATTATCTTGCACCTGTATCCATGTGTCCCGCAATTCTTTTAAAATTTTTATCGTAACTTCAAAATTACCACGCTTAACCTCCCTCAGGCAATACTCATATAATCTAAATAGAGAGTTTGCTATGTCTGCGTAATCAAAGTTGAGTGAGTCAATTAACTCGACAAGCACAGTACTCGTCTTCGATTCATCTCTTCTGTTACAAGCCGCAATTCCCGCATCATAAGCCTTGATTAGTAGTTGGACCGGATTCAACGTCATGATTTCCTGTTCCAGGTATGCAGTGCTAATTTTCTTTGTAGCAATCATAATTTGTAACTCCTTTTTTAAAAAGATCCGATAAAATAAAAAGTCATTTATGTTTTTTATCCGCAGACGTCGACGAAAACAGGTGAATTACTTATGTGCTTTTTTAAATCATTCACGAAATGCTTGCTTTCTTGAATCTTTTCCAGATTGTATGTAATATCTTTAATACAAGTATTTAACAAAGCAATATTTTCTGTATCAAGAATAACTATGGAGTTTAACATCTGTTGAATTTCTTGTAACAGTTTGTCTGCAATTGCTTTCCCTTTATTATCGGCAGAATTAAGGCATTCTTTAGCAGAATCGTAATCTTTTTTTAATGATGCGATCTTGTTGATTAATAGCCCCCTTTGTTCATATTTATTACACAGAAGGTCTTCGTTACAGTTATCGGTGAGTATCTCTTTCAACTCTCGGGTATGCCCGTGAAGCTCTTTGTGAAGCTGTAACTGTAGTGTGAGGATTTCAATTACTTTTTCGATACTATTTGTTTCATCTGTAAGCATATGTTTATGCATATCCATGATTTTATCTTTTTAATCCGCTTAGTATTTTCAGATGTTATTGTTAGTAACTCAGTGAAGAGGTAATCTGATTACCCTGAAGTACGGCAGTGTTCAGTAAGTCCTGCATTTTGTATAACTGTTGGCGGTATTGATTTTCCTTTATCTTTAAACGTGTTTCCATACGGGCAATGCTGGTTTCGAGGCTGGTTACCCGCGTACTTATGGCTTTTTTTGTCTCGTCAATAATGGATCCTGTGGTGGTAGAGGTACTCTCTGCGAAAGGTTTTATGAGAGATACTATCTTGTTAGCGATGCCATTCGTAGAATCGAACAGGTTTTCAACCGCCTTGGAACTAGAACTAATGGCGTTATTGAATTTGGTTGTATCTGACAGGCTCGCCTTCAGGCTGCTGTTAAAGGTAATACCAATTTTATTAAGGTAGTCAGGGTCTCCTGATGTAAGACCAGTTACTTGTTCCGTTAGTTTTCTAAACAGTTGATCTCTTAGATTGGTAAAGGTTGTATTACCTGCGAATACGCCCCTTGCATTTGTATATGCGTCTAAACCTGTTTTGTCTTTGATATATTGCGTTACTGCATTGAACTTATCGAGGAAGTTGGTAATCTTTGATTGCAGGGCGCTCGTGTCCTGCTTAACCGTTACTGTCGTGTAGGTGGTATCTGTATAAGCCGTCACGTTCGTATTTTTAAGGGTGTAGTTGATGCCATTTATCGTAAATGTATTTGAACTTTTGCTTATTTCATCCGATGCGCTGGTGCTATTTATAGTAAGGAGTGCGTTAGTGCCGCTGGTAACAGCAGCAGTATCCAATTTTAATACATTCATCAGATTACCGCTTACATCAGACAGTGTAATTGTATCCGTGCTGCCCGTACCTTTGGATTTAATAAGGATTTTGTCAAGGGAAGTATCATAAAATGCATTTACATTAGCCGTGGAACTATTTATCCTGGAGATAACATTATCTAATGTGTCCGTATCTGTATTATAGGTAATTTCTACGCCATTAATCTTAAACTTGCCGGAAGTGGTGCTTGTCATAGTCGTATCAAAATTTATATTTTTCAATAACGCATCGCTTTGAATGCCGGTAGCGTCTGCAGTGCCATGATAGGCATAGGGTGTCGTAGCATCCCTCATTTTTACCTGCGTGAAAAATCCGGCGCCGCCCCCGGCTTCTGATTCGGAGAAAGTTAAAGCGGTTCCGGTTTTACTTTCAAGATAGAATTTATCTTCGGTCTTATTATAATAAATGTTTGCATTTACGCCTGCATTATTCACTGCATCCATGAATGTCTGAACCGAGCTATACGTAGATAAATCGGCAGATGTCCAGCTACCGATAGTTACCGTTCCGGTAGGGGTACTGCCGCTTGCAAACCCAGCGGAAGAAAAGGCTTTTGTTACATCAATAGTGCCGCTGCCTGGAGCCACTTTTGAGCTACTTACCGTGGCAGGTTTGGTTATCAATTGCGCGGTGCTCTGTATTGATGACCCGGTAGCCAGTTGTTTTACCCGAATCTGATATGTTCCAACTGACGCACCAGTATTTGCTGATGCAGATATTTTCGTATCGTCACTCGTGCTAGAGGTTCTTGTATTGTATATTGAGCTTGTGCTGGTATCGGCTAAATCCCTCGATACCGTCAAGAGGTCGGAAATTTTTGTCTTTAAATCACTATATATGCCTAAACTAACATTGAGATTGGATTTTTGCGTATTCAACGCTGTTAATGGTCTGCGTTCCAGCGCCATATACTGGTTAACCAATGAATCAAGGGCAGAGCTTGAGTTGTAAGCTGAGGTGATTGACGATGATATGGCCATAATGGTAACCTCCTAAACAAAAAGTTGGGGATGGGTTAACGGTACCCATCCCCAACTTAAAACTTACCTTATCTGAAGAGACTCAGAATGGATTGCGGCCCTGTATTTGCCTGTGCAAGCATTGCACTGGCTGTCTGTTGCAATATCTGGAGCTTAGTCGAATTCAATTGTTCATAAGCCATGTCTGCATCCTCGATACGACTTCTCGCGGCCTCAGTATTTGTCCTGGCAACCGTCAAGCTTGTCTCCTGATACGACAACCTGTTCACTACAGACCCGATGTAGCTCAACGCCTCAGACACATCGGATATGGCGGTATCTATCCTGCCCATTAATACCTGTGAGGACGCCGATGAACCAACGATAGAACCCGCAAGTGAGCCGGTGCTGACAGTAACATTTAATCCAGTAGAAGAAAAACCTTTGGTCGAAGCGGCTGAATCGAAGCTGACGTTGGCCTTTGCAAGCAAATCAAACTTCAAAATATCATTTGTGGTGCTTGCTCCTGCACCGATCTGGAACTTAAATAAACCACTTGCGCTTGAGGCGCCAGTTGTAGCAGAGCCGCTGAATATTGTCTTGTCGTTCCACCTGGCCTGATTAACCTCTAGGTCAATCTGGTTGGTTAATTTGACCAATTCTCCCTTGATAGCGGTGCGTTCTGCAGTCCCCAGTGAGTCATCTGCAGCCTGTGTGGTCTTTGTTTTCATCTGCGTCAGGATATCAACTATGTTATTTAAATGGCCTTCCGCAACTGCAATAAGGTTTTTGGCTGAACCAATGTTGTTTAACGCCTGACCGAGACCTTCTGCCCTGGCATTAAACTTTTTGGCAATGGTGTATCCAGCAGCATCATCTCCTGCGTTGTTAATCCGCTTACCCGTTGCCAGCCTCAATTGAGAGACAGACAGTTGATTCTGAATGTCGTTCAACGACTTCAGCGCATTCAACGCATTAAGATTGGTATTAATTCTTGTTCCCATAATTAAACCTCCTTGTTTTAATGTTTTTTCCCCCGCATTCCATGTCGGGAAGAAACCTACCTGGTAAATTACAATAATTTAAGAGACTGACTAGTCTGGTCTTTAAATACTTTTTTGGTACCTGTTGTAATTATCGGCAGAAAGTATAATAAATTTAATAAATTTTTAAAAATTGTTATAAACTCCAGATGTCAGGCCGTAATCTCATATTTAATATTCGCAGCGGATTGTTTTTTGAATTTTTTCTCCAGGATTATAAGATTTTGTGAGGCGTAATGGCAGGCGGGGTCCAATTTAAGCGCCGCCTTGAGTCCGATTATTGCAGATTCTAATTTGCCCAATCTGGCGTAACAAGTGGCAATATTAGCAATTACATTCGCATCGCCAGGTGAAATTCCAAGGTATCTTTCTTGCAACTCAATAGCCAGGGTGTAGTCTTCTATTTCTATGCAGAGATTTCCAAGTTTGAGATACGTGTTAGTATCCGTTGGATTTGAATGTAGCGTATTTTGGATGAATTTGATTGCACTCTCTTTGTCGCCATTTTTGAATTTAATCCTTTCCGTAAGGCATTTAAGCTCCAGGTTGTTTGGGTTTGAAGAACTTATTGCTTTCAAAGTTTCTTCCGCCTCTTTAACCTGATTTGTTTGTAATAATAGATTTACTAAAAAAATATGCGCATTTAAATCATTTCTGCTTTTTTGGATAAATTGTTTAAATGTGGTAATGGCCTCGTCCGTTTTTCCCTGCATAACTTGCGCCTTCCCCAGCAAAAGATATAGCGGGTGATTAGCAATACCAAGTATTACAGCGGTATTAGCAATATTTTCAACCTCTTGAAAGCGATGTTGAGAGGCATAGAGGTGAGCAAGGTTTGTGTAATATAATGGTTCCTTATTATTCAATTCGACGGCCTTTTGATAAGCCAGTTCTGCTTTGTTAATAAGCCCAAGGCGGTTGTAACACTCTCCGATGTTATTGTATGCCTTATGTTCATAATAATAAGTGTCTACAATACGGAGGTTGCAGGTAGGATTTCTGCTTTCTTTACCCTTTGTGAGGATGTATTTTTTAAAACAATTTATAGCGTTATCGAATTCCTCTTTTCTCGATAATATATCTCCCATAACATATAAAATATCCAGTGAATCGGGATTTTCATGGATTGCTTCTTTACAGATTTCTTCAGCCCTATCCAGTTGATTCGTGTTCAACAAGGCATACGCAAGATCAACGTAAATCCTGAGCCTTTGATTTCTGGAATCAGCGTCTGTCTGCGATACTGGTATGCTTAATCCTTTTTCTCCCAATTCAATAACCTTCTCAAAGTTATATTCATTTCTATAGTTTCGGATTAGATTTGCCAGGGCAAAGATATCGTTAGGATTTTCAATCAGTTGCTTTCTTAAAAGGTCTCCGGTTCTTTTGTATTTTTTTTGCATTTCGTCATTCGACAGGTTGTATCCATAGTGGTAGAATCTTATTTCCGATGGCAGGGCATTGCCATCAAGAATGAGTTGATTGTGTACGATACCTTCAAAGTGCGCTTTTCCTCTGCGGAATACCCTTGTGTAATAGTGTTTTGATTGGCCACCCGGTAGATCGCTATAGATAGCAACATATACTGCATTATACGAGTCAGTTTGTATTAATTTATGAAGGAGTGGTATATCAGCCTGGTCAAGCGCCTCGTCAGCGTCTATTTGGAGAATCCAATCGCAGGTTGCATAGCTCAGGGAGTGGTTTCGCGCTTCACTAAAGCTGTTGCGCCAGGGATGGTGGTATACTTTAGCGCCGAAGGATTGTGCAATTTCAACGGTTCTGTCAGTTGATCCGGTATCGACAATGATAATTTCATCTACGGCATCTCTAATACTTTTTAAACACTGAGCTAAAAATTTCTCTTCGTTCTTAACGATCATACACGCAGAGAGTGAAGGTCTACCGTTGTTTGATGGAGTTCGGCAGTTTGTGTTCGTTATCATCTTTTACCTCACAATATGTTGTTTTATAGCTTGATTATACAAGGAATTTCAGTGCAGGGGTTGAAAATCTTCAACCCCTGCATCAAGCTTTTGATTTGGGTTATTGATCATTAACCTATTCTCCAAGTGCCGATTTATAGCCAACCAGAGCTGCATCTAAATGCCCTAATTTTTCATAACATCGTGCAATATTTAATAATGTATCTTTGTTCTCAGGATAAATTTTTAAATATGCCTCAAGGTATGGTATGGCCTTTTCGTATGCCTCTTGTTTTATATAGAGTTCTCCCAGGCATAAGGGTGTTTCGTCATCTGCAATACCTTCAGAAATAGTTTTTAACAGGGTATTAGTCGCTTCGACAAGATTTCCATCATTCAGATAACAGAGAACCAGATTCTTATACGGTGTGAGATATCGAGTGTTAGAGGCTATGGCTTTTTGTAAATAGTTTATAGCTGTCTGTAATTGTCCTAACTTTCCAAAACAATACCCTAATCCGTTATAAGCGGTGTAGTCGTACCCTAAGGTATCAACCATAAGAGAAATGTTGTGCATATTTTTAAGATACCATTCGCGCGATGATAGGAACCTTTCAAAGTAATCAATTGCCCTTCTGTAATCTTCTTCCTTTAAATATGTGCAAGCGAGGGTGAATATGAGGTCTATATTTTCCGGTGTAACCTCTGACTCGGCCAATTTTGACAAGGCGAAATGGCACAATTCTTTTGCTTTTTGGAAATTTTCATTATAGAGATAACAATTTGCTGTTTCATAGAGAATCATTACATAGTGGTGCAGGCGCCCGTTTGTTCCTACATGTTTTGAGAAGGAATCCGGTGTGAATATTTTCAATGCTTCTTCTCCTGCATCGATACCGTTTTGAAACAGGTCTTGTATGCGATAATTGCGTATCAGATTAAACCATGCAAAACTATCAAATTTATTTTGTTTAATTTGTTTGTTTAGCAAGTGAGTAGTTCGCTGCCACTTTATCTTCATTTTTTCTTCGTCGAGATTATACCCGTGGTGATAAAGCCTTATTTCGGTTGGTAACCGTTCGCCGTCAATAATGGTTTGCTCGTGGATGATGTCTTTATAAAATCCCTTGCCGCGGCGGAAAATACGCGGATGATAAAACTTATGTATGCCATCCTTTATAATGCTGTAAATAGCTATGATAATTCCATCGTAATTGTTCGCAGCTATGGCATCCCGAAGTTTGGGGATGTCGCTTTTTTCCAACTCCTCATCTGCATCGATTTGGAAAATCCAATCTCCGGAAGCGTAATTTATTGAAAGGTTTCGAGCCTCGCTAAAACTGTCGTTCCAGGGGTGGTGATAGACCTTTGCTCCAAAATTTCTGGCAATAGTTACCGTGTCATCGGTAGAGCCGGTATCGACAACAATGATTTCATCAGCCACGTCTCTAATACTGTTCAGGCAATTAGGCAAAAATACTTCTTCGTTCTTTACTATCATGCAGGCGGAGATTTTTGGTTTTTGTATATTTTCCATAGTTTATGTTTTATGAATTTGACGATACGCTGAGATGCGTTCCCGTCACCGAAAGGGTTCGGGACATAGGCCATCCGGTTATATTCTTTTGTGTCTTCTAACAGGCGCCTTGTTTCTGTGATAATAGTATCGGGGTGCGTACCAACTAACTTTGCGCCACCGGCTCTCACTATTTCAGGACGTTCTGTTACCTCACGGAGTATCAGCACGGGTTTATTTAAAGAAGGGGCTTCCTCCTGAATACCCCCCGAATCTGTTAAAATAAGATAAGCTCGTTTCATCAAGTGGACAAAGGGCACATATTCCAGTGGCTCAATAAGTATTATATTTGATACATTTCCTAGCATAGGATATACGGTGTTCCTGACATTTGGATTGAGGTGCACCGGATATACAAAAGTGACATCCGGGTATTGTTTCGCTAACGTTAGGATTGCATTACAGATATCAATGAACGGTTTTCCAAAGCTTTCCCGTCTGTGTGCCGTAATTAAGATCATTCTGCCTTTTATGTTGTTTAGTAAATCGTTATCAAATGTGAAATCCCGTGCTGCAACTTCAAGTAAGGCATCTATCACCGTATTACCTGTTACACAGATAAGGTCTTCACTTATACCCTCATGGAGTAAATTTGTCTTTGCTTCATCAGTTGGCGCAAAGTGTAGATGTGCTATGACACTTGTAAGTCGTCGGTTTATTTCTTCCGGAAAGGGTTGGTATTTATTACGTGATCGTAATCCCGCCTCTATGTGTCCCACAGGGATTCTCCTGTAATAGGCTGCCAGTGATGCGGCAAAAACAGTAGTCGTGTCTCCTTGTACCAGCGCCAGATCAGGCCGTTCTGTTTCATAAATCGTTTCTATATTCTTCAATACTTTGCATGTTATATCGGATAGCCCCTGGTTAGTGTTCATAATATTCATATCATAATCGGGTTTAATAGCAAAGACGCTCAGGACGCTGTCAAGCATCTGACGATGTTGGGCAGTAACAACGACGATACTTTTCAATACATCCGAATGTCGCTGTAGTTCTTTAATTACCGGGGCAAGTTTTACTGCCTCAGGGCGTGTGCCAAATACAGTCAATATTCTAAACATAATTAGACTTTGCCTGTAACCCTTTAAATAGTGTGATGTGCTTATATTTTTCTTTTGTCATCAAATATTTCATCTTAAATTGCATCGTTAACTATTTTTCAGCCTTCCTCTTTTTCCTTAGAAGGTAATGACGATAAGGTAAATGCTTCACAAGATCAAAACCAATTGTTGTGAAATCAGCAACTAATTCATCCTCGGGCAATATGTGGATGTGTTCCACGTTTGGTGTATTACCTTGCATAAGTATAAGATGACCACCGGGCTTAAGTGTCCTCCATAGTTCCCCTATCATAGCTTTATAAACAGGCGCAGGAAGATGTTCAGTCACGTCAATGCAACTGGTGAAATCAAAAAACTCAGCCAAATCGTTGTGAGGAAGTTGGATACACTCAACGCTTGCTTGCCAGATAACTGCCTTGTCCTGAAAGGGAAATTGTTGTTGGCACCACAGAATCGACTCCCGACTGAAATCAATCATATGTAGCCTTACCTGCGGAAACCTCGTAGCAACCCAATATGCAGTAAGGCCAAGGTGACAACCTGCTTCAAGCCATTCTATTGCGCCATTAGGGACTTGAATTTCGTCCAGGACGCTGTTCAGCCGGGACCTGTAACCAGCTTGCTCATACTGATTATTCACGGCACTGAATTTTCTCCAGTTAACACCGATTCCATCAACATGATATGCTTTATCATACCATTCCTGCGAATAAGTGAAGGGCGTTTTAGCAATACCGTGTATTGGGGACACCGTGGGCATAGCAGCAGCAATTACCTTTACTTTGTCGAGGGGAAGTTGCTTGATGGCGCGGAGCGTTGCTTCGTGATCCGGTTTGCAGGCAAGACATTCTCTCCAGGCAGCAGCAGCGTTATCCACTTGGAAAATTTGGTGAAACACGCGCCCCAGATTATACCAGGCATCGCTGTAATTGGAATCAAGGGTAACCGCCTGTTTCAGATAACGGATAGCATCGTCCCATCGCTCAATCTGGTAGCAAAGCACCCCCAGATTGTTAAAGGCCGATGCATCGCCAGGGTTCAGTTCAATAACACGCTCCAAACAGATGATGGCCTTGTCGGGTTTGCCCAGCTTATGGTAAAGAAGCGCCAGTTCATCATGTAGTGCAAATGAACGGATTGCATTATTTGATAAA
>JAHFOY010000182.1 GCA_023261485.1 Planctomycetota bacterium
ATCAGGTCCGGATAACGGCGTATGGGCGAGGTAAAGTGGGTATAGTGTTCCATTGCAAGCGCAAAGTGGCCTCCTTCGCCAGCCTTATAGACGGCCTGTTTCATGGACTTTAACAGCACCAGATTTATGGTATAAGCCTCAGGCTTCCCGCGCACCTTGTCCAACAACCCTTGCAGGTGTTTATTTTTAAAGGGGTCTATTTTTGTATGCTCCAGCCCCTTGATAAAATCTGCAAATTCCCACATGTCCTCCTCGTCAGGCTCAGGATGGGCGCGGCAGAGGAGCGGCATTTCTTTCTCGAACATGAACGTTGCCACCGTTTCGTTGGCCAGAAGCATAAATTCTTCTATTAATTTATGGGAAATATCTCTTTCCACCTTCTCGACGTTTTTGACACAACCTTTTTCGTCCAATTTTATTGATACTTCGGGGATGTCCAGTTCCAGGGCGCCGCGCTCTATACGGTTGTTAAAAAGCAATTGGGCGAGATGCGCCATATTATACAACATGCCTGCAACGTCATCCGATACGTGTACAACAGTTTCCTTATTGAGAATGGCGGTGGCCTGGTTATACGTCAGGCGTTTGGCAACGTTGATAACGGAATGTTTAATCTCCGACCTGATGAGATGCCCTGTGCGGTCAATGGTCATAAAAACACTTTTGGTAAGACGGTCTTCCCCTTCCTTCAGGCTGCAAAGATTGTTTGACAGTAATTCTGGCAGCATGGGGATAACTTCGCCTGGCAAATAAACACTGGTACCCCGGTATCGAGCCTCATTGTCAATGGCGGTATCAGGCGTTACATAGTATGAAACATCGGCAACGTGTACGCCCAATTGCCAGTGTCCGTGCCCGTCTTTTTCGAGCGAGACCGCATCGTCAAAATCCTTGGCGTCATCCGGATCGATAGTAATAATCAGCTTGCCGCGCAGGTCGAGCCGGTTTTGGATTTCTTTTTGTGGAATGGCAAGGGGAATAGTTTTTGTTTCATTTGCCACTTTTTGGCCAAAGGCGTGCGGCAGCTTGAATTGATACATAATCGAACGGAGGTCAACCTTATGGTCTCCTTCTTTCCCCAAAACGTCCGTAATCTCACCCTCTGGATTGAGATGTCTGGACGGCCACTCGGTGATCCGCACGACCACCTTTTCACCGGGCTGCGCATCCATTGAAGCTTCTTCTGCAACGTAGATATCTCTGAACAATCTCGGTTCGTCGGGGGCGACAAATCGCAGCCGTTTTGTTTTTTCAAAGGTGCCTACGACAAGCTCATTCACGCGTTTCAGCACATTAACGATTTGTCCGGATGCGCCTCTTCTTTTCCCCTTATGTCTTTTTGGGATCTGGACCGTTGCGGGAAGCCGTACCACCACAAGGTCTCCGTGCATGGCAGAGCCCATATCTTCTTCGTTAACATAGACGTCTTCGCCGCTATCTTCCTTAACCGGAACTACAAAACCAAATCCCCTGGGATTGCAGTCGAGGGTTCCCACGAGTAAATGCACCTTTTTGGGATCGGCATATTGTTTTTGCTTGACCTTCACAACATCGCCGGAAAATTCCAGTTCGTACAAAAGGTCGCAGAAGGGCTTGTATTCGGCATCGCTGATCTCAAAGTGTTCCGCAAGCTCAGCGGCTGTCATGGGGCTGTATTTTTTGCTCTGGATAAATCGGATGATAACGGCAGGATCGATCATGGTAATTTCCCCAATTTCTGAAAAGAAATTATGATTTTAGAATTACGATTTACGACTTACGATTTGTGATGTATGCCTTATTCTTGAGGTCTTTACTGCCGCAGTGAAAATAGCTACGAATTCGTTTGCTTCTTTAATTGGACCTTCTAACGATCTTTTATCCACAATATCTCGATTAACAATCAAGAATCGTAAATCTAAAATATACTGGGCTATATTCTATGGGATTTCCTTTATTTCTTATAAAGCCTTCTCTCGAACATTTTAATGTAGTCCGTCCACGAGCTGTTTGCGTCTTTATGCTCGCTTATCGCCTTCGTGGCGGCATGTACCTTTGCATCCAGATTGTCCAGGTAGTGGAGGGCAATGGCCTCGGGCGTGCCGGGCTTTACAGGTGAACCCCACTCATATTCGCCGTGATGGCTTAATATTAAGTGGGAGAGGACGTTGAGCTGGTCAGATGGAAACCCTTCTATTTTCGTAGCCCTTTCATAGACCATAAGAACGCCGGAGATGAGGTGTCCGGTAAGTTGTCCTTCATCGGTATACTGAAAACTGCGGTCGTAGGACAATTCCCGTGTTTTCCCAATATCGTGTAAAATCACACCCGTAATTAACAAATCCCTTTTTATTGCAGGATAAAGATTCGAAAAGCTTACCGCCAGCCTGGCAACAGAAAGGATATGTTCCAGCAAACCCCCGATATAGGCATGATGGTATTGTGTGGCTGCAGGCGCGGTGGAAAACACCTTGCAAAAGGACTCGTCTGAAAAAAATGCGTTCAGCAGTTTCAAAAGATACGGGTCTTTCACCGTTTTGATAATCTGCCTGAGTTCATTCATCATCTCAGGTACGTCTCTTTCCGTACAGGGGATGAATTCACCCATCTGCACCTGTGTATCCGGAACGGGACAAATCTCGGTAATCCGGATTTGCAGGGTATTATTGAAGGTTTCAACAACCCCTTTTATTCTTACGAAGGAGTCCTTGTTAAAACTTTCACAAAGCTGACGTGTAGCATCCCATTTCCGTGCATCAATGAAGCCGGATTTGTCCGCAAGCTGGAGGTTGAGGTACGGCTTCTTTTCTTTTGTCTCCCTGACTTCCTTTTTCAGGACAAGAAAGACATCTTCTACAGGTTCGCCGCTTTTCAGGCTGGATATATAGGTTCGTGGCATTTTATTGTACTAATTCAAATTTAATACGTATTAAAAATTACAAGCTGCGAGAAACATTTTCCAGGAATACACAAAAATCTTCTATATCCTTTTTCAGCATATTTAATGTCATAGGTAACCTTTCAACAAGCCCTTCTATAAATCGCCATTCTAAAGAAAACCCATATATATTTCGAAAGACATGACGAAATCTCAAATATTCGTTCAATATTTTTTCAAGCTCTTCAGAAACGACAGGAGGCCTTACAACCTTTATATCCAATGTCATATCCCTGAGGAGTTGCCGATGCCAATCTTCACCTTCCGGGATTCCTCCATTAAGTTCTTTTGCAATTCTTTCAAATATACGCTCTATACCACAATAAAAATCGTGAAGGATTGAACCGATAGCCCTTAAATCAAAGGTGTTTTTATCCCTCTTTTCAACTATACCCAAAAGTTCTCTTAATTCAGCGCAGCATCGCTCAACATCCTTGAATTCTCTGAGGAGTTTGGCTTTTACCGCTTGGAGTAAACGAGTCGTCCATCGGAATAAATAACCTCTTTTAAGCGACTACTACATGTTTCTATTGGAATAAGATTAATTTCTCTCTTAAGGTAATCTGAAAGAAATGCAAGAGCTTTTACATACAGATGGGAAGAAAGTCCTTCAATCGCCACATCAATATCGGATTGATAATCAAAATTTCCTTTTATTAAAGAACCGAAGAGGTATATCTTTTTTACTTCAAATTCTTTTGTAAAGGACTGCATGATACCGGGTAAATTTGAAAGAATTCTATTTCTTTCCTGCTCAAGTACCACGGCTCTCTCTGTCAGCCGTTTTTCCCAGGCTACAAGGTAAGATGTTGTATTCATAAATCAATTAATAGGGAGCGATTTGTAATTTTAAAATACAAAAGTCACATCTTCTATAAGTTTTTACTACACGTTGATTACTGCACCCGCAATTGATTCACTACTGAAGATGATTTATGCATGGATTTTACGTAAGTAATGAGTCAATGTCAAGGAGTATAAGTGCCGAGCCTGTATTTTTTTATTGCAAACTATTGTCTAACTGTTTAATATCTAACTTCAGTTATTCTGTGTTTATCAGTGTCCAACGTGAAATAACAAAATGGCTGAATTACTGGAAAAAATTAAAACAAAAAAGGCAAAAATTGGCGTTATCGGACTTGGTTATGTCGGACTGCCGCTTGCTTTGGAATTTGTACGAAGCGGGTATTGTGTAACAGGCATCGATAAGAGCAAGGAGCGCGTCGAGTCTCTGAACAAAGGCAAATCGTATGTAATCGATGTAAGAGATGAAGACATTGCGCAGTTCGTCGAAAAAGGTATTTTAAGCATAACCGATGATACCGGTGTATTGTCTGATTTAGACGCTGTCAGTATCTGTGTGCCAACGCCGCTGACAAAGACGAAAGACCCCGATATGTCTTACATCATCAATGTGGGTCAGGAAGTTAGAAAGTACATACACAAAGGCCAACTTTTCATTTTGGAAAGTACGACG
>JAHFOY010000053.1 GCA_023261485.1 Planctomycetota bacterium
TAAGGTAAAGATTTTTGGATACAACATAGACCTTGTAATTACCGATATCAATGTGGGATTTCTGTATATATTTGCCGTCTCTTCTCTGGGTATTTACGGCATTGTTATGGCTGGCTGGGCATCGAATAACAAATATTCATTGCTGGGCGGGATCAGGTCTTCAGCCCAGATGATCAGCTATGAACTGACCCTCGGTCTGTCGCTTATCGGAGTTGTAATGCTGACGGAGTCGCTAAGCCTTGTGGATGTGGTGAACGGCCAGGCAAAATTTTGGAACATTTTGTTACAACCGATCGGGTTTTTTATTTATTGTACCAGCGCTATTGCAGAGGTTAACCGATGTCCGTTTGATCTGCCTGAGGCAGAATCTGAGCTTGTGGCAGGATACCACACGGAATACAGCAGCATGAAATTCGCCATGTTTTTTATGGCCGAATATGCCAACATGATTACGGTATCTGCCATTGCCGTCACCTTTTTCCTGGGCGGGTGGCACGGGCCATTCCTGCCGCCGGTGATATGGTTTATGTTAAAATTATCGGCTTGCTTATTTTTCTTTATCTGGGTAAGGTCCACTTACCCCAGGCTCAGATACGACCAACTGATGCATTTTGGCTGGAAATTCTTGTTGCCCCTTTCCCTGCTCAACATATTGATTACAGGGCTTATCATGGTTCTTAAAGGATAATATGATCGTACCATTAATTAAAGGTCTCGCACTCACAATCAGGAGATTTTTAAATCCAAATACGTGCGTCACGATGCAGTACCCGGACGAGAGGCCAAAACTTGCATCAAGGTTTCGCGGACTGCCTGAATTGCAGATAGGAAAAGACGGGAGGGAAAAGTGCGTCGCCTGCGGGCTGTGTGCCAGGGTTTGTCCCTCTCAATGTATTAATGTCGAAGGGGCGGAGGATGAAACAAACAGGAGATATCCAAAAGTTTATGAGTTGGATGCCTTCCGATGTATTTTTTGCGGGTTTTGTGAAGAGGCATGCCCCGTAAGGGCAATTATCCTTCGGGATACTTTCGAACTGGCAACATATGACAATAAGGACGTTTTCGATAAAGAAAAGCTGTTAGACCTTACGAGGAAAAGAAATTTGCCGCGGTAAGACGTAATTAAAATTTTAGATTTACGATTTCAGATTTACGATTTTTTTAAATCTAAAATCGTAATTCGTAAATTGTAAATGTATGCAAAAAATGTCAAAATGTTTTCGTTAGGGAACGGATAAAAAAACCATAATAACACTTATTACACTTATTACACTATGGAAGCATATTTATTTTATATTGTAGCAACAATCGCCGTCGTCGCCGGTGTCTATCTCATTTTCGAGAAAAACCCCGTCTTCAGCGCCTTGTACCTTATACAGACGATGGTCTGCATTGCAGTGCTCTATATACTACTTGAGGCTCAGTTCATTGCTGCGGTTCAAGTCATTGTTTATGCAGGCGCTATTATGGTGCTCTTCCTCTTCGTTATCATGTTGTTAAACTTAAATATCAAAGAGGAGGCAAAGAACGCCTTGCCCTTTCAAAGGATACCGGCCGTAGTTATGGGAATTGTACTGTTTGCGGCCATTTGTATGATTCTAAAGTCCAAATTATTGCAAGGGAAACACGGCGAATATACAACTGCCTACGTGAATACCGTTGGAAATACGAAACTGATCGGCAATTTATTGTTTACCGATTATCTCCTGCCGTTCGAGATAACTTCTATATTATTATTCGTGGCGGCCATTGGGGCAATTATGCTGGCGAAAAGGAAACTATAAGATGATTACCATTACTCATTATCTGGTGTTGAGTGCGATCCTGTTCACGCTGGGCGTTGTTGGCGTCCTGATACGGAGGAATGCCATCATCATCTTCATGTGCATCGAACTCATGCTGAATGCCGTTAATATCTCGTTTGTGGCGTTTGCACATTACCTCAATTCCATGCAAGGCCAGTTGTTTGTGTTTTTTACCATGACGGTTGCCGCAGCCGAGGCTGCTGTTGGTCTGGCAATTATCGTGGCCGTATTCAGGAACAAAGAGACTGTAAACATTGACGATATAAATATCATGAAATGGTAATTTCAAATAAATTTAAAATTACTCCATGAAGAACACATCCCTTGCCCCTCTCAAGAGGGGAATTTAAGATGTCCCCTCTTGGGAGGGGATTGAGGGGTGGGTAAATCGGAAATCTAAAATTTTTTTATCTGACTTAGGAAGCTGCATGCTTAACTTAGTTGCATTAATCCTGTTATTCCCGTTAATCGGTACGGCCATCAACGGTTTGATCGGTAAAAACCTGCGAAAGGAAACCGTGGGCTACGTTGCCTGCGGAGCAATCGGTCTATCCTTTTTTGTCTCGATATTGGTATTCATAGGACTTCTTCTCCTGCCGCCCGATGCACGTCTCTTCGAAAAGCAGTTGTTTAGCTGGATTGAATCCGGATCATTCAAATCTGCCGCTGGTTTGCAGGTAGACCCCTTATCCACGATCATGATACTTGTCGTTACGGGGGTTGGATTCCTCATTCACGTCTATTCGATTGGCTACATGCATAGCGATAAGGGATACCATCGTTATTTTTGTTATTTAAACCTGTTCACCTTCTCTATGCTGTTGCTTGTTTTGAGCAACAACTTCCTCCTCATGTTTATCGGATGGGAGGCGGTCGGGTTATGTTCCTATCTGCTTATTGGGTTCTGGTTCGAGAAGAAATCGGCCTCAAATGCAGCAAAGAAGGCCTTTGTGGTCAACAGGGTAGGTGACTTTGGCTTCGCCCTGGGAATTATGCTCATATTTCTGACTTTTCATACTATCGACTTTACAGAGGTATTTAGCGCAGCCTCACATGGAAATTTCGCAGCAGGCAACTTTACTATAACGATCATTACCCTGCTTTTATTCATGGGTGCAACGGGTAAATCTGCGCAAATACCCCTTTATACGTGGTTGCCTGATGCCATGGAGGGTCCCACGCCGGTCAGTGCGCTTATCCATGCGGCAACCATGGTAACGGCAGGTGTCTATATGATTGCACGATGCAACGTCCTTTATATGTTGTCCCCATTTACAATGACTGTCGTGGCTAGCATTGGGGCTGTTACAGCGCTCTTTGCTGCATCCATCGGTTTAGTGCAAAACGACATCAAGCGGGTATTGGCATATTCTACGATCAGCCAGTTAGGATATATGTTTGTCGCCTGCGGTGTGGGTGCATTTACTGGGGGTATCTTCCACCTCATGACTCACGCATTCTTCAAGGCATTACTCTTCTTGGGTTCAGGCAGCGTTATTCATGCCCTATCCGGTGAGCAGGACATGAGAAAAATGGGTGGACTTAGACATCATATCCCTACCACATACAAGACATTTTTGGTCGGTACCATTGCTATTGCTGGTATTCCTCCGTTTGCAGGATTTTTTAGTAAAGACGAAATTTTGTTAGAATCACTCGTCCGCGGGAATTTCATATACTGGGCGATTGGTGCTCTGGCGGCTTTCTTTACGGCCTTCTATATGTTCCGTTTGCTTTTTATGACGTTTCATGGTGAATCCAGGGTAGAGCATCACGTGGCTGAGCACCTCCATGAGTCTCCAAAAAATATGACGCTTCCCTTGACGGTACTGGCAATACTTTCGTTCTTTGGCGGATTCCTGGGTATTCCAGGCGCAAGCGCCATCAGCAATTTCCTGTCACCGGTATTCGGTGAACGTGGACATGCTGAAATATCCGGAACGGAAGCCGGAGTACACCACAATGCGTGGCTTCCCTACCTGATGATGGTCGTTTCGACTGTCATTGCCATTGCTGGCATATACCTTGCCTATCAGATGTATATTAAGAAGCCTGAACTGCCCAAAAAACTGGCAGAACGGTTCAGTTTGATTTATAAACTCCTGTTGAACAAATATTATGTCGATGAAATTTACGATGCACTCTTTGTCAATCCAACGAAAATAATGGCGGTTCAACTCTGGAAGCGGGTTGATGCACTGATGATTGACGGGTCTGTAAATGGCATCGCCCGCCTGGTCGGGTGGTTTGGCAATACCTTGCGTTACTTGCAGACAGGATATATACGCAATTATGCCTTTTATATTGTAGTTGGTTGTATCTGTATTATTGTATATGTTGCACTGGGCAAGTGATGATTAAACGCAGAGGGAATAAGGAAATCGTACAAAAAGGCTATGAAAGATTTTCCTCCAACATAATAAAATGGAAAAAGCATTCTATCAAAAATGGCTTGAACGTGTAAACTACGATATGGATACTGCTGAAGCTATGTATGCAACAAAACGATATATTTACGCCGTTTTTATGTGCCAGCAAGCACTTGAAAAATGTTTTAAGGCATTGATGGCATTTAAAGGAATAGGAATCCTTCCTGTCCATAATCTCAGACGACTTGCTGAAATGACAGGCGTGGTTAGTGGGATGAGCAAGGAAGAACTTAAAAAGATGGATTTTCTTTCACAGTATTATCTCAACGCAAGGTACAAAGAGGACGTTGAGGAGTTGTTGTTTCAAATCACAGATGACATAGCTAAAGATTTCTTGAGTTTTTCAAAGGAAAAAGTTCAATGGCTTATACTCAAAATGAGGTCGTAAAAGTTGTAAAGGCATTTTTGAAGGAAGCTTCTAAAAGACACCCTGTTTATTCTGCATACCTATTTGGTTCCTATGCAAGGGGAGACCAGAAGGACTATAGTGATATAGACGTAGCCGTAGTACTTGGTAATCTTGCTCAATTTAAAAGATATTGCGATGAAACCTTTGAGATATTCCATGAAGCGCAGGAGTATAACTCCCTTTTGGAAATTCTTTGTTTTAGAGAAGATGAGTTTGAGAGAAACGGATTGGAGATCGTCACACAGATCAAAAAAGAAGGGGTAAAAATCGAGTTTTCTTGATGTGGCCTATAAAAAATATCATAGGATTATAGAAAAAAGGGAAAAACTTGTAATGAAAATACGGATAATTTGGATAATGAAATGCGCAGTACGCGGATTATAAGTTTCACTACTGGGTCAGAATAATCGAAATATTTATGATGCATTTGGCAGTTTTCGGGGTTGCATGGACAAATTTATTGTTGGGTGCGTTATAATCCATCCAATTTACTGGAGAAAGTAAGTATTCGTGTAAATTCGTGTTCATTCGTGGCTAAACGATATAAATTGTAATTTTGGAGCATTTGGTGTCTATGCCTATTCTTTCATTAATAACCTTTCTTCCGATTGTAGGAGTAATCTTTATCCTGTCGATTGATTCGAAAAAACAGGAACTTATCAGGATTACGTCTCTGCTGGTTTCGATCGTTGTATTTTTCATTTCCCTGCCTTTATATTTTAATTTTGATTCGCATGCATATGAGATGCAGTTTGTCGAAAAACTGCCGTGGATTCCTTCTTTTGGAATTAATTATTATGTCGGAATAGACGGAGTCAGCCTCTTTCTGATACTCCTGACGACTTTTATTACGCCGCTTTCCATCCTGGCTTCATGGCATATCACCAAGAGCATAAAGGAATACATGATTGCCATGCTGGTGCTTGAGACAGGCATGATCGGCGTCTTTATCTCGTTAGACTTATTTTTGTTTTATGTATTCTGGGAACTCATGCTGATCCCGATGTATCTTCTTATCGGCATCTGGGGAGGCCCAAGGAGGATTTATGCAGCCGTTAAGTTCTTTATTTATACCATGGCAGGCAGCGTTTTCATGCTCCTGGCCATCATTGCCTTGTATTTTTTAAATTTCAGGGCAACTGGTGAATATACGTTTAATCTCTTAGAATATTATCGGCTCGATATATCTTTTGCCGTCCAGTTCTGGCTGTTCCTTGCCTTTGCCCTTGCTTTTGCCATCAAGGTGCCCATGTTTCCGTTTCATACATGGCTGCCTGATGCCCACGTGGAAGCGCCGACGGCAGGGAGTGTGATCCTGGCAGGCGTCCTCTTGAAAATGGGAACGTACGGCTTTGTGAGGTTCTGCCTGCCTCTGTTCCCGGAGGCAAGCCATGCCTTCATCCCGGTAATTTCATGGATGGCTATTGTGGGCATTATTTATGGCGCACTGGTTTCCATGGTGCAGGAAGACCTTAAAAAACTCGTTGCCTATTCCAGCGTGAGCCATCTGGGATTTGTCATGCTGGGAATCTTTGCCTTTAATATTCAGGGTATTGAGGGCGGTATTACCCAGATGATTAATCACGGTCTCAGCACGGGCGCGCTCTTCCTTATCGTCGGGATGCTCTATGAGAGAAGACATACACGTATGATTGCCGATTTTGGCGGTTTGACCAGGCAGATCCCTGTTTTTGCCACATTCTTTATGATCGTTACCTTATCTTCTATTGGACTACCCGGCTTAAACGGCTTTGTGGGAGAGTTCCTCATTCTGGTGGGTGTGTTTAAGTCGCGCATCCTGTATGCTTCCCTTGCGACATCTGGAATTATCCTTGCCGCCGTATACATGCTGTGGATGTTTCAAAGGGTTATGTTTCACGAGATAACCCATGAAGAGAACAAGACATTAAAAGATATGAATAAAAGGGAATGGGCTATCCTGCTCCCGATTGTACTGATGATCTTCTGGATTGGCATTTATCCCAACTCGTTTCTCAGAAAGATGGATGCCTCGGTAAATCACCTTTTGAAACAGGTGGGAAATAAGGCAAATGTTGCATCCAACGTTCGGGTACAAAACAAACCTGAACAATTACAGGAAGATGCAACGCCAAAGATTGATATAGTTACTGAGACTAAAACAGAGTGGTAAAAACAAAAGTTTTCTTCTGTGGTTAAAGGTTTAAATATATGGTGAATACAACGATAATGACATTTAATATCTTAAGTATCCTGCCGATACTGGTCCTTGCAGGCTTCGGTATGATCGTGCTTGTTACGGACATCGTATCTTCAAGAAAATTTGGGGATAAGAATTACCTTGCCTATATATCCCTGTTGGGAATTATCATTGCGGCCATTTTTTCCAGGAGCTCCGTAGGGACGGCACTGTTCTCGTTTAGTGAATCTTTTGCGATAGACAACTATTCCTTATTTTTCAATTTTATCTTCCTCCTCAGTACAGGACTCACCATCCTTATCTCGCACAGTTATATCAAACGGGAGGAGATTAACCATGGGGAATATTATGCATTACTATTGTTTTCAACCATAGGCATGATGCTTATGGCCTCCGGCGCCGACCTGTTGAACATTTACATCGGCCTGGAAGTCATGTCAATCAGCATTTATATCCTGACTGGTTTCAAGCGTTCTAAACTCATCTCAAACGAAGCCTCTTTAAAATATTTCCTGCTGGGCGCATTTGCCACGGGCTTTTTGTTGTACGGAATTTCTATTGTTTACGGCACAACGGGCGCTATCAACCTCAAGCAAATTGCCTGTTTTATTGCAGGAAAAGGTGGCTCTTCAGATCCCCTCTTGCTCATGGGCATGGGATTGATAATCATCGGACTCGGATTTAAGGTTGCATCCGTGCCGTTCCACGCATGGGTGCCTGATGTTTACGAAGGCGCGCCCACGGCGATAACTGCCTTTATGTCAGTTGGGCCAAAAGCTGCAGGGTTTGCCGCATTTTTACGTATCTTTATGACCGCCTTCGGTTCTACCCATTACGAGTGGCAAAAGATTATTTTCATCCTTGCCGTATTGACTATGACGATTGGAAACGTCGTGGCCATTGCACAGACGAACATCAAGCGTATGCTGGCGTACTCCAGCATTGCCCATGCAGGCTATCTCCTCATTGCCCTGGTGGCTGCAAATAACATGGGGGTATCAGGCACCTTGTTCTATATTATGGCTTATGTGTTTATGAATATAGGGGCGTTTGCCGTTGTCATCGTGTTAAGCCAGAAGGGTGACGAATTCATACAGATCAACGACTATGCAGGGTTGGGATACAAACACCCGCTTTTAGCCATAGCGATGACGCTCTTTATGCTCTCCATGGCGGGTATTCCACCCATGGCGGGTTTTGTAGGGAAATTCTATATCTTCAGCGCCGCAATGAAATCGGGCTATGTCGGACTTGCCGTGATTGGCGTGATAAACAGCGTCATCTCTGTTTACTACTACCTGCGGATCACGGTGATTATGTACATGAAGGAACCCACCAGAGACTTTCAGCCCCTCACTATTTCTCCCTTAATTGTTGCCGCCATCGTCATCTCGGTGATTGGCACACTCCAACTGGGCATCTTCCCTTCCAAAGTCATGGAAATCGCCCAACACTCCATACTCACTTTGAAGTAATTTGTCTAATAATTAAAATTCCTAAACGACCGATTATTTTATTCCTTCTTTGCATTCGCAGCATGGGCGGCGTGTGCCTGGGTAATAATGGACTGCATGAGGTGTGCCTGCACGACATCGTAGTGTGAAAATTCCATCGTGAATGAACCCTGTCCGCCAGTCATTGATTTCAGTTCGGTTTCATAATTAGCTATTGACGACATGGGAATGCTAGCTCTTACTATTTGTAAATCTCCCATAGTATCCATCCCTTTGATATGTCCACGATGGCTTGAAAGGTTTCCGGTAATCTCACCCATAAATTTCGTGGGGATCACAACCTCGATGTTTACGATTGGTTCAAGAAGCACGGGTTTTGCATGGTTGAACGCTTCGTGGAATGCATGCGAGGCGGCTATCTTGAAAGCCGCCTCGGAAGAATCCACGTCGTGATATGAGCCGTAGTGCAATCGTACACGCAGGTCAACGATTGGATGCCCAATCAGTATACCTTTCTCCAAAACCTCCCGAATGCCTTTTTCAACGGCGGGGATGTATTGACGGGGAATGGAGCCGCCGACTATTTCATCTACAAACTCAAACCCCACACCTCTCGGCAGGGGCTCAATCTTGATGTGTACCTCTCCGTATTGACCATGGCCACCCGATTGTTTTTTATGCTTATATTGCGCCTGCGACCTGGTTGTAATGGTTTCCTTATAAGGGATCTTGGGAATATGGGACTCCACTTCAATTCCGAAGCGGCGTTTCAACCGGCTGATTATTACCTGCAAATGGAGATTACTTATACCGGTAATAACCAGTTCATTGGTCAATGTATCATGGGAAACCCTGAAGGTTTTATCCTCTTCGGTAAGCTTATGAAGACATTCGCTGATCTTCTTTTCTGCCCCTTTACTTTTGGGTATTACGGCCAGCGAAGACATGGGAGTAGGGAATGGAATATCGGGAAATTTTATTGGATGTTTGGAGTCGCAAATTGTATCGGAGATGTGAATATCCTCTACCTTGGATACAGCGATAATATCGCCGGGAATAGCTCTCGAAACAGGCTGTTGCTCCTTCCCAAAGACACGATAAATATGTCCTGCCTTATTTACCTTTTTACTCGTCACATTATAAAATGATAATTCACCATCAAGCATGCCGGAAACCACCCGGAAATAACTTGATTTTCCCACAAACGGATCTATCACTGACTTAAACACTAAGCCGCTAAAATGACTATTATTTGCGGCTTCCAGGGTGATTTCCTGATTTTTTTGAACATCAATGGCAGTTCTTTTGATTCCCTCAAGCGGAGAGGGTGAAAAATGAGCAATTGTATCCAGTATGTCTTCGATTCCCAAAACCTTCTTGTTGGAGCAACAGAGGATGGGTACGACGTTTCCACCTGCAACTGCCTTTATAAAACAGGATTGCAGGGTTGCCTTATCAATCTCTTTTCCATCAAGGTATTTTTCCATCAAGGCATCGTCGGCAGAAACGATGGTCTCGATTAAGGCATCGTGCGCCAACGGTGCGTTGCCCACTACTTTGTTTGGTAAAGGGTTGGGTAATTCGAATATATTCACAACACCCTGAAAATCGTGCCCGGTTCCGATAGGCAAGACTGATGGGACACACGTGGATCCCAGGGTATTTTTGATGGAATCGAGCAATGCCTGATAATCGATATTTTCACCGTCAATCTTGGTAATAACAATTATTTTTCCCAGCCCCTTTTGACAGGCCAGATTCCACAGTTTTCTGGTGTTGACTTGAATGCCGTCTGCGGCGGAGATAGTAACGACGGCTGTTTCTACTGCAACAAGGGAGGTGATAGTGTCACGAATAAAATCAACGTATCCCGGCGTATCAATAATGTTGATTTCACGCCCTTTCCAGTTGCAGTGCAGGATAGAAGAGTCAATGGTATGTTTCTTCTCTTTTGCATCGGCGTCGTAATCTGCGACTGAAGTACCGTCTTCGACACTGCCGAGGCGTGTAGTAGCGCCAGCCTTGAAAAGCATGGATTCAACCAGCGAAGTCTTCCCTGAAGCACCGTGTCCCAGAAGTACAATGGTCCGAATGTCTTTCGTTTCATACGGAATCATGGGTTACCTCCAACACAAATGTTTTGGATTGTTAAGACTTAACCACCTTTATCTGTCGCCGTAGTAGTGTGCTTTTTGTGGTTTTTACTTTTTGATATGAAGTGAATTACATAGCCGTTTTGCCTCTGAAAGTTTGATGTGTCCCGTGTACAAGGCCTTTCCGATAATCATACCCTCAATGGGCAAATGACTAAGCGTTTCGATGTCTTTTAATGATGAAATCCCGCCCGATGCAATAAGCGGGGTTTTTACAGCCGACAAGAGTTCTTTTAAACTCGAAATATTTGGACCTTGCAGCATGCCATCCTTTGAAATATCCGTGAAGATTATGGCGCAGGGCGATGCCTTCTCGATTTCCCTGGCAAAGTCAATGGCCGTCCATTCACACACTGAAGTCCAGCCTTTCACGGCCACCTTGCCGTTTTTTGCGTCAATTCCAACGGCAATACGCCCTGGAAATTTCCTGCAAAGTTCATCTATCCAAGATGGAGAATCTATGGCCTTTGTTCCTATAATTACGCGATCTACGCCCAGATCGAGCATTGTTTTGATGGATTGTGTTGTCCTTAGCCCCCCGCCAAATTCAATGGGGATTTTTATCTGCTTAACGATTTGTTCGACAATGGTAAGATTTTTCGGAACGCCGTCAAAAGCCCCGTCCAGGTCAACTATATGCAGATAGTCGGCGCCCTGATCTTCCCAGGATTTAGCCACATCTACGGGATTGTCAGAAAAGACCGTCTCGGCATCTTTCTTGCCCTGTGTCAACCGTACGCATTTACCGCCCTTTAAATCTATGGCTGGAATGATAAGCATAAATGTTTATAAGTCACCAAAGTTCTTGAGTATGGTTAGCCCGTACTGCTGGCTTTTTTCAGGGTGAAATTGCGTTGCAAAGATGTTCTTATGCCACACCATAGAGGTGAAACGCACGCCATAGTCCGTTTCTGTGGCAACGACGACTTTATCCTCCGGACAGACGTAATAAGAATGCACAAAATACATATACGCATTACAGGGTACGTTTTTCAGGAGGGGATTGTCCTCTTTTTGAAAACTTATCTGATTCCAGCCCATGTGTGGAATCTTCAGCTTTTCCTTTGTTCCGTTTTCAGAAAATTTAAATCTGACTACCTTGCCGGGAATAACACCCAAACCATCGTGTTCGCCGTCTTCGTAACCTTTGGAAAACAGCAACTGCAACCCAAGGCAAATTCCCAGAAATGGTTTACCCGATTGGATATAATCTACAATCGGTCTTAAAAGTTCCCTCTGACGCAAACCTTCCATGGCATCCCGAAAGGCGCCTACCCCTGGAAGTACTAATTTGTCTGCATTTCTAACTTCCGCAGGGTTATCGGTGACTTTGACATCAAAGCCAAACCGTTCGAAACCCTTCTCCACGCTGCGAAGGTTTCCCATCCCGTAATCTACAATGACAATCATGTTAAACCGGCTTGTTATTAACGAATTAAATTGATCTCCCCCTAAGTCCCTCTTTGCTAAAGAGGGACTTGAGGGGGATTTGCTAACTTATTTTTCATTTTATATAATTGACTTTAGCCGCCGCCTCTTGGCACTATTACAAACTCCACGCGCCGGTTTTTTGCCTTTCCGGTTTTTGATTTGTTATCCGCCATAGGTTGGTATTGTCCGAATCCGGCAATGTAAACCCTGGTGGGAGCGACGCCGCATTCTTCAACCATATAGTGGAGAACGGCAGCAGCCCTTGCGGCAGATAGCTCCCAGTTTGTCTTGTACCTATCTTTCTGTTTAACCACAGGGTCATTATCCGTATGGCCTTCAATTCTGACTATTTCACCAGATGCAGATGTCTTCAGTATACCCGCGATCTTCTTGAGCGTTGCTTTAGATTGTGGACGCAAAGTCGTTTGTCCTGATTCAAACAGTATGGCACCCGGTAGTAATACAGAAACAGCGCCATTCTTTATTCTGACTGTCGCCCCTGTGCCTTTTAATTTTGCTTCGAGATCCCTTCTTGAATTCTCAAGCCGATTCAACTCACCTTCATACCGGCTTGCCTTCGAAGATAGTTCAGCTTTCTCCTGCTGCAGGCCTGATATACTTTCATTCAACTGCTGATTTTCCTGCCGCAGTCTCTTCAGTTCCGCACAACCAGTACCTACTGACAGCATCCCTAATACCCCAACAAGACAAAGACTTCGCACCACACCGCGTCCTTCTAACATATGTCCTTTCCTCCTTTCACAGTAAAGAAATTTTAACCACATAGGAATTCGGTATTTTTACGTTCGGTAGTATCATGAATGGAATCCAAAAAATAATACGACAAAAAGTTGAACATATACATTGACAAGTCCTATAAAATAATCTTGCATGAGGATACACACCAGCGTAGCCAACGACAAAAATGGTCCGTACGGGATTAAGTGTCTTTTCTTAAATAATAACACGGGAACGGCCATTAAGAGCCCAAAAAACGGAGCAACAAAGAAGATTGACACCGCTAATTTCCAGCCCGTGATCCCGCCAATCATACCCATAAGTTTCACATCCCCAAAACCCATGGCGTCCTTCTTAAATACCCATTTCCCCAAAATACTACAGAGAAATATCAGGCCTCCTCCAACAAGCATCCCTATCATGGACGCAATCAACGGATCCACTCGGTAGATACCCGTCAATGAAAAATTTCTCAGGGTGTCATGTGTATTATGTAAACCTGGACATACGACGCTTAAAACAAGGGCAAGCGGAATACCAACAAACGTGACCTCATTGGGGATAATAAGCAACTCAAGGTCTACAAAGGTCGATATAATCAGGGCACAACAAAGAGCTAAGTAACAAATAAAAATGCATGGCGATTCTTGTCTGTATTGGATAAATACGTAATACAGATGTACAAAAACATACCCTGTCAACAACTCTACGAGTGGATAACGTAATGAAATTTTAGCCTTGCATGTTCGGCATCGCCCCAGCAGAAATATATAGCTTAATACAGGAACATTAGCATACCACCCGATCGGTGTATTGCAATTCGGACAAAACGAACGAGGCGATATCAGGGATTTTTTCCTGGGGATTCGGTAGATACAAACATTCAGAAAACTGCCTACTATTAACCCCACGATAAATATTAAGGACAGCAAACCTGGATCAACTACATCCAAGAAATTTTTCTGGATATCAACCCCTCCATTAAAAAATGATAATTGTTTCAAGTATATTAATGAAAATATCTTAAGGAATACTATCAAATCAAATTGGCAATTGCAAGATTAAAAGCAGTAAACAAGTTGCCGTCATAGCGTGGCGGACATGAAGTAATTGTAGGGTTGTAAAATTTATGGTATATGACTTGAATAAGCGAGATTTTATGTTAAACTACGTTTGTATTTTAAAAAGTATATCAAATGCGCTTTTTTTTCATAGCCAAAGGGTCTATCTCGAATGGTAGAAATGGATAATGTAATCTCCGTAATTCTTGGGGGAGGGCGCGGGACAAGGCTCTATCCCCTGACAAAAGAAAGATCAAAACCCGCAGTCCCGCTTGCAGGCAAATACCGGATCATAGACATACCCATCAGTAATTGCCTGAACTCTGATCTCAACAAGATTTACGTACTCACACAATTCAACTCGGCATCTCTTCACAGGCATATAACACGGGCGTATAAATTCGATAACTTTTCCAGGGGTTTTATCGAACTACTGGCGGCTGCCCAAACCACGGAAAGCATGAATTGGTATCAGGGCACAGCAGATGCCGTTCGACAGAACCTTCGGTTTTTTAATCAGCCCAACATTGATTTTGTTTTGATCCTCTCAGGTGACCAGCTTTATAGAATGAACTATCAGGAGGTCATCAAAATGCATATTGCGAGCGGCGCTGAAGTTACCGTCTCGGCAATTCCGGTGGAAAGAAAAGATGCGTACCATTTAGGTATCTTAAAGGTAGATGAGCAGGGACGTATTATTGATTTCTTCGAAAAACCAAAGGATGAAAAAGTTATTGATTCTCTTTCCTTGGCCGCATCTGCTTTTGACAGGCGCGGTATAAGCGCTAAGGGTCGCACGCTTCTTGCCTCAATGGGTATTTATATATTTAATCTTGAGGTGTTGAATGACGTCCTAAAGGAAACAAACAAATCCGACTTTGGTAAAGACATTATCCCTGAAATAATAAAAAAAAGGCGTGTATTTGCTTATTTCTTTGATGGTTACTGGGAGGATATAGGAACAATAAAGTCGTTTTATGAAGCCAATCTGAATTTGGCTTCCCTTACCCCCAATTTCGATTTATTTAACGAGAAAGCTCCGATCTACACCAACCCGCTCTTTTTGCCTGGATCCGTCATTAACGCTTGCAAGATTACTCAATCCATTATATCTGATGGGTGTGTTATTAACGACGCCGAAATACATAACTCTGTCATTGGAATCAGGAGTATTATCGGCAACAATAGCCTTATTCAAAACTCTATAATTATGGGAGCTGATTACTATGAATCAGAGTCTAATATACGGGTAAATCGGTTAAAAAAAATGCCGAACATCGGCATCGGCAATAATTCCCGCATTGTCGGGGCTATTATTGATAAGAATGTTCATATTGGTGAAAATGTGAAAATAGAAAATGTCAATAAAGTAGAACACGTCGTTGCCGATAATTATATGATTCATGATCATATAGTTATCATACCTAAAGGCAGTATTATTCCATCAAATACTGTTATCTAGCTCCATGACCAAAACGCATAGATAATTATTATTCTCCCTTTGTGAGAGGGGATTCCCATTGCCATGTATGAGCAGGGAGTTCGTGAATATTTCATACAAATAGTGTAAGTATCGTTAAAAATCGTTTATGTCTGAATCGCAGAAGTTATTCCATTCGGTAAGAATTATCAGCGTCTGCACCTTCTTAAGCCGCATACTTGGTCTTGTACGAGACATGATATGCGCCAGCATCTTCGGTACGGGGATGGTCTGGGATGCCTTTGCCGTTGCCTTCAAGATACCGAACCTGTTCCGCCGTCTCTTTGGCGAAGGCGCGCTCAGCGCGGCCTTCATTCCCATCTTCACAGAACACATCGAAAAACGCGGCAGGGCGGAAGCCATGGCCTTTGTCAATGTCATAGCCACAGTGCTCATCATCATCCTGGGTGGAATCGTGTTATTAGGCGAAGGTTCATTCTTCGCTATTCCACGAATATTCCATGTACAGGAAAAGTGGCAGCTTGTTTTCAAACTATCCATCATTATGTTTCCTTATGTCTTCTTCATCTGTCTGGTGGCCTTCATGGGCGCCGTACTCAATACCCTTCACCACTTTTTCATGCCTGCCTTTGCGCCTGTGGTTATGAATGTGTGCTGGATTTTGGGAGCTATTTTAGCTCCTTACACAGGGAAAACCCTGGAAAAGATGATCTACGCAGTTGCCATCTCCACCTTTTTATCCGGTCTTGTTCAGGTGATCATTCATATCCCGGTCTTACGGAGGAAAGAACTGTACTACCGTCCTATTTCCCGATTTTCAGACCCTGGCTTGAAGTTGGTGTTGACTCGTATGGGTCCTGTTGTCTTTGGGTTAGCCGTTGTTCAAATCAACGTTCTCGTTGATAGCATTATTGCCGTTGGATTTGCTGCCCCACAAGGCGGGCCGGGCTATTTCCATTTCGCAGGCATGGTCATAAATTATCCAATGAAGGCGGGCGCAGCTTCTGTGCTGTATTACAGCGATCGTTTGATACAGTTCCCCTTAGGTGTCTTTGGTATTGCAATGGCAACAGCCGTATTCCCGCTCTTTTCCACCCATGCAGTACGTGAAGACTGGAATAACTTTTCAACAACCTTCAACAGGGCATTAAAATTTATGCTCTTAATCGGCATCCCTGCGTCCCTGGCCATAATCATGCTTCGGGAGCCGATCATCGACCTCATTTACCGGAGGAAACATTTTGACGCAGTGTCTGCATACAGGACGTCGCGGGTAATCCTCTTCTATGCCATTGGAATATGGGCATACTGCGGTCTTCATGTGTTGATCCGGGCATTTTACTCACTCAAAGATACGATTACCCCGGTAAAGATTGGAGCGATATGCGTTGGTTTTGATTTCATCATGAATCTTTCTTTTATCTGGGTATTGCAGGAAGGCGGTTTGGCGCTCTCTACAGCCATCAGTGCCATTGTCCAGATCATCATCCTGACCATCATCTTACAAAAAAGACTCCGCATCAAGATAGGAAAAGAGGTTGTCGTCTCGATCCTGAAAACCGTGATTGCTTCAATAGCCATGGTACTTGCGTGCTGGTTTGTCTTAAAAATGTTTCCTGCTTCGGACGGGAGCGGCAGTTTGTATTTCAAAGGACTGCGCCTCTTTGCCCCAATGACCGCAGCATTAGCCGCATTCGCCGGCACCTCAATCCTGCTCAAATCAGAAGAGTTTGGCCACCTGGTTAAACTGTCTTTAAGAAAATCATAAAACTCGCCACAGAGCAGCCAATCTGCAAGATTGAACCAGCCCCGAAAATCTAGATTCCATTACTCAGTGTTTCTGGATAAAGCTGGCCACTATCTTAACCTATTCATTTCATTCACTCGTCGCTCCGCAAAAAACCGTTTCACTCAGAGAGAAGGTTTAACAGCCAATTTCGTTTCTGTAGTCAACTACAAAAAAAGTTAAATTCCAGGTAGAGTGGAGAACCGGCGTAGTGGTTTAGGTTTGGCCTATCTGTTACTGTCCCTTTCGTCTGACAGTGCCTCCTGTCTGCCGTGCTTACAGCACTGGCAGGTATGAGCCTAACCATGCACCATTTCCAACTCCCCCCTCATCAAACCGTGCTTGCGGTTCTCCCGCACACGGCTTTCCGATGTTCTTCACCAATAGGCATGCATGAAAGAAAACTACTGCCCAGCTTTAATAGGTTGAGTAGTGCCGCCTGAGTATCGGTTCTCCTATTTGGCTTATCAACGAATTCCGAATTCAGGGGACACCATATTTATTAAACTGGACAATAGGCTTCATCTAAGCATAATAAACCCATTAATAGAGGCTGATCAATGTTCTAGCAAAGATCAGCTTTTTTATTTTGTTTAACAACTTTCCCTAAAATAGCTCTTTTCGGGAATGTATGGTATACAATGGTTCGGACAATTTTTTATTGAAAAAGTAAAATAATAAGTACCAAATATCCTCACGAGAGAATTTTACAAATACCACAATAAGAGGATATATGGCACATGCAACTTGCAGAGACGA
>JAHFOY010000183.1 GCA_023261485.1 Planctomycetota bacterium
CCTGATGACAGATACCGTTTCCAGGTTTTGAAAACCGAATACCGTATTTTTTCGCAATGCTTTGAAGGAATAAATGGTCGTCAAAATTCTCAAAACCTGTCTGGAGTGTATTGTGGTCAACGTAACTCACAGAAAGTTTTGTTTTTACCTTTGGGATGCCCATAGCTTCAAATTGCAGATAAGCCATAGTTCCGGTAGCATCCTGCGTGAGGGTTTGATCGACAGTGACAGCAATCTCCTCACCCACTTTTAGTTTCCCAGATACAAGATGCGAACTGAAAATTTTTTGTACGATATTTTTCCCCATTTTAGCCCTTTCGTTTGTATACCAGCTTCTTCGTTTAGTTCAGAATGACAATAATATTGTTCAACCGTCATTTTGAGGGTGCAAAGCGACTGAAGAATCCCAATAATTGAAATTTCAAAACATTAAGTAGGCAAAAAAAATCCCACCGTTTTTAGGCGGTGGGATTATGTTAAATGAATCCTGAAATTATTTCAAGTCAATTAGTATTACTTGTGTTTTGATGGAAGCTTTACCAGTCCTTTACCTCCAAAGAGCAACACCTCAATGTTCTCCGGCAAATATGTCTTACTAAAATTATGAGATTTATTTGGACCATGACATGACTGGCAGGTAACTAAATCTTTGGTAATCAGTCCCTGACCGCGTAATCTCTGAACCTTTCCGAAAATAGAATTTCCACTCGTGTCTAACTGAGAATGCTCCGGCCCTCCAATATGGCATTTTTCGCAGGCATCGTACGCCTTTGCATCAGCTACAGAAAATTTGTGGCTTGGATGGCAGGCATTGCAACTTCCCCCAACCCTGTCGAACTCATAGCTTAAACCCAATTTATGACATTCTTTACAATCTTTTATATTCAACAATCGTGTACTAATCACGTCAAATTTACTTGTGGCAGCTACAGGATGCCCTTGAAGATGAGCACTTTCTCTGAAGTCAACATATTGATTCTGATGGCACTCGCCGCAGGTGCTTGCAGAAACATGGCCTCGTTTCTTAGCAATGAAACGGTGATCGTTCCCATGACAGCTTATGCAGGTTACACCTTTTACAGCATGGGCACCTTTTGTCCATTCCTTCACAACATCGGGTGTTGCCATTTTATGACATGCAAGACAATCAGTCTCTTCGTACGTACCGTACGGTTTAATCTTCTTCGCTGCATATGCCTTGAATAAATCACCAGGCATGTGAGGATGAACCACGCCAAGGTGGCAATCCGTACATACCAATTTCTCAGGTGTTTCACCATGCGTACCATGTTTATTGCTTTTTAAAACAGATTCAATATGGGATTTATCCTTAGTAAAACCTTCGGTGTGGCATCGGACACAGTTACCGTTCAGGATTTGAAGGCTATCTTCTGCAATCTCAATGAATTCGCCATCCGTATACGCCTGAAATGAATGCATTAAAGAATCGTGCGTTCCGTCGCTGAGCTTCGCATGTGCATATCCCTTGAGCCCAGGCCCTACATGACAGGCATGACAATTTTCAACATGTTCATTGTGATGCTTAGATGCCTTAAATGAATCGTAATGGATTTTCATTTCATGGCAACTGGCACAAAACTCGCTCTTCTCTGAATAATGGTACACCTTATTTATTGTAACAAAAAAAACAACCAATACGATTATGGTGAAGAAGCCTACCAGCTTTTTTCTTCTCTGAATAAATTCCAACAACTGCTTCAACCGTTCCATAAATACCTCCTACTCTTCCTTTTTTATAATGAGGGCCCTTGCTTTTTCAGTTAGCAATCTATATTAAATTAATATAATCTCGAAATTTTAATAATTTGTCCACACTACGTGAATATATCTAAAGCAACTCAAAGTTCGAGGATTCTACCACAAAGTTATTTTATGTTCAAGTCATTTTTTAATAACTGTAAGATGATTTTATCATCTGTAAAATATATATGTTGCAAAACTCTATAATTCTTTAAGCCTGAACACTTCTATAATTGACAAACATACTACTTTCATGTAAACTTTTAAGTGATTTTATAGTGTATACCTCAAATAATACCAAATAAAAGGAAGGAATTTGAAATGAATCGCCACCCTATAAAACATTTTACTTTAGGCGCCACGCTCGTGTTCAGCGTGTCCGTTTTTTTCAGTACGTTTTTTATGCAGGAAAAATCCGTTCAAGGACAACATGCCGGAGGGGGTATTATAGACACTACCAAGCAACCAAACGCACCAAGTTTTCATTCATCTTTTGCCCCTTATGAAGGGACTGTACCTCTTCCCTGGATTGACGAGAAACCAACCCCGATTACTATTAAAGTTACAGAAGTAATTACTTACGAAATCCCTGTGGATGAAAAGAAATTTAACGAAAAAAAACTGACATTTGATGACCTGGAACTAAAAGAAGTGTCAGACAATTCCGAGATAAATTTCCATCAGGTAGATTGCCATTTCTTCAAAGTCATAAAACAGACACAGGTTCGTACGGTAGAAAACCTTTCCTGTAAACGGGAAAGGGACGGAACTCAATATTGGCTTTCCGACGGTAAAAAATACGTTGAATGGGGAAAATGGTCAAACTGGGTTTCCGAAAAAGAAGAAAAGAATATAGAAATGGCAGAAAAGAAACCGTAAATTATGCACTGAAACATCATTTTGGTTCAATCGAGGACGACTGAACCAAGATATATCACATGAGAAGAGATACAATGATGTATCTCTTTTTTTTAGTCAAATATTCATAGGTGTTTGTTTTTGTTTAGAAGGAGGTTTTTTTCTTGTGAAAATCGTATATGTAGCTGTTCCATTTATTATGTTTACAATGCTCCCATGCAGCGCCCTCATGTCAAAGGAGATAAAAAAAGAGGAGCAAAAAGCGCCTCAAAAAAAAGAATCAGTATCAACTACACAAAAAAATATTACACAGAATAAACTCTGCCCGGAATGTAACAGAATCTATCCCGGAGATATTGGCTTCTGCAGCGTCGACGGCAAAGAACTCGTGGAATTTACCGAAGAAGATCTCATATGTCCAACCTGTAAGGAAAAGGCAAGTCCCGGCGAAAAATTTTGCAAAAAAGACGGGACTCAGCTTATTCACAAATTTTCAGCCGACAAAAAGACCTCTGTACCTGACAAAAAAATTGAAATCGACCTTTCTCCGGATGCTACACTCGAAGAAAAGACAAAGGCAACGATGTACCACGTTATGGAAGGAAATAGGCTACGCGAAGAACTGAATGACTATGAAGGAGCTTTAGAGGAATACAAAAAAGCAGAGAAAATAAATCCTGAACTTCCATCTTTACATTTTCAGATGGGAGGAGTTTGCTGGAAGCTTGGAAATCAAAAGGAGGCGTTAACTCATCTCGATAAATGTAAGACATTATTGGAGGCACAACCACCGGAAACTAAGTCAGATGAAAATTATCAGAAGACATTGCAGGAAGTTAAAGTTTACATCAATAAGTTAGAAAAAGGACTAAAACCGACCGAAAAGAGTCAACGCAAAGAGTTAACGCTTGCTGAACGAGACGAGAGGATGAAAAAAGCACTTGTTGATAATAGAGGAAAATGGAGTGAAATGATGTTAATTCCGGCAGGAAAATTTATTATGGGTACAACGAAAGACGAATTTATACCTGAAGAAACCCCACAACACGAAGTACATTTAGATGCATACAATATGGACAAATATGAAGTCACTAATGCTCTATATTGGGAATTTTTGCAATATATCAAAAGTACCGGCGACCACAGTAAATGTTTCCCAGGTGAACCGAAAAATAAAGATCATACACCAGGCACACCCCACACAGGATGGGATTATCCCTATTATGATTACCCGGATTATCCTGTAACTCGTGTCGATTGGTATGATGCATATGCTTATGCCGCATGGGCAGGCAAACGTTTACCCACTGAAGCCGAATGGGAGAAAGCTGCCAGAGGGACAGACGGGCGCAGGTTCCCATGGGGTAATGTATGGGACGCTAAACGATGCAATGTCGGCCCTGATGCGCCTTTGTCTGTAGGTAGTTTTGAATTTGGAACGAGCCCATATGGATGCCTGGATTTAATCGGCAGCGTTTCAGAATGGTGCAACGATTGGTATCATCCGGAATATTACCAAACCAGTCCTAGCATAAATCCTAAAGGACCTGAAACCAGCACGGGCATGCGAGTAATCAAAGGAGGGTCATTATTTGCCCCCTATGCATCTAAAATGCGATGTGCTGTAAGGATATGTGGAAAACCAGAGGACCGAAACAAAAGTATCGGCTTCCGATGTGTAAAAAATTATAATCCGGAAACCGAGAAAACAGTCAAAGAGGCTGGTAAGCCGGAAGATAAGGGCAAGGAAGTGCA
>JAHFOY010000184.1 GCA_023261485.1 Planctomycetota bacterium
TAAAAAAAGAATATTGCTAGGCGTTCAAGAGATCAACCAGCAACCCGTGGTGCATCGATGGCGCAGGTTTGAACTTCTAAAAAATTAATTGTCTATGTTTTAATGAAACGATATACTAGTTCGTCTTTTTCGATAATTCTTCGTATAGTTTCAGTTCGTTATTTGCGTCCTCTTCCATTCCCTTTTTCCGGTATGCGAACTCAAGATTTTTGTGGGTCATTGCCATGGTTGAATTGATTTTAATAGATTTTTTTAATTCATCGATAGCCTCATCATACATTCCCTTTTCCGAGTAGGCTACGCCGAGGTTGTTGCAGGTAATCGCATCGTCTGGCCTTTTTTCAAGGACCTTTAAATATTCTTTAATGGCATCATCAAATTGCTTTTTCTGTGCATATGCAAATCCTAAGGCATAGTGTGCTTCTGCAAAATCGGGTTTCAGTTCAACGGCCTTTTGCCAGGCAAAAACGGCGGCGTCCTGCATGTTGCTTCTTGCATATATCGCACCCAGATTATAAAGTGTTTCCGGGTCATTTGGGTAGAGTTCCAACACGGTTTTATATTCCTGGATAGCCTCGTTAAACAGTCCTTTTTTGTGATAGGCTACGGCGAGATTGTAATGCGCTTCCCTGTTAGTTGGGTCTATCCTTAATGACTTTTTGTATTTTTTCACTGCTTCATCAATCTTACCCTGACTGTCCAGAAAAACTCCCATACGATTGTAATAATCAGGGTCTTGTACACCGCAACCTCCAACAATGAATATAATCAAAAGAAGTAATAATGGAATATATCTGGGAAACAAAATAAGACGCATAATGTTTTTGTCCTCTTTCTTTTATATTATTGATGAAACAAGGCTTATCTACAACGTTTTCATTTTAATATTAAGATTACCATACTTCAATCTAATTCTATGTTTTGTAAGTTTTTAGAAACGGTGACGAGCGGCGAATGACGAGTGACGCAGAAATCGTCACCCGTCACCTGACTTTGTCTTTCACTCTATGGTTACGGCTTGCTGTGCTATGGAATGATGTTGATTTTTTTCATATTATGGCTATAATTTAATCCGACTTTATAAATATTTGCATAATTCAATGCGCCCGTAGCTCAGCTGGATAGAGCAACGGTTTCCTAAACCGTAGGTCAGACGTTCAAATCGTCTCGGGCGCATTAAAATTTGGTGGTTAATGTGATTGACCTGCATACGCATACATTGTTTTCGGACGGCGTTCTTTTACCGGCAGAATTGATTCGTCGCTGTGAGGCAAAGGGCTTTCGTGGACTGGTAATAACTGACCATGTTGACTATTCGAATATTGATTTTGTAATACCCAACGTTTTAAATGCCTGCAAAGAGATAGCGTCCGTTGCAAAAATCAAGGTACACGGGGGAGTCGAATTAACTCATCTTCGCCCTGAACACATAAAATCTATGGTGAAACGCGCACGAGAATTGGGGGCATTTCTTGTGCTGGTTCACGGTGAAACGATTACAGAACCGGTGTTACCCGGGACAAATCGTGCGGCCATAGAGGCTGGCGCTGATATTCTGGTGCATCCTGGCCTCATAACGGAATCCGATGCAAAATTGGCAAAGGCGAATGGCGTCAGACTGGAGGTTTCCGGCAGGAAAGGGCATGCCTATGCGAATGGGCACGTCGTTAAGACGGCAAAAAAGGTGGGGGCGAAACTTGTATTTGGTTCTGATTCCCATACACCTGATGATTTGTTAGACCGCAATCGCGCCGAATGTATTGCACGTGGAGCGGGTTTGGAAGAAAAAGATATTCAGGAAATTTTTAAAGAGGCAGAATCTTTAATTGGTTTATAATTAAAAGAAAGAAGAAAAATGAAAGAAGCTACTTTAAATGTAATAAGAACGTTGAATAAATATAAGGTAATTATCGGTATAGGTATTGGTGTTGCCATTGCCCTTGGCGCTGGGGCTGTTTATTTTGTTACAGCAAATACCCGAAAGACCGAGGTCGTCTGGCAAAGCCTGTGGAAAATAAATAATGACCTGGCAATGTCGTTACAGAAACAGGATAAGGAAGGGAAAGAAAGAATCTCTGCCTTAAATACGGCGGCGGATGCTTATAAATATATTCGTGATAATATGTCTTCTTCCAGCGCCATGCCCTGGGTGTTGTTCCAGCTAGGGAATGTTTATTATAGCCTTAAGAATTACGATGAAGCCATCCGTGCGTATAATGATTTCCTGGATAAATATGGCAGTCATTCGCTTGCGCCTATTGCGAAACAGTCTTTGGGATATGCCTATGAGGAAAAAGGCCTTTTAAAGGAAGCTGTTAAGCAATTTGAAGATATTTTGACTATGAATAATAATCTTTTTGCCGCGCAAGAAGGATGGGATGCAGGTCGTTGTTATGAGAAATTAGGCCAAACAAGCGATGCCGTTCGCTTATATACAAAAGTGGTGGAACTCTCCCCCAATAGCAACTGGGCTACTATGGCGCAATACCGTTTGTCTGCGATTAAATAACATGCAACAGGAAGCCCCACAAATAAAGGAAGTGACCTTTGATATAAAAAAGGTATTCGACGACAAAAGGATTGACAGATACCTTGCCTCCCGCCTCCCCGACTACTCAAGGACATTTATCCAGAAATTGGTAAAAGGGGGGGATGTACTGGTTAACGGGCATACCGTCAAAAGCAGTTATGATATACAAAAGGGAGACCTTATTTCTGTCCGTGTGCCTGTACTTGAAGAAAGCAAGATCGTTCCTGAAGATATTCCTATAGACATTGTTTATGAAGATGATTACTTAATGCTCATTAACAAGCCGTATGACATGGTTGTACATCCGGCAGGCGGACATCCTTCCGGGACGCTTGTTAATGCACTGGCCTTCCACTGCCAGAATCTTTCCCAGGTTAACGGGCCGTTAAAAGCGGGGATTGTTCATAGATTGGACAGGGATACGAGCGGGATTATGTTGACGATCAAGAGCGATGCCGTCCATTCACACATTGCCATGCAATTTGAAAAAAGATACGTCAAGAAGGAATATCTTGCCGTAGTAGAAGGTGAGTTGATGCTGGATTCCGACGAAATTAGTTTGCCCATTGCAAGACATAAGATTGATACCCAAAAAATGGCAGTAAGGCACGATATTGGGAAGGAAGCCGTGTCAATTTATGAAGTGGTAGAACGTTTCCGCGGGTATACCCTTGTAAAAGTAATGCCTAAAACGGGACGAACACATCAAATTCGTGTACACATGCGGGCGATAGGACATCCAGTCGTTGCTGATTTTATGTATAGCAGCCAGGAATCGTGTTATCTTTCAGACCTATTGCAAAAAGAAAGAGAGCCTGAAGAAGTACCTATCATTGAGAGGCAGGCGCTTCATGCCCACAGGATCGAGTTTTTCCATCCCATCCAGAATAGAAAAATGGAATTTCAAGTGGACATGCCTGAGGATATTTCCGCCCTTGTAAACACATTAAGGGAAGTGAGACCTTACAGAAATTAATTCATTGATTTTTGTTGGTTTGACGCTATAATTTGAATTGTTTAATAATTTTACATAAGGAGGCATAAATATGTTTAGTATGCCAGGCGGTTGGGAATGGCTCATCATCCTGATTGTGGCGCTTCTGATTTTCGGTAAAAGACTCCCGGAGGTAATGAAGTCCTTGGGTAAGGGTATCGTGGAGTTCAAGAAGGGCGTCAAGGGAGTCGAAGAAGAAGTAGAAGAGTCGAGCAGCAAAACCACGCAGAAGAAAATGGAATCTGAAAAAGACACCACAAAACAGGAAAATAAGTAATTTGAATAATTTTAGATTTACGATTTTAAAAATCTCAAATCGTAATTCGTAAATCACAAATTTCCGCTGGATTTTAGACGGATGTTTTATTTTCAATTAAGATTTAAACAGGAGTAATGTAATATGAGAGACAAGAGAAGACAAAGGCTATCGTGGCGCAGTAAGCGGGCGAATCACGGGAAAATGGGGTGTAAGGGTCGAAGGGTAGGAAGATATAAATAAATCTTAAACGCACAGCCATCGGCTGCCAGCAGGCAGCTTATGGAAGTGGAAACAAACACCTCCATTAGTCAAAGTCAGAAAACATTAAGCCACTCACAAATGAGTGGCTTTTTCTTTTTATGCTAAAAGATTAAAAAAGATAACTCCTTGGAAAATCCGCGTAAATCAGTGTCCAAACGCATTTTTTAGGTGTAATATTATATCGATACTATCTTCGGGTATTCACCACAACTCTACCGTGATCTGCTTGACTTACACCATATCATACGATAAAATGCCGACAATTATAGAATAAAGATAAAAAGATAACAATTCG
>JAHFOY010000054.1 GCA_023261485.1 Planctomycetota bacterium
TTCATTGGTAATATGGGGAATCACCTGCACGGTCTTTCCCAAATATTCCCCCTTGCGTTCCTTTCTGATAACCGAATTGTAAATTGAACCCGTGGTAAAATTACAATACCGGTTCGACTCAGAATTCGTAAACCGCTCGTAGTGTCCCAGGTCAAGGTCTGTCTCTGCGCCGTCCTCCGTTACATATACCTCCCCGTGTTCATAGGGACTCATCGTCCCCGGATCGACGTTTACATACGGATCAAATTTCTGAAGTCTTACCTTCAAACCCCTGCTTTCCAGCAGCATCCCGATAGAGGCGGAATTAAGCCCCTTGCCAAGCGATGATACTACACCACCGGTAACAAATATGTGTTTAGTCATGTTTATATCTTTCCATAAATGCCGTCAAATCTTCCCTTGTGTCAATACCCCTTGAAGTGTAATTGGTAATTGCGACCTTTACCTTGTACCCGTTTGAGAGCGCCCTGAGCTGTTCCAGCTTTTCCGCATTCTCCAAAGGGGAAGGAGGTAGTTTTGAGTATTTTAATAAAAAGTCTCTTCGATATGCATAAATGCCGAGATGTTTCAGGAATGTAAGACCAGACACCTTGATTGGGTCTTTATCATCTCGTACAAAAGGAATCTGTGAACGGGAAAAATAGAGTGCATATCCGCGATTATCCAGCACGACTTTTACTACATTGGAATTTGCCAATTCTTTTGAGTCTTTTATCCTGTTCGCAAGGGTAGCCATTACGGCTTCTTTGTCTCCCGCTAATGCATCTATGACCTGATCGATCATATTTGCATTCACTTCTGGTTCGTCTCCTTGCACATTCACAATGACATCCGCATCCAGTCGACCCGTCACCTCTGCGATTCGGTCTGTCCCGGAGGTATGCGTTACAGAAGTCATCTCCACCGCGCCACCAAACCCTTTCACAATATCGTATATAAGCTGATTATCCGTTGCAACAATTACTTTATGAATACGTTTAGCCTGTTTTACATTCTGATAGACATGTTCTATGATGTATTTTCCTGTAACCGTTTTAACTTCTGGCAGGATTAATTTCCCCGGTAGCCTGGTTGATGCGTATCGAGCAGGAATTACTACAACTGCATTCACACAATTCATCCACTAAAACGTTGTTGTGTTATTGCGTTCCTAATGAACACAAATAAAATAAAGCATAATTCTATTGTACAAGCCCTTGCTATTCAAACATTTTTTACCAAATTTATTTCCAGTGAAATATCCAGCGCCTTTGCTGAATGGGTAATAGCGCCAACAGAAATCCTGTCGACCCCTGTTTGCGCTACGATGCGAACGTTTTCCAATGTAATATTTCCCGATGCCTCGGTAAGTGGCGTGGATTGACCTTCTGGAGGCATCCACTTTTTCACCATTCCCACGGCCTCTTTGAGTTGCGTAATACTCATATTATCAAACAGGATTATATCAACACCCGCCTTGATGGCGCTAGAGACCTCTTCCAGTGTCCTTGTTTCAACCTCAATCAAAACACCCTCTCTTATTTTTTGTCGTAATATCGATACCGCCGCTTCAATGGTACTGAAATGGACAGAGATATTTTTTGGTAATTTGTCTTTCATTATATCCAGGTGATTGTCTTTCACAAGCACCTGGTCATAGAGCCCCATTCGATGGTTGATACCGCCACCTATGGCAACGGCGTATTTTTCCAGGTATCGCCAGCCGGGAATAGTTTTTCTTGTATCCATAATATGAGTTTTTAATGGTTTTATACGTTCCACAAATTGCGCTGTTAGGGTTGCAATCCCCGAAAGTCTTTGCAAGAAATTCAATGCAATCCGTTCGCCCGAAAGCAAACCCTTCGCGCTACCCTTTACAGTAGCAATGGTCTCACCTTTGTTAACGAAAGCCCCATCCTTAACATTTTGTTTTAAAGAAACACCTTTGTCCAGCCCTGAGAAAAGGTATTCAACAACTGGTAACCCGGCTATCACGCCGCTTTCCTTTGCAACAAAGGAACCTTCAACAATCAGATTCTCTGGAATCAGGTTCTCTGTCGTGATATCCCCACTCCCGATATCCTCCTGGATTGCCAGTTGAATAAGGGTATCAATTTTTTTGGATTTGAAACTAAATTCCATGATTTTTCAAATATTAAATTGGATTCTTCGCTTTACTAAAAAAACAAATGGATGTCTTTTATAACCATACTATTTAAATAAATCAAGATATTCATATAAGGCAAAAAGGCGGTTGCGGGAATAACCTGTAAGTTCTCGTATAATATCCAATCTTTGGAAATCCGCAATCAACCTATTAACCCTGAGAAAAGTCATATTCAGTTCTTTCGCAGCTTGCGTAACAGTAACAATTGGATGGGAAAATAACATCAGCAACAACTTCTGACCAAGCTTGGTGCGACTACCTAACGTCAAAATCTTTTGTTCGTATTGTTGGCGCAACTTTATTATAGCCTCAAATGTCTCTTTACCGCTTTTTGCAATAGTAATGATGCCGGTAAGAAAAAACCTGATCCATTGTTCCATATCATTCGAAGCACGCACCATTGTGAGAGAATCATAGTAGGAACCCTTATTACGCTCAAAAAAATCTGATAGATATAAAGTTGGTTTTTGTAATATTCCTAGGGCAACAAGCTGCAATGTAATTAACAACCGTCCAATTCTCCCGTTGCCATCTAAAAAAGGATGAATAGTCTCAAACTGATAGTGACTAATGACAATTTTAATGAGATAGGGAATGTCAAGTTCTCTGTTGTGCAAAAATTTCTCAAAGTCTGTTAACAACTCTGGCAACTCATCCTGATGCGGTGGTATAAAAAAGGCATCCTGGAGGCTTGATCCTCCAATCCAATTCTGGCTTTTTCTTATTTCTCCCGGAGATTTGGATTCGCCCCTTACCCCGGATAACAAAATATTATGCGTCTCTTTTATTAGCCTCATTGAAATAGGAAGCTTTGCAAGTTCTGCAATCGCATAATTCATTGCGCGAATATAATTTTGCACTTCAGACCAATCATCCCTTTTTTCAGGATTAATTTCCTCTTCAGGTAAAATAGCCTCATCTATTTTGGTGAGTGTTCCTTCTATACGGCTGGAGGTAGTAGCTTCTTTTACCACATGCATTTTGATAAAAAAATCCACGTCAGGCACTAGCATAGAATATGCATTTAACTCTCCCAAGTAACGCATTGCCTCTTCCAATAACAGATTAATTTTTTTATCCTGCCATTCAAAAGGTTTATTTATAAGAGAAGGACTAAAGCTTTTATACTGATATTGTTGTTTATAAATTCCTGACTTATACACTTCTTTTCTCATAGGACTAAAAATAAGAATTTTTATATTTTCATTATTGCATAATATTGACAATATAATAAACTCCCTTTAAAATTTCCAGTATTTCTTTTGAAATTCTAATTTAGAAAATTTAAGGTCATTAGTTGACTTTTTATTGGTAAATTGGTATATATCTTGTATATTTATTAAAATGATAAAATTTTTATCACCACTTGCAGGAGAGTAAACGCATGCACACCTCCTCCTTAAGCTCTATTACATCCGAATATATCAAATCTATTACAAATAACGGAGTCTTTAGCCGTGGACTCTCCTATTTTAGAAGCGGCCATGTCCTTAATTTAAAGTATAAGGATGGGGAACTAACGGCAGAGGTCGCAGGCAGCGAATCAACTCCCTACAGTGTCTTTGTTCTTTCAGACGACATAGAAATATATGATATGGATTGTACGTGCCTCTATGCCTCAGATGGGGAGATATGCAAGCACATCGTTGCAACGTTATTGCAATGGATTGAAAACCGAAACAAAAGAGTCGCCCCTAAGCCGTTATTGCCGCGGAAACCGAAGTTTTTTAATCCTTTGCCGTTTGTAATGCCGAAATTCAGGGATATTGACGAGTCTGATCCTTTTTCACTCTTTGACAGCAGCCCACCCAATATTTTAAGCGAAATCTTTTCTGCATTTGGCGATTTTAATCTCAAGGTAGACTTGCTCAATGGCGGGCCACAACTCGAACTCAAACTAGTCTCTGAACGGGGAGATGAATCGGTATTTCACATCTCGGCCACAAAAAGCCCGAAAATCTTCGAAAAACTAAAAGAACGGGACGGCGCTCATGTGGAATTATCGGAACGGGCAAGACAGACAAAGATATATAAAACTCCCTTTGTTCCCTATCTCCACGCCGATATAAACGACCAGGGACACCTTGAATTGTCCCCCACCTTGAAACTGAATAATAACAGTAAAAAAGAGCAAGTCCTTCCTTTGGAAAAATTGCGCGATTACAAGATTAATGACGAATGGCTCTGGCTCAACAATACCTATCGACCTGTAGCCCCAGTTCCTTCACCGTTTAAACCTTATTTTAACAATGAAAAACCGCTCGTTTATAAGGAAAAGGATGCCATTGATTTTCTCAGGGAAGATTTCAACCAATTACTTGTTGAACCTTCCTTTAAACCATCGGAACGATTAAAACTTGTAGAAGTCCACGATGATCCCGATGTTTCGTGTATGCAGGTAGAGGTTTGTGATAGTGATTGGTTGTGGCTGGATCCCGTATATAAAGTAGGAAAACACACCATTACACTTCAGGAAATTTTGGCATGCATAGATAAAGACCGTTGTATCAGAAAGGATATGGCTTATATAGAAATCCCCAAAGATATCTTGGACATCTGGCAGCGAGGCAGTGGTATCGTTGAGAACGGGCGGCTCAAGATGCCGAAACTGGGTTATCTGCGCACCAGGGCAGAATGCGGCAAGCATGTTAAAGTAACCGCATGTGATGAAACGCGGAAATATTTGGCGAAGTTTGACCGCATTACACCACCGCAGCCAGCACCACCTGTTGATTCATACAAAGGAGAATTACGCACCTACCAGCAATCAGGCTATGACTGGCGCTGGTTCCTCCATACAAACAGTTTTAATGGCATCCTCGCCGATGAGATGGGACTCGGCAAGACACATCAGGCGATGGTAGTAATCCTCTCTGCCTTACAAACAAAGCCTAACCTGCCCAACCTTGTTATCTGTCCAACCTCAGTGCTGGACCACTGGGAATCCAAGTTTCAAACGTACGCCCCCGAATTAAAATTAACCCGATTTTATGGGAAAGAAAGAAATACCATCCTTTCGGGCAATCTCCCGCCAATCGTATTAACCACCTATAGCATTCTTTCCCGTGATGTGGAAGCCCTGAGCAAGGTTCAGTGGAATTATGTCGTCCTGGACGAGGCGCAAAAAATCAAGAACCACAACACACAGATGTGCAAGGCAACCAAGTTTCTCAAGGCGCACCATCGCCTTGCGCTAACAGGCACCCCAATAGAAAACAGGTTGTCGGAGTTGTGGTCTATCTTTGATTTCCTGATGCCCGGCTATCTGGGAAGTGCGGAGGATTTCAGGAAACGATACGAAAACCCGATCACAAAATTTCAGGATACGGAAAAACGCGAGATATTAAAGAAGATCATCCATCCCTTTAAACTGCGGAGACTCAAGAAAGACGTTTTAACCGAATTGCCGCCAAAAACAGAAGAGAAGCGGTATTGTGCGCTCGTGCCCGCCCAGATTGTCATGTACAAAGACATAATTAATGAACGGGGAAGCCATCTTATTGCGAAGTTAAAGGACGAAAGCCAGCCGGTAGAATACATTCATATCTTTGCCCTGCTCACCAAACTGAAACGGCTCTGCGACCACCCAAAACTCGTTCTGAATGGAACAACACCGAAAGGAGCTACTTCCGGCAAATTTGAGCTTTTCAAAGAGATCATGGAAGAGACTTTAGAATCGGGGGAAAAGGCCGTCGTCTTTTCACAATATCTGGAGATGCTGGATATCATTGGTGACTGGCTGAGAAGTATTGACATCAGATACGAAACCTTACGCGGCAGCACGATGAACCGGGGTAAGGTTATAGAAAGATTTCAAAACGACCCCGATTGCAACGTTTTTTTAGGAAGCCTCATGGCAGGCGGCTTGGGCATTGACCTGACCTCCGCCTCGGTAGTCATCCACTATGACCGATGGTGGAACGCCGCACGTGAAGACCAGGCCACCGACCGTGTCCATCGCATCGGCCAGACCCGCGGCGTGCAAGTCTTCAAGCTCATCACCAAAGGCACCCTGGAAGAAAAGATAGACGCCATGATCACCACCAAGGCCAACCTCATGAACTCCGTAGTTGAATCTGACGACGCCGTATTCAAGACATTTTCAAGGAAGGAATTGATAGAGTTGTTGACGTTTTAAGTTTACAAAAGAAATAAAATATCATTTGTCCTCATAACGATTTCAAATTTAGCTTGAGAAGTACTCAGAAATGGCTTAAATTAAGGAAACAGAAAGGAGGTTATTTTATGGCAGAAATAAAACAGCGAGTTATCCAGATAATACAATCCCTTCCAGATGATGTGACCTTAGATGATATTATGGCAGAACTGTATTTCAAACTACAGGTTGACGCAGGTTTGAAGGAACTTGACGAGGGGAAAGGAATACCCCACGAAGAAGTTGAAAAACGGATGTCAAAATGGCTTACAAAATAAAATGGTCACCTCGGACTGCTTCTAATTTTGAAGATATCTGCAACTATATTGGGAAAGATTCCGAATACTATGCCTCGCTATTTGCAAAGAAAGTAAATGCCCTCATTAAAGCCATCCCTCAATTCCCAAAGGCCGGTCGAGTTGTCCCAGAATATGGAGACGAAAATATACGGGAAAAAATCTACGAAAATTATCGGATTGTCTATCGTATTAAAGAAGATTTCATTGAAATAGTTGCAATCTGTCACGGTGCTAAACCATTAGATCAATAATTATATTTTGGATGGTGGAACGGTGACAATAAAGACCAGGCCACCGACCGTGTCCATCGCATCGCCAGACCCAAGGCGTGCAGGTTCTTCAAGCTGATCACAAAAGTACCTTAGAAGAAAAACGATACCATGATCACTACTAAGTCAGCCCTTATTGAATTCCATAGTCGAATCCAAAGCCGCCATGTTCAAGGCATTTTCGAGGAAGGAATTGATTGGGTTGTTATCTTGCTGAGAATCAAGAAATATATTAAATTTTTTCTTTATTGAATAGTCAGAAAAACGACAAACAGTAATTCTGCTAAAATTGAGGCATTTTGAATGTTTGAACAAGAACTTTTTGAAAAGATAACTAAAGCTTGGGAATTAGATCAGAATCACCCACATAGAGGTAAGACAAAAAAACCTAATATAATTGATCAACTGCGATGAAGTTTGATGAAAAACTTATCCTCTTGTAAATGGGGAGTAGTACCCTCTGTGTCAATAATGGTCGGACGCTTTAACGACAATCTTCATGCACTCGCGATGCGGCAGCACATCCTGCTCATCGCTTGTGGCTAGAAAAGCCTCCAGCGCACCGAGAAGCGATTCGGCAACACTGAAGGAAGTAGCGTTGCTGGGCGTCTCGAATGCGAGTTCCGATCCAAGGATGGTCGCCTTCAACAAGCTGGTCGCGCCGTCCACCAGCACCGGTTGAGGTGGAATGTCCTTGGCCGCGGGCAGATCTTGCCAGATCTCGAAAAAAGTCTGGACGGCATACGGGTCCTCGCTAGCGGGGATGTACCCTTCCTTACGCAGAGCCTGCTCCTGGCCGAGGGTAAATAGCAGCGCCATCCGGGCGTTGATGAGCCCCAGCCGCTCCAGTGCATCGGGTAGGCGCGCCACGTCTGGAAGCGCCTCAAAGGGAAGGTTCAGAAAATGAATGCCGAGTACCGCCTCCTGCATCTGCCGTTCTTTGCCATACGCTTTCTGTCGGTCTTCGGACAGCTTCAAGTGTGAGGCAATAGGCTGGCTAGGGTCATCGCGCTCAGAACATGTGGGATACGTCCGAGTTGCAGCTCGATCCACACAAGCCGTTGCAGGGCGAGCAGCAACGGCCGGATCACTTCCCACCGTTCGTGGAACTCCGCCAAGGTTCGTTCAACGGCTGCCAACGCTTTGTCCCGGGCGGCGAACTTGTCGACAATCTGCGACAACTCACGCCAGCCAGACTCCAGTTGGTCTGATCGCCCGGCCTGGTAAGCCTGCGTGATCCTCATGAGCGCGAGGTCGGTGCGTGCCTGCAGGGCATTGTTCTGCCGCGCGGGATCGGCGGCGATGGCCTCCAGCATCGCTACCAGACGCTGCTGGCGGTAGTCCAAGTCTTGGGCCAGCCGGTCCGCCTGTGCAAAGCGGCTTTCCACCTCGTTACGGGGGCTCTCGAGCCCCCTCGCCAGGATCGCGCTGCGCAGGCAGTCCTCGACCAGATGGTAGCGCGCCCCTTGATAGCGGGATGGATCGGCGACCTGCCGATCCAGCTCTTCCAGTTCCGTTAGCCGCGTCGCGGGGGCCAGAGTGACTGACCTTCTCGCTTCGAGCGTCTTTAATGCCCAAGGCGGCAATGGCAAGCTCGATGTGCCCGGCCTCGTAGACCTTCTCCACGATCCAGGCCGCGGTCGATGATGTGCACGGGGGTCCCTGAGTGCTTGCAAAGGGCGTCCTCCTGGGCTGAGCGCTCCTTGTCTCTGACAAACTGATTGGTGAAGAAGTAGATGCGCTTGTAATCGCGGCTGGTGGAGAGGATGTTATCCACATCGGCCTTGACCTTCGGCTTCCACGCCTTCTTGGCACTGAAGGCAAATGCCCACCGCTCCGCAATCTCTTCGGCGACCTGATAGGTTTCAGTATCGACCTTGCTGTCACCGCCACCCGTGGGGCCAGTCTGAACACGAAGGTTGGGGCATATCTCCTTTTCTGCCAGCTTTCGGCAGAAATGCTCGAACTCGTATTCCTGTTTGCGACTGGTCAGCGTGTCAAGGTGGTACTCGAATACGGCCTTTGGGAGCCGTGGGGCATCGTCAACCCGTGTGTCTGAGAAAAGGTCCGGGTGGCGGGCTCGCATCCATTCCCTGGGATTGGGGATGTCTCTGTTCATAAGATTCCGATCGTCGTTATCCATCATTGCATTGGCTGCTCAATGGTGTGCCGATGCACTCATGCCGCATAACATTTATTTTTATCTTTATTCAACATGTTTCGTTTGATATAGCGTATGCCAGAAAGGCAATAGAGTGTTGTCTTATATTCAATTACCACATGATAAAATATTGAATAATGAAGGCCTATATCTCTTGGTTTGATTTGACTGCAATGACTGCTGGTTAGACTTCTTTATTCTACTTTAGCCAATTTCAACGCTGGCTTAGGTTTAAAACGAACTAACCGATTGCCGTATTGTTTCTGTATCTGTTGAATATGTTCATAGTATTTCTGAGGATCGCCTTGACACTCTGCTTCAATTTCACGTCTGATTCTACGAATTTCTTTTAGGATGGGTTCTTGTTCCATGTTATCCCTCCATAAGTTCTTCAGGAGTACAAATTATTGGCGTTCTGATTCCTTGCCTTGCATTAATTTCTTCAATCAACATCTTGATACGACCATTTACAATATGTGTGCAGTTCCACGAAACTACAAAATCAATTCCATGCCATGATGCTACGGCAAGGTGATAAGCATCTGCTCTGGCTTTCTCAGGTATAATTAATGCAGAAAAATACGTATCTGCAAGAGTTCGTACTTCCGGCAAAATCTCTAAAACTGGAAAAACAGATACCTTCTCAAGTCGTGATTGTACTGCATTAGCATCTCCTCTTGAAATTTCATCTAAAACAATGGGCGAAACAAATGCCTCGTAATTAGGTAATGCACTCTCCCACCAATCATTTGTAATCTGCTGATGTGCAGCAACTATCAAATCTCGACTTGGTTTCGATGTAAACTGTTGGTTTCACTGAAATAGTATAGCATACCGATTGATTTTTAGAAGTCTAACATTTATTTTTATCCTTCAATTTCTACATAGTACAAAAAAACTAAATCTTACACCATCCCAAGCAGTTCTGGTTGATTAATCCGGCATGACTCTGGGCCGAAGATCTCTCGTAGTTGTGACAAAAAGGCATCCGATACGGATACAAAATATTGGCTGGAAGTCCTGATTTGGGTGATGCCCTGCTCCGGCGTGCTGATTTCAAAGAAAAGCGGGCATGTGCCGCAGTGTTTCTTTATGATTTCCTTCAGTTGCGTTAATTTTGCCTCTTCGAATTGAGAGGCGTCAAACCGGATGGTGATGCATTTGGTCAAACGCTTTAAAGCGTCCTTTTCGGCGATAATCTCCTTTACCCGCAGGGTAGGGACGGCGCTCTGGAAGCCTACCTGGCCTTTCACAAAGACAATTTCGTCTGCATTCAAAAGTGGTTGGTATGCCTTTATCTCCTTGCTAAAGGCGAGGCATTCGGCTGCGCCTTTCATGTCTTCTAGGGTGATATACATCATAGGATCGCCACGTTTGGTGGTGCTTTGCTTAAGGTTGGTAATAATGCCTCCCATAACCACCTCTTCTCCCTCGGAACGTTCGGAGATTTCTGCAGAGGATACCGTAGATAATTGTTTGATCTTTTCCTTGTAGTCATTTAACGGGTGTGAACTGAAGTAAAAGCCCAGGCTTTCCTTTTCTGCCTGTCGCATTTCCTTTTCAGACCATTTTGCATCGGTATCTGTTTCGAAATTCCCTTTTCCGATTGTTTCTATTTCGCTGCCCATATCAAACAGGGATTTCTGGCCTGTGCGTCTGTCCTTGTTTGCGATGCTGCCCATCTGCATGGCTGTATCAAGTCCTGCAAGGAGTCGTGCGCGATTGTCATGTAGCGAGTCAAAACATCCTGATTTGATCATACTCTCGATTACCTGCTTGTTGACGACGCGCATATCTACCCGTTTACATACATCCAGAATCGAAGTAAACTGGCCGCCATTGTTTCTTGCATGGAGTATAGACTCGATAGCCTTATCACCAACATTTTTTATAGCGCCCAGTCCAAACCATATCCTGTTTCCATCGGCAATGGTAAAGTCGTTGTAACTTTCATTAATATTGGGCGGGATGACCTCGATACCCATATGACGGCAGTCCTCAATATATTCTACGATCTTATCCGTATTTTCTTTCTCGCAACTCATCTGTGCAACCATGTACTGGACGGGGTAATTTGTCTTCAGATAGGCCGTTTGGTAAGTAATCACGGCATATGCCGCCGAGTGGGACTTGTTGAATCCATATCCTGCAAAATATTCCATCAACTCAAATATATTTTGGGCGGTTTCTTTGGGGATTCCGTTTGCCACAGCGCCGTTAACAAACTGATCTTTGAATTTTGCCATTATCTCCGGTTTCTTCTTTCCCATTGCCTTGCGGAGATTGTCGGCCTGGTTCAGGGAAAACCCTGCCAAGCGGTTGGCTATGCGCATGACCTGTTCCTGATATAAAATTACCCCGTAGGTCTCTTTCAGGAGAGGTTCAAGGGAAGGGTGAGGATACGTCACCTCCTCCCTTCCGTGTTTTCTGTTAATGAAGGAGTCCACCATTCCACTTTGCAAGGGGCCGGGCCTGTACAAGGCAACCAGCGGCAGGATGTCTGCAAATCTGTCAGGTTTTAGTTTTTTCAGCAGTTCCTTGAATCCGCGGCTGGTTTCTACCTGGAAGACGCCCTTTACATCCCCGCGGGAGAGCAGTTCGTATGTTTTTTTGTCATCCATGGGGATTTTCGTAAGGTCAATATCGGTTCCTGTGGTTTCACGAATCAATTTGAGCGCCTTGTCGATAACCGTCAACTTCCGAACACCAAGGAAATCAGCCTTCAGCAGGCCGATTTTATCCACCAATATTTCATCATAGAATTGTGTTGTGACCACGTCTCCGCTTTTTGCCAGAGGGACGTATTCCGTGAGAGGTTCGTCTGAGATTACGATACCTGCCGCATGCACCGAGGCGTGGCGGCATAATCCCTCTAATTTTTTGGAAATGTCAAACAATTCATGGATATGTTTTTCATTATCATACAGCGCCTTTAATGCAGGTTCTTGCTCAAGCGCCTGTTTTAAGGTTATGTTGAGTGTGTTAGGGATAAGTTTTGCCACCTTGTCAACTTCTGAGAGAGGGATGTTCATCACACGTCCCACATCCCGGATGACGGCCTTTGCCTTCATAGTTCCAAAGGTAATGATCTGGGCTACATTGCTGTCCCCGCCATATTTTTTCCTGACGTACTGAATAACCTTTTCGCGGCCTTCTGCGCAGAAGTCAATATCAAGATCGGGCATGGAGATTCTTTCTGCATTCAGGAATCTTTCGAACAATAAATCGTTTTCGAGGGGGTCGATATTGGTGATGCTCAGCACGTAGGCGACCAGACTGCCCGCCCCAGAGCCACGCCCGGTGGCGGGGATACGCTGCTCAATGGCGAAATGAATAAAATCCCAGACGATCAAAAAATAATCCACAAACCCTGTACTTTCGATAACCTTAAGCTCGTAATCAAGACGCTCACGGATATTCTGCGTAATGGAACCGTATTTTTGAATTGCGCCCTCATCGCAGAGTTTTTTCAAGTAGGCGATATTGGTCATACCCTGTGGAGTCGTGAATTTTGGCAAGTGCAGTTTCCCGAAGGTCATTTCCACATTGCATCGGTTGGCAATTTTTACCGTGTTCTCAATGGCCTCCGGCAGGTTTTGAAAGATAGCATGCATTTCCTGAGGATTTTTAAAGTAAAATTCGTTTGTTCCAAATCGGAGTCTTTGAACATCCGACAGGTGTTTTCCCGTGTTAATACACAGGAGGGCATCGTGGGCCAGGGCATCGTCCATATTCATATAATGGATGTCATTCGTTGCAACGAGAGGAATACCCAATTTCCTTCCTATTTCGGCTGCACCTAATACCAGATTTGCCTGTTGTTCGAGTTTGTTATTCTGGACTTCTAAGAAGAAATGGTCTGTACCGAAGATGTCCCTGTACTCCTTTGCCACGTTTGTTGCCTCTTCAACGCGATTATTTATTAAATAACGATTGATTTCAGAGGTCATACAACCACTCAGGCAAATGATCCCCCTGGAAAGGGTTTTGAGGAGCGCTTTATCTATGCGTGGTTTATAGTAAAAACCCTCCAGGTATGCTGACGTGGTAAGCTTTAAGAGATTGCGATACCCTTCATTATTTTCTGCAAGGAGGGTGATATGACCGAGCGCTTCTTTTCCATTTTTTGATTCTTTGTCAAGACGGCTGCCTTGTGCGACGTATGCCTCATAACCTAAAAGGGGTTTTATCCCCCTGGATTTTGCCGCTTCGTAAAATTCGACAGCGCCAAACATGTTTCCATGATCAGTCAGGGCAAGGGCGGGCATCTTAAGCTGGACAGCCTTATCCACGAGATCGCTGATTTTACAAGCGCCGTCAAGAAGACTGTATTCGCTGTGGACGTGGAGGTGTACAAAATTACCGTTACTCATAGGATTTCAAAATTGAGATTCTTCGTAGTTTCACTTCCTTCGACTTTGCTCATTACGGTCCCTCAGAATGACAACGTTTGTTATTCTGAACGGAAGCGAAGAATCTAAGAATTTAATAATTATAGTTTGATTTTCTTTTCCCTAACTATTATGGTAATATATCGTTCAGAAAATCAAGCTCAAATTTGATAACAATTTTACTTGAAACTTAATTTGTATTTTGCTATCATCCTCACTTGTCGCATTTTACTAAAATAATCATTGAGTATTCTTGTCTATAATAATCACATAAAATATCAAAAACTTAGTTAAGGTATACAAAAAAGGGGGTATCCAATGGCTAGTTGCAACATGAAAGCAAAGGCAGTTATGGTAGTACTGGTAGGTCTTTTTGGACTGCTGTGTGTCGGTTTTGCAGTATCGGTTACCGAAAAATACAGATTGCAGAAGGAACGGGTACATGCCCTTGAAAGGCAGCTTGGCGCCGGACGCAAAGAAGTATTAAAAGTACCTGAACTCATGGAGAATTTAGACAAGGTAGAGGTTGCAAAGAAAGAAGTTGAGGATAAGTTTACGGCCTGTGCTGCAGAAAAAGATGGTTTATCGGCAAAGGCGGCTGAATTACAGAAGGAAGTGGATACGTTTGGCGCCGTCAAGGTAGCCGTGGGTGTTCAAATCGGGGGTTTGCAAACGACCATCCAGGAACAGCAAAACAAGATTACTGCATTAGAGGGTGAGAAAAATAAATTAGCCGAACAAATTGCCGCCGTTGAAGGCGAGGGCAAAAAGGCCGCAGAAGGCTTCGAGATGCAGGTTGCTGATATGAAGAGGAGTCAGAATGAGGTAAAAAATCAGCTTATTTATTATACAGAGGCAAAGAAGATTGCCGATCAGGAACTTGCAGAAAAGCAAAAGGCAATTACAGACCTTCAGAAGGCAAAAGAGGCTTTAGAGAAGGAATTGGCAAAAATAAAGGGAGAAGGATCAGGTTCCGGCACTTCGGCAGTTCCACCAAGCGGTGGTTCAACAGTCCCTGCTTCACAGCCAAAGTGGGAATTAGGGCCTTCAACAGAGGAATTGGATAAGACCTTTGCATTATTGCGAGAAAGAGTTACTTCACCGAAGATAAATCTTGCCGAGGTGAGCGTGCTCCTCTCCAGGATGGAAAAGTCGTTACAAAATTTAAAATAGAAACATAACTATTTTTAAGAATTTATTAAAGGGAAGGAGAAATCCTTCCCTTTTTTATTTATAAAATTAAACCAAATATATTTGTTTTGAATGTTAAATTTTACTTATTTATACGCAGGTCGCGTATCTTTTGCTGGAGGTTCTGCCGGTGCATATCCAGTGCCTCGGCAGTGCGGCTGATATTCCCGGAAAATTCTTCCAGTTTATTTTTTATAAAATCACGTTCAAAGTTTTCTATGAGTATCTTCTTTGCATCACGGAATGAAAGACTGTAGTCAATATTTTTTAACGTCACTGAAGTATTCTCCGGGTGTTTTATCTCTTCCGGCAGGTCAGTTGTATCGAGAATTTCGTTATTAGTAAGTACCACGGCGCTCTCGATAACATTTTTGAGTTGTCGAACGTTGCCGGGCCAATTATACGAGATTAAAACCTTCATTGCCTCGCTGGAGATTGATGCGATACGTTTTTGATGTTTTTCAGAGAAGTATTGGATAAAACGATTCACTAATAAGGAGATATCTTCTTTCCGATGTCTCAGGGGAGGTATCTTTATATTTACCACCTTGATCCTGTAATACAAGTCCTCCCGAAAACGGCCTTCCTCAATTTCTTCTTCAAGGTCACGGTGGGTGGCGCTGATAATACGTACGTCTACTGCAAGTGTTTCGGCGCCTCCAAGACGTTCAAATTTTTGTTCCTGCAGCACCCGCAAAAGTTTTGATTGTGTGCTGACACTCATATCCCCGATTTCATCAAGGAATATCGTTCCCTTATTGGCCAACTCGAACTTACCTGAGCGTCTTTCTGCGGCGCCAGTGAATGCACCCTTTTCATGCCCAAAAAGTTCGCTTTCAATCAACGTCTCCGGTACTGCAGCACAGTTCATGATGACTAGCGGTTCGTTCCTGCGTCTGCTGCGCTTATAGATTTCACGGGCCACAAGCTCCTTACCACTGCCGCTTTCACCCTCGATGAGCACTGTGACGTCGGTTGTTCCGACTTTTTCGATCCTGGCAAAGACCTCTTTCATCGCCTCGCTTTGGCCGATGATCTCACCCAAACCTTCCAGACGGCCAATTTCTAACCGAAGCCGGGCATTTTCTTCCTGGAGGGATATTTTTTCAAAGGCATTTTTGGCAATTATCCGAAGCTCGTCTATTTCGTATGGTTTTGCAATATAATCGTAAGCCCCCTTTTTCATAGCTTCTACGGCTATCTTCTCAGAGCCGTAAGCAGTAACAATGACCACAAGCGGTGGATTTTTCATGGTGTTGATCATCTCCATGGTTTTCATACCATCGAGTTGAGGCATGTTGATATCTAAAAATACTAAAGCAGGATGCTGTGTCTTTACAATCTGCATTGCATCGGCGCCGTCTTTTGCCTCGTATACCAGGTAATTATCCTTTTCGAGCAACTTCTTCATCCCGTAACGGGCGGCTTTTTCGTCGTCTACGATTAGTATTGATGGTTTAGGCATAACTTAATTTAAGATTTGAGATTTAAGATTCTATATTTAAATATGAAATAAATATGTAGTTGTTTAATATTTTTAGAATCCTGATAATTTGCGTTCATCTGTGTCCAAACCGGAGGTTTCCATCCTTTTCAGGTTGGCATTAATACAGGTTCGCTTAAAGGAAAGTTTATGACAAATGATGCGCCATTACCGTTGTTTTCTACACGAATGGTAGCGTCCATGTCTTCCAGTTTCTTCTTTACAATAGAAAGCCCCAACCCTGTCCCTGTTTGCTTGGTTGTATAAAATGGCTCAAATATTTTATGCGATGACTCCGGGGGTATACCAGGGCCTGTATCGGCAATGGTAACCTGAATCAGGTGGTTATCAGGCTGGTAATGGGCATGAATATTTATCTTTCCACCGGTCGGCATTGCCTGGATGGCATTATGGAGTAAATTAAAGAATACCTCTTTTAGCGCCCCCTCATCAGTGGCGAGCGCCGGTAAGTCATTGGGAATCTGGCAATAGGCTATGATGTTATTTTGTTTTGCTTCATGATTGAGTACGACCAACGTTGAGTTAATGACGTCTCCGATCCTGACATTGGCTTTTACTTCACTGCTCGGCTTTGCAAATTGCAGTAGTTGGTTGACAACCTTGGTCAGCCGGTCGATCTCATCCACAATAATGGCCAGGTCTTCCTGTAACGGATCGTTTTTCTTTAAATCTTCCCGCATGACCTGGACGATAGCTTTTATGGAACTCAGGGGATTTTTGACCTCATGTGCTACGCTTGTGGAAAGGCGCCCGAGGCTGGACAGTTTTTCATTTTCATACATCTTTCGTTCAAGCTGGAGCTTTTCATCGATAATCTTTGATTTTTCTACTGCAGACCCAATTTCATTCGCAATGATCATGAGCTGGTCAAGATTGTCAGAGGCGATAGGTAAGCCTCTCCTGGCGCGTCCGAGGTTTAAAATACCGGTAAGTTTACGATTGACAAATATTGGAAATATAAAAACAGCTTCCAGCAGTCTCATCTCGTTGATGATGGAAACGTCTTTTACCTCGTGTCGGTTTAGCACCACAAACTCCCCGTTTGCAAAGAACTGGATAATATGCTGTATATTTTGCTGGGTTATGGGTTCGTATTTTTTGTCGCCGACAATTTGAACCCGTTCACTTCCCTTTTCGGAGAAAGGGACAGGCTTGAAAAGGAGGAGGCTGGTGGATTTAATAGCAGTGGCTTTCTTAATGGATTCCACCACATATTCGAGCAGTTTTGTGAAGTTAACGAGCGGGTCCGTACTGATAACGTGACTCAAT
>JAHFOY010000185.1 GCA_023261485.1 Planctomycetota bacterium
TTAAAATTCCGTTCCATATTTCCCTGGCCCAGCACAGTATCAAAACATTTGATTGCCTCATCGAAATTGTGCATCTCATTGTGCGCAGCGCCCATGAAAAATTTTGCTTCCAGCGCCTCTTCCGTTCCGTCATACTTCCCGATCAAGGCACTCAGATCATTCAGCGCCTCGTTATAATATTTCTTTGCATCGGCAGACTTCATTTCAGTAAGGCCGCTTAAATTCCTTCTGATAATCTCTAACTTTTTCGCAGCAGTAGCGTCGTGTTTCAATTCCCCGGCATGAACTGCATATCCTGACAAGATAAAAAAAACAGATGTAATTACGGTAAAACCTAAAAGAATCCTTTTTTTCATAATGACCGTCTCCTCGTCTATACTTAAAGACACCCCTTGTAACGAAACAATATCGTAATGTTAAGTATTTTTAGTAATTGATATTCTTCGATTATATTATATTAGAAAGCTGATTGAACGCTCCGATGTAATGCATGGAACAAATCAAAGGGATTAATTTGTTGATAGATATTACCATGAGTTCTCCTTATAATGCAAGAGTCATTTCTTGCATTACGATTTTCGTTTAACAACAAATTTTCTATTGCCCTTGTTCCAGAAAGATGAGTATATTTTCATGAAAATCGGAAAAGAAATTTGAAATATTTACATTGCAAATTCATACACTTTCGCTTTAGAATTCTAATCGGTACAAATCGTTCATTCAACAAAACCATGAGGAGTATGCAGAAAATGAAAAAAAAGGCAGCGATATCAATTTTTTCACTTGTAACATTGTTTGTGTTTTTTACTAGCGGTCTATTTGCAGATACCCTGAAGCTCGATGTAAAAGAGTATGTGCTCAAAAACGGTTTAAAATTACTTATGCTGGAAAAGCACGATGTTCCTATTGTGTGTCTTCGGATTAATTATAAGGTAGGTTCGGTGGATGAACGACCGGGAATTACAGGCGTTTCTCACCTCTTCGAACACATGATGTTTAAAGGGACAAAGATATTCGGGACAAAGGATTACAATGCAGAGAAACCCTTGCTCGATAGGGAAGACGAGTTAGTTACGAAAATCTCTGCAGAGAAAAATATGGGAGACACTGCCGACAAGAAAAAGATTGTGTCGCTCGAAAAGGAATTGGAAGAGGCGAGAAAGAAACTCAGGGAATTAATAGTGAAAGACGAGGTCTTTTCGTTATATTTACGGCACGGAGGTTCTGGTCTTAATGCCGCAACTTCTAACGATGGCACATTCTACTTCTGTGACCTGCCTGTAAATAAGCTGGAATTGTGGGCATTTCTGGAATCTGACAGGATGAAGAATCTTGTGCTCAGGGAATTTTATTCTGAGCGTGACGTCGTTATGGAAGAGAGGCGGCTCAGAACAGAGAACAATCCTTTTGGCCTCCTGGTTGAGCAGTTGAATGCGGTAACCTTCATAGCACACCCGTACCGTTGGCCGACCATTGGGTGGAGATCTGATGTGCAGAATATCACCAAGGCTGAAACCGCAGAATATTTTAAGAGGTACTATGCACCCAACAACGCTGTAATAGTAGCCGTGGGGGATTTTAATCCTGCCGACATGATAAAACTCGTCGAGCAGTACTTTGGCGATATCTCAAACCAGTCAGCGCCGCCCCGGGTGAAGACCGTAGAACCAGAACAGAAAGGGGAACGGCGTGTAGAGATTGAGTTTGATTCGAATCCCTATATTGCAATTTCATATCATATTCCGGAAGTCGGGCATCCGGACCTGTACGCCCTGGATGTGTTGAGCTCTCTCCTTTCTGACGGCCGAACCTCCAGACTGTATAAAACTTTGATTGAGGAAAAGCGGATTGCCGTCATGGCGCATGCCTATGATCAAATAGGGAAGTATCCCGATACCTTCACGTTTATTGCGGCGCCTCGTGCGCCGCATACGGTAGCGGAGGTGGAGTCTGCCATTTATGAAGAAATTGAAAAACTAAAAAATACACCGCCGTCTGATTGGGAACTGCAGAAGATCAAGAACCAGTTGGAAGCGGATTTCATTCGGGACCTGAATTCGGCCTCCGGGCTTGCGAATGAAATAGGGCATTTTGAGGTGCTTTCAGACTGGCGATACATTAATACCTTCATGGACAAGATAGCGCTGGTGACTGCAGAGGACGTGATGCGGGTCGCAAAAAAATATTTAACGAAGAGCAATCGGACTGTGGCTATACTGGTAAAAAAGGAAAATAACAATAAGCCGAAAGAAGTGAAGGAAGAAAATAAACCGGAAAAAACAACCGCCACATATTAATTTTTTGTTTTCGATACTATTAGACTATATAGTAAAGATTTGATACTTGGGAGATTGTAAAGTGAACATGCATAAATATTTTGTATTTCCTGTTATATTCATAGCATCCGTATTTTCTTTTGCCTATTCCTCAAATCTCTATGCACAGCCACAGGGGGGACACGAACGAGTAGTTGCTCCGGCAGTAGGAAAACCGGAGTCTGAAGGGGCAAAGATCGTTTCTGGTTTCAAGTTCAAACCGCTTAATTTTGTCCCTCCAAAAGTTGACAGGGTTGTCCTGGAAAACGGTATGATTTTGTATCTTTTGGAAGACCACGACTTGCCCATATTTAATATTACCGCCCGTATCAGAACAGGCGCAATTTATGAACCATCTGAAAAGGCAGGGCTGGCCAGTTTGACGGGATATGTAATGAGGAGTGGCGGTACCGCAGCCATGCCGGATGATAAGATGAATGAGGAACTTGAATTCATGGCGGCTTCGGTTGAAACATCCATTGACCGTGAATCAGGCAGTGCAAGTTTATCCACGCTCAAGAAAGACATTGATAAAGGCTTGAAAATATTTGCCGACGTGCTTATGAACCCCGCCTTCCCGGAAGATAAGATAAGAATGCGGAAGGATGAGGTTGTTGAATCAATTCGACGTGAGAATGATAATCCATCACAAATCGCGCAAAGAGAATTTCGCAGGATTATATATGACAGCAAACACCCCTACAGCAGAAAGGTTGAAGGGACATTGGAATCCATTGAGAAGATTACCAGGGATGATATGGTCACCTTCCACAAAAAGTATTTCCATCCAAATAATATTATTCTGGGCATCTCCGGCGATTTTAACAAGGACGAGATTATCAGGAAGCTGAATGCCGTATTTGCAGGATGGAAGAAAGAGGACATTCAATTTCCTGAAGTACCCAAGGTAGATAGACGCTTCGAGAAGGATGTGTTTTATGTGTATAAAGATATTAACCAGGCGAATGTAATGATGGGGCATCTGGGAATTCACCGGAAGAGCCCTGATTATTTCCCCGTCATGATTATGAATTTTGTCTTGGGCGGCGGCAGCTTTACGGCACGTATTCCCGGCAGGATTCGTTCGGATGAGGGACTTGCCTATTCTGCGTTTAGCGCCTTTCAAACTGCGCGGGATATAGGAATATTTTTTGTGTCGTGTCAGACTAAATTAGAGTCAACCAACCGCGCCATCGCGATAGCGCTTGAAGAACTTGAAAAAATTCGCAAGACGCCGATTGATAAAGAAGAACTGGCGCAGGCGAAAGAGACCTTTATGAATCAATTTGTATTTCGATTCACGACCAGCGCCAGTATTGTAGGGCAGAAGGTCGATATTGAATACGAAGATTTGCCTTTAAATTATCTCGAAACCTATATAGCTAACGTACAGGCCGTTACCCAGGAAGACGTCCAGAAGGTTGCCAGGAAATACCTGCATCCGGACGAGATAAAGATTCTTGTGGTTGGCGATAAAGAAAAGTTCGATAAACCCCTGGACAGCTTTGGAAAGGTCAACGTCATAGAGTTAAAGTAAAACATGATGGAAATCAAGAATATTGCCATAGAAATACCTGAAGGGGCTAATATCATTATTGGCCAAACCCATTTTATCAAAACGGCGGAAGATTTATACGAAACCATGGTCAACGCCGTACCGGGTATTAAATTCGGAATTGCCTTTTGTGAGGCCTCAGGCCCTTGCCTTATAAGGGCGGAAGGAAACGACAGTGCTCTCAAAGAAGTTGCCATTCGAAATGCCGGTAACATCGCAGCCGGCCATACGTTTGTTATCCTCATCAAAGATGCATTTCCCGTGAATGTATTAAACTCCATCAAGGCTTGTCCGGAGGTGTGTTCCATTTTTTGTGCAACGGCAAATCCCGTCCAAGTCATTGTGGCAGAAACCGAACTGGGCAGAGGGATAATGGGTGTCATTGATGGATATAGTCCAAGGGGTATTGAAACGGAAAAGGA
>JAHFOY010000186.1 GCA_023261485.1 Planctomycetota bacterium
AGAAATTTATTTCTGGAGCGAGCCGAAGAGCGCTTTGGGCACATGGCAGTTTATTATTGACAGGAGGAAACCATGATTAAAACCACTTACAATGCATTGATTGAAGCCGAGCCAGCCTTGAACGCATTGATCAACACGCCGTTGCCTGCGAAACTGTCTTATCGTCTCAGCAAGGGCTTGAACAAGGTTCGTTCAGCTCTAAAGGGGCTCGAAGACAAACGCATAAATATGCTTGAGGCGGTGGCCTTACTGAACAAGGCTACCAACAAATACGATTTCCCAACACCGGAAAAAGAAGAAGAATTCAGGCAAAAATATGCGTCCGAATGCAAACGCGAAGTAGAGGTCGATATCACTCATTTCACGATCGATGAGCTCCAGGACGCAAAAATTGCTCCGGGCGTATTTATGGCACTTGAGAAGATTGGAATTGTTCTCGAGCACAATATAAAACCAATACATTGATTACCTGGAATCGATATGCCAAAAGCCATGCCGCGGTACATGTACGGCGATCCGCTGGACGCAGCGATTCGTAACGAAGAAAGAAAATGCACCGGATGCCGGCATCTTTTGCCAATACTTGACCGTGAATTTTGTGGTATCGGACGGCGCACACTGACCAAATGCAGGAAATATGATCCAAGTGTAAAAAAGGGGTAAATATGCAAAGGTGGCAGCGATCCGTACACGATGCTTTGGAATTCGCCTTTACTATTGTGGGAACACCGATCGTCAAGGGATCGTTTATCGGTACGTTGATGAACGATATGAAGGACATGAGCCCGCAGGAGTTGCATGGCCAGGCGGTATTGATCATAAATATGGTGGAGCGCGTCGTCACGGATGAAGGATTGGCATATCTCAAGGCTTATTACGGCAGGGAACTACGCGGCGGAAACGATGAGAAGCTGGTTTTATCCGTGCTGGTCGAAGCTGCAAAGGAATCGTCTGAAACCATCAGCAGAAACAGACGCGGCCATGAAAAGCTCATCAGAATGTATTTCTCGGAAGATATACCCATGTCGGCCATCAGAAATGAATTCAGGTGCGGATTGCCAAGGGCAAACGAACTCAGGAAATCAGTATTTGATTTGCTTGATCGCATAGCCACCACAGCAGACGGGGCGGCAAGCCAGGTATTGCATGAAGCCGGGTTGATCATCGAGTGGGAGGTTGAAGATGGAAGCTAATGAAAAAAACATGAAGCATGAATGTGGATGGCCTGGGTGCACTAACGTAGTATCGATATCGTTATGGGGCTGTAGTTTCCACTGGTACAAGTTACCGTCACTGATCCGGGCGCGTATATGGGCGGCCTACCGCCCAGGGCAGGGCGTCACAAGGGCGCCAAGCAAGGAATATCTTGAAGCGGCAAAGGGTGCGCAGGATTGGATAAAAGGTAGTGGTTCAGACTAAATAAATATAAGGAGATTAAAATGGGACCAGATGTAGAATATCCAAGAATTGATAATCAGATGACAGTGGAATATTGCATAACCCAATGCAGACAACAGGCAAAAAAATATCTTAATCCTGAATTCACACATCTTATGTTTGATACTGCATTTCACCTTGAATTTCTATCATCCCAATTGAATGATGAAAGAAACCGCCATGCTGAGCTTCAAGGGCGATGTTTTGACACCGATAACGGATTAAGCATATTTGAAAAGTTAAATGTTATCCTAATCAATGCGCTACATGAGCAGGCGGAATTACGCAATACCATTTGTCAGCTTGAAATAAAGCATGATGTTGCTTGTAGTTCTTTAACGCTCTGTCAAGAGAACAGAGATGCTGCTCAGCGCGCCTTGTCGTTAATGTGTGATAGAAACAAAAAACTATTGGATTCATATGACCGTGAAAAACTTGGGCAAATAGTGCGTCAAGTATGGATTGAGTGGGCAAAAGAACAACCTAATCCCAAATACTCATGGCTTAAAACTTGGGATTCACTTACCGAACCAGAAAAAGAAGTTGATCGGCGAATTGGGGAAACAATATGGAAAATGGCATTAATGTGAAGGAGATATAAATATGACACCACTTCAGAAAGAGCAGTTCAATAAGATGCGATTAACGCTGAAGCGAATTGCGGCTGGATACGAAACACCAGAGCGATTGCGCAAAAGTGCAGAAAGTGTTGGCCTAAGCCCAGAAGAGGCAATTGAGTATGCATATGAAAACATTCAGCGAGAAGCGATGATCGCCGTTAAGGGTGTGCGTGTAATGAGTACACTATAGTGGGTAGATGATGCTTGGTAAAACAGCAGCATTTTAATGACGATGGATAAATTATTTGACGAGACTAAAAAACAAGTGATTGATATTGTTTTTTGGGCGATAGCCCTTGACAACCATCCAAACAATCAATAAGCTTAAAACCGTAGTTTGGAGTCGTGTCCACCACTAATTCCTATCAATCATTTGCGGGAGATAAAATCATGAAAAATCGCATTTTCGGAACCATCATCGCCGCTGTTTTTGCGGTATTTGCCTTCGCAGCATCCGCTTTCGCATCGCCTTACATCGGCGTCAATGCCGATGTGAACCACGGCAACACCCAAGCCGTGATCGGCGTCGATAACCTGGTCAGCGTATTCGGGATCGAGGGTACGCACCTGACCAATTACGTCCTGCCAACACAGGCCACTGTATGCGGCTACGATAAAAACGAGAACAAGACGTGCACCACGAATGAAACCAGCGGCATCAAGAATACCGTGGCCGTAACGGCAAAGCTGCCTATTACCGACCGACTATCCGGGGTTCTCAAGGCCGGCGCTGGTAACGGATCCAAAACATATCTGGCCGGGGCGGGCATTTCATATCGGGCGCTGTCTCGTTTGGACCTGAAAGCCGAGGTTGTGGGATACCAAATCTCCGGCGACCGAAGGTATGTCCCCACCATCGGGGCATCGTTCAGTTTCTGATCAAGTTAAGCGCCTACCCTTTTGGCGCTGAGCCCGCCCCTCATTGGGCGGGCTTTTTATTTGAATCGCCAGCACTCGTCACCCGTTCACTCAACTACGACATAGAATAAGGGTTTGAGCCTGTGCTGGCCCCTACAAAGCCATTGATTATGCGAATAACCATTGATCAATATTTTGGAAGCAAAAAACACACTCCTGAGCACGAAGTCGAGGCGGAGAGCCTTCTTCTGAAGGTTGATATGCTGTTAGGGGAATTTGAGTTGAAAACTGGTCTTGTAATCCCTATAGACTCAGACACAGAAACGCATATCAGCGGTTCCAAGGGCGGGCAAGGGGATGGCGGGTTCAGGCTATCAGACACAACTACCGGGCGCGCCAGAAGCTCTCACAAAGAGGCCAGAGGGGTAGATGTGTGCGACATTGGGGAGACAATCGACCAATGGCTAAACGACGAGATTCTGACGAAGTACGGATTGTATCGGGAGAGTCCTAAATTCACGGTTGGTTGGTGTCATTTAACCACTAGGCCTCCAAAATCTGGAAGAAGAACATTTATTCCTTAATTTCAGACCATGTTTTATTATTCTTTATTTTTGCAATACAAGCAGCCGTAACATTAGTAAGTTCAGCTAATAGAATATCTGAAATATTTTGATCTTTACATTTTCTAATGGCAATAACTTGTTTTGAAGTTAACTTACTATTTTTATTGTTCTCGCCAAATGAATTACATAATCCAGATTCCCAAGCAAGTTTTATATTTTGAGCGCTTGTAACCCATTCAAGATTACTTGCTCTATTATCTGTTTTTATGCCATTAATGTGATTAACGTGATATCCGTCTTTGTATCCATCTACAAAAGCTAAAGCAACGAGTCGGTGCACATAATATTTAGGACGATTTTTTTGTCTTAATGCAGATACTTTTAGATAGCCAGGGGGATTGATTAATATTGGTGTTATTTCCCTTTCTTTATAATGCCTTGCGCAAACATTACCCCATCTATTTACGGCAGTTTCATTAACAAACGATTTTGCTTTTACTCTGCCATTGGAGGTAACTTGAAAATAAGGAATACCAGGGACATCTATCCAATCGGACATTTTAATCACCATGTTATTTACAATGTGTTTCATTGTATATAATTATTGTTCAATATGCAAGTTATGTCTGCAATCATTTCAGCCCAAAGTCTGGCCGGAGGACGTTCTATCCGTAACTTGCGCTTTGTGTCCTTTACCTGCAGAGCCGGATGGATGGTTGTGTTACCGGTGCAGATTCGATAATTTGCGAGGAAGATTATGGATAACAATGTTGAAATCAGCCTTTATTCGTACTTCATTTACGTTCTGGTT
>JAHFOY010000055.1:0-9084 GCA_023261485.1 Planctomycetota bacterium
GACGAACCGTCTAAAGGATCAAAAAGGAGTACGTACTTACCCTTTGGGAACTCGTCTGGTATAGGGATGACATCTTCATTTTCCTCTGATGCCATGATACAGAGGTGGCCGCCGTGATCCATCGCTTTACAAATTCTTTCATTGGCATAAATGTCCAGCTTTTTTACGACGTCGCCGTGTATATTTGTTTCACCTGTAAGACCCAGTATATCGGCAAGACCTGCCTTGTTTACTTCACGTGAAATCGTCTTTGCCGCAATGGTCAAATCCCATAGAAGACCCGTGAAATCTCCAGTGGCCTTTGGGAATTGTCTTTCTTGCTCAACAATATGACGTTGTATGGTAACAACTTTACTTTTTTGCATATCTATGATACCTTTAAACCTACAACCAAAAGTAGAATATATTTCGATTATTTTACAATCTTAAATACCAAAGTCAACGATTATCCAGTTACAAAAATCTACGGCAGGAGTTGGGTGTGGATGGGTTTGCCGAATAGTTAATCGTAAAATTCTTCGTTACTCACTTTTCACTTCTTCTACGTCTGAACAAGTCCCTGTTATAGCATAAGGGCAAGCCGGAGAAAGATTTTGTGGTTGAAGCCAGCAATGTACATCCTTTTTACAATGTATAGAGTTTCATTTAATCGCGTTTTAATTTATTTCCTTTTTTATTAAATGGCCAGAAACACCTTGATAGGCCGACAGAATTGATTGAAGGATAGCCTATCAGTTAGATTCTTTATCTGATTCTTCCAGGTGGAATCTAATAGGGATTGTCACCTTGGATTCAAAAGGTATATTTCCTATCCGTTCAGGCTGGAATCTCCAATGCCTCACTGCCTCTAAAGCTGCCTGATCAAGCAGTTGATAGCCGCTACTCTGTTCAACTTCAACCTTAACCGGCATACCCTTCTGATCTAACTCCACCATGAGTGTCACCAGCCCTTCCTGATGCATTTGCTTTGCAAGCTGGGGGTATTTTGGAGGTTGATTCTGGAAATAACCGGGTTTACTTTTCGTCCTGACCGTTCCTTGAGATGGGCACGGCAAAGTCTTAACTGTTTCCTGTTGTTTTTCTGGTGTGGGCGTAATGGGTTTAACCGTATCTACTGCTGGTTGGGGCATGACCGTCACCTGCTGCTTTTCCGTTGTGGGTGTAATAGATTTAACCACATCTGCGTCCGTTTGCGGCAGGGCAGTCACCAGATCAACGTCTATGCTCCCATCGGCAGATTGGACGCTGTATTGAACAGGTTTAACAAAAAGCTTTCCGCCAACAAAAAATAAAACACCATGAATGAATAAGGCAAGTATAAATCCTTTGATTATGCCATAGCTGCCGGGTTTAATCCGGTGGTAGTTGAATCTGTCTGTTGTCATTTTTGCGAAGGTGCTGCCTGCTTTGTCTGAATGGCAACTTTCGTGATTCCTGAAGACCTTACCACATCAAGGATTTGAATTGCATTGCCAAAATAGGCTTCCTTGTCCCCATTAATAAAAACTCTCACGTCGGGATTTTCTGCCTTTAATTGTTTCAGGCGCTGGGGTAAAAGGCCGGGAGCCAGTTTTGCTTGATTCAGGTATATATCTCCTGCCTTGGTGACGGTAACGGTTACTGCTGCTTTGCGCTCTTGAGAGGCGCCTGTGGCGACGGAGGGCAAATTCACACTAATGCCCTGATTCTTGACCATCGAAAGAGAAACCATTACAAAGGTCGCCAGGAGAAAAAATATAACATCAATAAGCGGAATGATCTCTATCCGTGCCTTCCGTCTGGTTGTTGGTAGTGGTATCTTCATAAGCTTTTATCCTGCTTTAAAAGCAAAAGTTCGAGATGCGTGGTGGCATCCTCAATTTCATGCCTGGCTTCTTCAAGGCGTGCGTTGAGATAATTAAACGGAATGAGCGCGACCATGGCGGTGAGAAGGCCGTATGCGGTGGCAATTAAGGCCTCGGCAATGCCGCCGGTGATAACCGCAGGGGCGTCAAGCGCCCTGCCGCCCAAAAGGCCAAAGGCTTGTATCATGCCGGTCACCGTACCAAAAAGACCCAGGAGCGGCGCAAGCGTAATAACGGTGTCAAGCACTGGAAGCCCCCGGCTAAAACGCTTAAGTTCTTTATTTGCAGCCTGCAAAAGGGCGTTTGTGAAGGCTTTGTGGCGATGGCGAAGACCGTAAATAAGAGTGACTGCAACAAAATCATTGCATCCCTCTCCTAGTCGCATCGCTTCTTCAATTTTCCCTTTCTCAACTTCGGAAAATATTTTTCCTACCGTTTCCGGACACCTTGATCTTTGTTCGCGGATAAGAAATAAAATCCGCTCTATAACTATGGTCAGGGCTGCCACCGACGCAACGAGGATAGGCCACATGACAGTCCCTCCCCTTAAGAATAAATGGAACATTTTTTACTCCTTTTTTGAATTAACCGCAGGCTTCTGCCTGAGGTTAGAGAATGAAGCCAATAGTGGCTTTAGCCCTAAATCAGGAAAAATCATGGCTAAAGCCGGTTTTTATACACCTGCAGATCTCCGCCATGAATGGCGGAGTTAAAGCAAGGTTAGATATTAGGCTGCTTTCTGCGTAGCCGCACGGCTTTAGTCTGCGTGGGCATAATCGAAGAACCCCTGGCCTTGTTATCCTTCCGGGGACGCAGGCTGAAGCCTGCGACTACCAGGCATGCTGGAAACCAGCATAAATAAAATGGGAATTCCTATACAATTAAATTAAAACCGGAAAGTCAGCGCGGCACGAGCAGCAATGGGTTCGACTGATTTAAAGTGAATGTCATTGTAACCACCGCTATCCGGGCCGGCGGCCTCATTTTCCAAACGTGATGGATAATAATAATCAATATCATGATCCCTGTTGTTGAGGAGATTGAAACCTTCGATACTGAGAGTCCAATTTTTATTGAAGTTGTAGCCCACTTTCGAACTCAGCAGACTGGTGGATCCGGAGCGGACGCTATTATCTTCCACGAGAGGACGGGGGCCGAAAAACCGCAGCCGTAGGTCGCTGAAAAGGCCGCGTTCGCCTGGCTGATGGTACGCAATTCCGATGGCCATAACGCTGTCAACTGCTCCGGGGATGTGCGTACCTTGCACTCCTTCACCAACTACAGTTTCACGAAACGCAGCGTGTGAAAACGAGAAATCTGCATCCAGATCGAGCCATTTGGTGGGCGTGTAGTAATTTGCCCACTCGACGCCATAACGTCTACTCGGGGCGCTAGCCTCGGTACTGCCGGCATCCCCGGTAAAAACCAGTTCCGAATCCGTATCCAGCAACCACAACGCTACCGTGCTTTGCAAGTTCTCAACGACAGTCGTGCGTGCGCCGATTTCGGCCCCTTGTGTACGCACCAACGGGTCTGCGGGTTCCACAGGGTCGCCCGTCTTTGGATCAACACATTGTGTCACGCCGCGACCATCATTGCTGTGGAAACCGAGGCCGCCGCTCAGGTAATACTCAGTTTTGGCCCACGGACCTAAGACAAGAGACCCTTTTGGACTTACAATCGCATCGTCTCTTGTGCCGGAGTTGGCAGACAAATCACTATTCACATCGAAATGGTAATAATCCATTCGCAATCCACAAACGGTGCGGAATTTGTCCGCCCATTGAACCTTATTTTCGACATATGGGGAAAGACTTGCTAAAACGTATCGATCCGGGCACCGTATCTCCATAACTCCATTGCTTGATTGCGCCCCTTTACACATTCTGCGATAATTTACTCAAACACTCCGCATTCATTTTCATGGGCACACCGCTGCCTCCGCGTCGGATCATGATGATTTCTGCCATGATACTGACTGCCAGCTCTTCGGGTGTATGTGCGCCGATGTTCAGTCCTATCGGGGCATGTACTTCCTCAATACGTTCCTGCGGTATATTTTCTTTCAGGAGATTTTCATAAATTGCAAGCGTCTTGCGTTTGCTTCCTAACAGGCCTATATAGCGGGCTGGCGTGCGAATAGCCGCCATCAACGCCATATCATCAAAACGATGGCCGCGTGTGGCCACGATGATGTAAGTGTTGGGATTGACTGCTACTTTTTCGAGTCCCCTGCTATAATCGGCAACGACTATACCCTCTGCATCAGGAAAGCGTTCTTTATTGGCAAATTCCGGCCTGTCATCAACGATATAGATACGAAATTCTAATGCGGCAGCCAGCCGGGAAACCGCCTTGTTGACATGGCCGCCGCCCATTAAGACCAGCTTTGGCGGAGCGGCGAATCCGTCCACAAATATTTCTGTTCCATCTGCGGCTTGAAAAATTTTGTTACCGCCATAAGTAACGATTGTTTTACCAATCGAACTGGCCTCCTGCTCCAGTTTCACATTACCCAAACTTCCTTGCACAGAGCCGTCCTCCTTAATGAGCAATTTAGCGCCTAAATTGGACTTCCCAGCGGGGACATTTACCATGGTAGCCATAGCCACAGGCGGACCGCCACGATATGCTGTCACTATTTCCTGTGCGAATAGTTTGAAATGATCTGTTTTCACGATGGGATCCATGAAAATAAACATGGTACCGCCGCAGACCAAGCCATCCCTGGCTGCAAACGCTTCGTTCAAGTCATACCGGCAAAACAATGGACCACCCTGTTCCTGCAAAATCTTTTTCGCCAAACACCAAATCTCTCCTTCAATACAACCGCCGCCAAGGGTGCCTACGCCGCTGCCATCCTGGCGAATTAATAATTTTGTACCGGCCTTCTGTGGAGTAGAACCACTGGTGAAAACCACCGTGGCTATTACGCAGGGTTCACCTCGCTCCATCGAGCGGAGCGCTTCTTCAATGACTTTTCTCATAATACAATTGCAACAAAACCCTTTCCGGCGTCAAAGGCGAGGTAAACGTAAATTCATTCTGTGGTCTGAATGCCCGCATGGCGTGCCGGATCGCAAAGAAGACGCCGATTCCGTACATAAAAGGCGGTTCGCCAACTGCCTTATTTCCGTATGGCCCCAGTGGTTCCTCTGCATTTTCCAAAAACGTCACCTCAATATCGTCAGGCATAAAATAGACATCGGGGACTTTATAGGTAGCCAGGGTGCCTGAGAGTAATTGTCCCTTTTCGTTGAAACGCAAATCTTCCATGGTCATCCAGCCCAACCCCTGAGCCAGGCCGCCTTCTACCTGGCCGCGGTCTACAAGGTCATTGATCGGCCTGCCCAGATCGTGCACAATCTTAACGGAGTCAACATCGTAAATACCACGCATGCAATCCAGCGTTACCTCGATAATCGCCGTACCAAAGACGTGATAGGCAAAGGGACTGCCTTTTCCTTCTGCCTTGTCAAAATATATCTTCGGCGTGGCAAAGAAACCGTGCGCAGAAAGGTCTATACGATTCAGATAGGCCGTTTGAACCAGCAGGTTCCACGTCCATCCTGTTTCGTTGCCATTGTAAAGAACCTTTTCATCAACGATGGTGATTTTCTCTTTTTCCGGAACACAAAGTTCTTTGGCCATCACAGCCCTTAACCGGTCAAGAACCTGTCCAATTGCTATCAGTGTGGCATTCCCGTTTAAAACTGTTGTTGCACTGGCGGCGCTTGGTGACATGTTGGCAGTGCGGGTGGTGTTTGTGCTTTCAATCTTAATACGGCCGGGTCTAATCCCCAATGTCCTTGCAGCAATCGTAAGAATATTCGTACTAAGCCCCTGTCCCATCTCCACCCCGCCCGTGGAAACACTTACGCTGCCGTCGGTGTATACATGAACTAACGCACTTGCCTGATTCATATAGGTTGTAGTAAAAGAGATACCAAAACACACAGGCATCAGGGCAAATCCTTTTTTCATCTCAAAATGGGTTTTATTATAATCCTCTATACGCTTGCGAATTTCTGGCAGTTGATAACTTTCCACAGCCTTGTCCCAGGTCATACGGGTGCGGCAGTTCCTGGCCTGTTGATCGTACGGGAAGACGTCGTTTTCTTTAAGCAGGTTTTTGGCCTGAATATCTTCGCGGGGCATGCCCAGTTTTTCTGCAACCTTCGCAATTGCGCTTTCCATGACAAACATCCCCTGAGGCGCTCCAAAACCCCGAAAGGCGGTATTCGATGGGAGATTGGTCCGGCAGCAGACACCAAAAATCCTCACATTGGGAATGAAATAGCTATTGGTGCTGTGAAAGAGCGTCCTATCTAAAACTGCAAGAGACAAATCCGCAGTCGAGCCGGAGTTCTGGTAATGTTTGACTTCGTACGCCAGGATTTTACCTTCTTTGGTAACACCTATTTTGAAATCAGATTTATACGGGTGTCGTTTGCCGGTCATTCTGATATCGTCTGCTCTCCGGAGCACTAATTCCACTGGTTTCTTCGTATGCCATGCTGCAAGGGCTGCCATACATGCCCATGGCGTTGCCTGATCTTCCTTACCGCCAAAACCTCCGCCCAATCGTTTCACATCTACTTCAACACGGCAATTGGATATCCCCAGAATTTTCGCAGCATGCCTCTGTACCAGGCTTGGCCCCTGGGTTGACGAATGTATGCAAATGACATCTCCCTCCAATGGGATCGCCCGCGCCCGCTGGGTTTCCAGGTATAAATGCTCCTGGCCGCCTATATCACATAAGCCTTCTACAATGAGGTCGCACTTTTGCCATGCGGTATCCACGTCTCCCAAAGCAAAGACCTGCGGTGTGTCAATGATTTTATCTTCCAGAAAAGCCTCTTTTGGATCAGTAACGGCAGGCAGCTCAGCCACGTCCATGGTAATCCTTCTGACGCCTTTTTGGACAATTTCCGGAATCGTTCCTACTACCACCGCCACCGGCTGTCCAACGTAGTGCACCTCTTCACTCGCCAGCAGTTCTTCATCCGGAATAACAGTGCCGATTTGGTTCTCACCGGGGATGTCTTTTGCTGTTAAAACGGCGACAACCCCATCCAGTGAGCGGGCATCTTCAATATGCAGGGCAAGGATTTTTCCATGCATCACAGACGAAGAAAACACGGCGGCATACAGCATCTCTGCCGGCGGGGGCACATCGTCCACAAATTGGGCTTCGCCTCTCACATGAGATGCGGCATCAATCCGTTTCATAGAAATCCCTCAGTTTCACTTTTTCAGGAAATAGTTTGGTAAAATGAGCAATAAGTAATTGACGGGCTAAGAGCCTTTTATACTCTGCGCTGCCCCGAATATCGCTAACGGGAGAAATTTCCTGCTGTATAATAGGAAAAGCGCCTTCAATCGTCTCTCTGGAGACCTCCTTCCCAAGGAAATATTTGCAGGTTGTCTTTAAAAGAAGAGGTACCGGCGCAACACCTCCCATGGACAGTACCATCTCACGAATAATATCATATTCACTGCGCAGTTTCATAGCGGTGTTCACGGATGCGACGTCCTGGCACTTTCTTTTAGAAACCTTTTCAAAGTTGATTTTAGTGTCTGCGGAGGGTGTTGGTATGAGAATATCCACCAGAATTTCTGACGGTGTTTTATCTATCTGTTTATAACCTTTGAAGAAGGACGTAATGGGTACGGTTCGACTTCTTTCGCCATTTTTCAAAACCAGCATCGATTCCAATGCCAGCAGGAGGATCGTCACATCGCCAATTGGCGATGCATTGATAATGTTTCCGCCTATTGTGGCGCGGTTACGGATTTGCAAAGAGGCAACCCGAAGAAAGTACGCCTGAATGTCGGGAATAATCCTGATTATTTCGGGATGGTTCGCAAATTCTTCAAAAGTCGTTAGCGCACCAACACGAACATATTCGTTTTCTTTGGAGACGCCCTTCATTTCAGGGCGTAAATTAAGTATGTAAACCTGAGATTCGGGCAGGAAATCCCCCCTTTGTATATATATATCAGTGCCGCCGGCAATGAAATATTCCGGCATTTTTTCTTCATTGTTAATGTTGACTGCAGGAATCCTGCGCAGCCGGGCAGGGATTTGCGAGAAGTACTCAGGAATCATTTTGTTCAGAATAAGAGACCGGGTTCCCGTTCGGTTTTCAACCGTCTTTTTCAAAAAAGCCATTCCTTGCTTCAGGGAACGATAACCCGTACAACGACACAGATGGCCGCTGAGTGTCTTCTTTACACCCTCTCTGGTTATTTCCTTGGTATCCTTCATCAAATAGCCCGTAAGGGAAACGACGATGCCCGGCGTGCAAAAACCGCATTGAGTAGCCCCTTCGTCCACAATGGCCTGCTGTACCGGCGAAAGATGAGGCATGTTCAAACCTTCCACAGTAACCAGGTGTTTGCCGTGCAGTTCGCCCAACGGCATCATGCAGGAGGTAACAGGTTTATAGATTACAGAATCACCATCGGGTTCGCCAATAAGAACCGTACAAGCCCCACAATCCCCTTCGCGGCATCCTTCTTTGGTGCCTGCCAACTTTTGAATTCTCCGAAGATAGTCCAGCACCAGCATACCAGGATGCTCTGTGGCATAGATTTCTTTGTCGTTAAGCAAAAAATGAGTTTTTGAGGACATCTGGATTCCCTCGGTTACTGTATTCCTTTCTTTTGTTTCGCGGTTTTTATGCTTGTTACAAAAACGGTTGTTTAAAAAAATACAGCGCTGACGAAGCCAATGAGGGCGCCAAATACTCCTCCCCAGACGACCAGCCAGCCCAGGTGTGTGCGCATCATGTCCTCTACGATTTCTTTCACCCGCTGCGGGGTAAGTTCGTTTAATGTGGTGTCCACCATTGTGCTGATTTTTGACTTGAATGCCTCGAAATCGGTTTCTTTTCGTAAGACCGAGGCTATGTCAATATTGCATATAATTTCTGATGCCTGTTTTTCGAATTCCGCTTTGAAAGGCTTACGCAGGGGTTCTAATGCCTTTTCCCCGCCAAATAATTTGAACATGCTGCCAAAGGAGGAGTTCTTAATTGCCGTTACGAACCCGCCGAATACTTTATCAAAATCAATCTTATCCATGATTAATTCAGGTTGTATTTTATGGGGCAGTGCACCCTGCGCAACCTTGACAAAATTTTCTTCTGTGAAAAAATTCTCCATGATCAGAGAACGAATGCTCTCTTTAAATTGATCAAACCTCAGGGTAATAATTCCGGAGCCATACAGT
>JAHFOY010000055.1:9094-17283 GCA_023261485.1 Planctomycetota bacterium
TAGCATATATATGGCCAGCCAGTTGGTTAATGCACCCGACAGGGCAAAAAGGCCAGCCATTATAAGTGCATTTCGTCCGACGAACTCTGGCATTAGATAAGAAACCCCAAATGCGACTGCGGAAATAAAATTGGTCAGGAAACTTTTATTCGCAAGTATTTTTACTTTATTTAAGTCCAGCCATGAGGTTTCCTTCTCAAACACCAATGTTGGGAGGCTGTATGAAATCGCCTCCGATTTTTCTTCTGCCATTTCAATATCTCCTGCTTTATAAAGCGACATAAAATGTATCGATCCTTAGCAATTTTGCTATGCTATGAGTTTATTATTGTCCTATCCGTGAGTCAAGAGAGAAGAATGAACGTTGTGAAGTGTGTTGTTGATACCTTTGCGAATTCATGGTATTATCTTCCCTATGATAGAAACGCCTGAAACGGATTATATAAAATTTCTTGGTACGGCAGGCGCCAGGATTGTTGTGTCAAAGCAGTTACGCGCCTCCGGAGGGATGTGGTATTCTTTAGATGGTTTTAATGTGCTGGTGGATCCTGGTCCGGGGTGTCTGGTACGTTGCGTTTCAAGCAGGCCGAAGATGGATCCGATGAAGCTGAATGCTATTATCCTCACGCACAGGCATCTCGATCACGCCGCTGATGTGAATGTAATGATTGAGGCGATGACTGAGGGGGGCTTTAAGAAACGCGGTGTGCTTTATACGCCCGAAGATGCACTAACAGAAGACCCGGTTGTTTTCAAGTATGTGAGGGAGTACATTCCCCGCATAGAGATTATTAAAGAAGGCGGAAGCTATCGACTGTCCGATACGGTTACTTTTGAAACTCCTTTAAAACACCATCATCCCAGCGAGACATACGGCATAAATTTTTTTACTCCAAAGTATACGATTTCTCTGATTGTTGATACCCGCTATTTCCCGGAACTGTTGAAACACTACAAGGGAGATGTTTTGATAGTGAATGTAGTCCGTTATACGGTTGATAAAGATATGAAGGGCTGGCTTTACCATCTGAGCATCAAAGACGTGAAGGAAATTGTTACGACACTGAAGCCAAAGGTAACTATATTAAATCACTTTGGTATGACCATGATCAAGGCACAGCCGCGTGTGGTTGCAGAACAGTTATCGAAGGAGACAGGATTGAAAATTATTGCAGCCGGAGATGGAATGAAATTTAACCTTATTCCCGCCGTGTGACGATATAATCGGCTAATTCCACGAGGGCTGTTTTGTATTGAGAAGCGGGAAGCGGGGCAATCTCTTCCTGCGCCTGTTTGACGATATTTTTGGCCGTATTGAAGGCATATTCTACCGCATCGTGCTTAGTTAAAAGCTCGACAATCGCATTCTTGGTTTCTTTTGCATTATACTGGAATATGAGTTCCCTTGCCGATTCAAGTTTATTTCTGGGGAGTTGATTAACCAAGCGGATAAGAGGCAGCGTAAGCTTTCCCTTCTGTATGTCTGAGTTTAGTGATTTTCCAATTTCTTCTTCTGTACCCATCACATCAAGGCAATCATCCACAATTTGAAAGGCAATGCCGATCTTTAAGCCGTAATTGGATAACATATCCGATACCTTGCGGTTCGCTCCGGCAAACGTAGCCCCCAAACGGCAGCTCGCAGCGCACAGGGAAGCAGTTTTTCGCTCGATAATATCGAAATAATCATTTTCACTGAGCCCGATATCGTACCGCCTTTGTAGTTGAATGAGTTCGCCTTCTGACATGATATTAACGGTCTGGGAGAGCAGCAGGGTTGCAACCTGTGAGTCAAGCGCAGAAAGTATTGTAAAGCCTCTGGAAAACAGATAATCACCAAACAGGATGGATATTTCCCTGCCCCATTTTGAATTTACACTCTCAACGTGCCGCCTCATAGAGGCTTCGTCTATGATATCGTCATGGACAAGGGTTGCTGTGTGAACCATTTCTACCACAACGGCAATATCTATGTGCTGGGGCGCTATATCGCCTACGCATTTGCCTGCCAACAGCACTAAAGCCGGGCGCAGTCTTTTCCCTTTATATTTGCCAATATGGGAAATAAGGTCGGCTAATGAATTGGTTTCGGGTTTTAGTTCCTTATGGAATCGGGTTTCAACCTCGTCCATAAGGGCTTTTATCGGGCCAAATATATTTGCAGTTTCCACAATTTACCATATCCTTTTCAGTCATTGATGAAAATAAAGAGACGTTATAATATCAAGCGATATTTGAAAAGTCAAACTTCTTTTTTAACTTACAGACAGCATCGAAGACATCGCCCGGGGTGACAGAATTAATGCATGTGACATGGTCGCACGTCCGCTTTTCACAAGGGCTGCAGGGGATGTCTTTTCTTACTACCACTGCATTATCATTGTAAGGGGCATAAATAACAGGATCTTTGGGCCCAAAAATCGCAATGGTGGGAATCCCGATACATGAAGCAATATGGGTAGGTCCGGTATCGCCGCCGACAAAAAGATGTGCATGCTGCAGCAATGCTATAAATTGTTTTACCGATGCCGTCTTGCAGGCTATCGTAGCCTGATAATGCATGAAAGATACGATTTCTTCCACGATTTCGTATTCCTGATCACCCCAGGTAAAAATAACCGAATAACCGAGTTCCTGTATTAATCTATCAGCCAGATTTGCATAATTTTTCGGCGGCCAGCGCTTATATTTCCCAAACAGGCTTGTCCCCGGATGAATTATTGCAATAGATTTTTGGTTGAGATGCTTTTGCTGAATAAAATCTTCGATAGGGAGGCGGTCAATATCCGGGATAGAAAATATGGGTCTTTGATAGTGTGCATCTATACCCAGACCACGTAAAAGGGTGAGATATTTATCAACCCTGTTTATCTTCTTTTGTTGCGGGGTAATTCGCGAATTGGTAAAAATAAAATTAAATTCCTTGCAATATCCTCTGGAAAAACCAATTCGAGTACTTGCATTACTCAAATACGTTAACAAACCGCTCTTAAAATTACCGTGAAAATCCAATGCAATGTCGTATTTTTTATCCCTTAATTTTTTAAGAAACAACCGGGCTTCTGAAATTATCTTAAAATATTTTTGTGGATGTTTTAGGGAGCCTTGCCATACTCTTCTCGGAAAGACAATGATCTCGTCTATACATGGAAGACATTCAACCAGGTCTTTGTGCTTATCCTCTACAAGCCATGCAATATAGGCGGAAGGAAATGCCGATCTCAAATTTTTTACTGCAGGCATAACATGAACGATGTCGCCCATTGCGCCCAAACGAACTACCAGGATTTTTCCTGGATTATCGAATTGCTTTTCCATCGTGTATACGTTTAAAAGAGTTTATTTTAAAGAGTTAGCTTGCTACTATAATCCTTACAAAACCCCTTTTCAATAACAATCCATTCAATTTACGTTTGTATTCGTTTATATCTTAATATATACTATTTTCATGTCACAAAAACTAAAAATACCACCATCTTTTTCTGTGATTAAAAGAGGCGGTACCACCTTGTTTGTGAAAGACGGGTATCAAAAAATTATAACCGACCTGATCTTTGATCCAGAATCTCTGCATAAGTATAAAAATGACACCCAGGTAAAATTCGGGAGGGGAAGTTATTTGTCCGTACCTGTTACAGAAAACAGCACGGAACGGCTTGTTATCAGGGACTACAGGCACGGCGGGTTATTGGGCAAACTGTTTGGCGGAGTTTTTTTCAACGAGAACAGGCCTTTAAACGAGATATGTATAAGTGAGATTGCCGTTCAAAAAGGCGTACCATCTGCCGAAGTGATTGCTATAACCAAGCGAAGACTATGGGGTATATTTTATAAGGCAAATTTTATATCGAAGGAGATTTCTGGTGCATTGGACATAATCCAATTTCTGAAAGAATCTTCTTTGAACTGTATACAAAAGTCTAAAAAGCCTGTAATCTTTGCCCTTGTGAAATTAGTAAGAAATATGCACGATGCAGGGATATATCACGCAGATTTGCATCTAAAAAATATACTCCTGAAAAAAGATACGAACGGGGAGTTTACTGCATATATCATAGACCTGGATAAATCGGTCGTTTTAAATAAGCTGGATATTCATCAAAGGATTAAGAATTTATTGCGTCTGGATCGCTCTCTTGACAAACTGCGTTGGCTCTCTTGCAAAGAGTATCAATTCAATGTACCGGTTTCTCATGGCGATAAGTCAGGAGAATCTTTGAGGCAAAAAATAGCTTTGATTTCTAAAACGGATAGGATCAGGTTTCTTAAGGCTTATATTTTATTTGGTAATGCAATTGACAGGGACTGGAAAAAGTATCTCCGCCAGGGTCATTCGCATCACGCTCTGCATAAGTTTTGGTGGCGTCTATTGGGTCTTTCAAGGAATAATGATTATACGGGAAAATTAAAGTATCTTTCTGTGAACTCGGGAATTTGAGGTTTTAATTGTGGTCATACAAAATATAATAAGTCCGATTATTGCATATTTCATAGGCAGCATCCCCTTTGGATTTTTACTCACAAAGTTCGTAAAAGATATTGATATCAGGCAGATTGGGAGCGGTAATCCAGGCGCAACGAATGTTGCGAGGGCACTGGGGAAACCTTACGGCATATTGGTGTTTTTCCTGGACATGCTCAAGGGTTTTCTGCCCGTGTACTTTTTTGATCGGTTGTTTTCCGGTTACGGACATAACCTGGCGTTGATCTTATGCGGAATGGGGGTAATATGTGGCCATACTTTCCCAATTTTTCTGGGTTTTAAAGGAGGAAAGGCCGCAGCAACAGGCTGCGGGGTTTTTTTGTGGCTAGCTCCTGTACCGCTCTTCATCGCACTTGCAGTATGGTCATTGACAGTTTTCATTTCCCGTTACATATCTCTGGGATCCATGATTAGTTCAATAGCGATTGTGGCAAGTTTAATACTATTTGGCAAAGAACCTTTTGGTCATGGACTTCCTCTGACATTGTTTTCAATATTCATCTCAATACTTCTTATTGTTCGTCACAAATCCAATATAAAAAGAATATTGAGTGGTACTGAAAACAAGATTGGTAAGAAGGTTAAATCCCCGGATATCGCTGAAAATTAATAAAATGAGTGGCAGATTAGAATAAATAGGAGGTGATACATATGCTGAAAACAGTAAAAGGTATTATCAGACCCAATGGAAAAATCGATTTAGACGATTTTGAAATACCTCAATTCCCTATCAGAGTTATGGTGACGATTTTGGATGAGGATTTACCAAAAGAAAGTAAACTTTCAGAAGTGGGGGATTACCTTGAGCGGTTAGAAAATTACGAGGAGGCGTTGGCCAAAGGTCAAGTACAATGGAAATAAGACGAGGTGAAGTCTGGCTGGCAAATTTATCGCCCACCCAGGGAACTGAACAGGCAGGAATAAGACCTGTGCTTATTATCCAGACGGATAGGGCAAATCCTCACAGTCCTCATACAATCATAGTGCCATTTACAACAAAGATACGCAAAGAAATATTTCAATTTACCCACAAAAAACACGAAACATACGAAACCCCTTTCGCGTACTTTAGCATCATTCGTGGGTTTTCCGCCTTTTGTTACTTTAATGTCTTTTAGTGTATTTCGTGGGCATCTCTATTAACAAAAATATCCTTGACCTTTGAAATGCGTGGGGTATAGTATTTTTCGGGGTGGATGATCACCGGTCCAAAAACCAGGGAAGAGGTTGGGAAATCCTGGGGCGTCAGGACAACGGCCATAGAGCCTCATTCAATCCCGTTTTGGGAGCGCCTACCTCATTGTGACATCTACCCCTTAAATTTTTCGGAAGGATAGATGAAAAATATTGCCTTGAGAACTATGTACCCATTCGCTCACGTGCCAGCACATGGCGCCTCAATTCGTTATGCTTCATTTGGTTACCTAGTCGGCGGTACTTGTCATGCTATTCTTAAAGCAGCAGGTATAAAGAAATAAAAAGAGAGGGGGGCATTGAAATGATAGAGTTAGAATATTCGTTAATAATTGAAGCAACAGGAGACCCTGAGTTCTTTGGTTTTTACTCACCCGATTTAGAGGGATTTACAGGCATAGGGCATTCAATTGAGGATTGTCTGTACAAAGCAAAGTGGGGTATGAAGGAGCATGTCAATTTGTTAAAAGAGCAAGGACTGCCCATTCCTCCTAAAAATCCAAATCCAAAGATTATCATCCAAAACGAGGATGCATTAATTACTGCATAAAAATTGGTCATAGGAATTTTAATTTACCCACGAAAGACACGAAATATACAAATTATATTCGTGTCTCTGTGTTAACACCGATTCTCTTAGCAAAACAAAGGCGTATTACAATACGTCCTTACAGGCTTCTTAAGATGCGGAAAAAGTCATCGGCATTAACAAAACCCGTAATAGTTTTATCACTGGCGACTGTTCCATCCTTGTTTATAAATACAATTGTTGGCAACCCTACGATTCCGTACTTCCCCCAAAGTTGTTTGATCTTCGGGTCGTTGGTATTGGTACAGTCGATTTTAATGTTCACAAATTTCTTCAGTTCTTTAATAACCTCCGGATTGGCATACGTAATCTTCTCGAACTCCATACAGGCGGCACACCACGATGCCCAAAAATCAATCATCGCCACCTTACCTTCTATCCCGGCCTGCCTCAGTCCTTCTTCCTCGTTTATTACCCAATTTATTTTTTCCTGAGTTGCTATTGATTGGGTTGGAGTTGTAATCGAGATGGAGGGAAGAATAAGTCCTTTGATTATGAGGTGTCCCACGAGAAAATATGCCCCAAAGATAAAGGCTATAAGCCCAAATGCCCTCCTGGCACGCTGGAAGTTCGTACTCTCATGCGTCAACCGATCGAAACCTCCGGAAAATACCGCTGTAATAATTAAAAATAATCCCAGGATGATGACAAAGGCGCTCTCTGAGATGATGAGTCTTAAATAATAAAGCGCTGCGCCGATTAAAAGGAGTCCAAATATCCTCTCCACCGTTTCCATCCATCCCCCTGATTTCGGGAGCGACTTGATAGCGCCTGAAAATGTACCTAATACGATGAGAAGTACACCCAATCCCCAGGCAAAGACAAAGAGCATCCAGAATCCCATGAATTTATTCCCAGTACTGGCAATATAGACTAACAAGCTGGCGAGGGCTGGTCCGATACATGGCGAGGCGACTATCCCCGAAATCAATCCCATGACAAAAACCCCGATAATCCCCTTCCTCGCCCCAGTTCCCATCCGATCTGAGATAAAGGATGGTACCCGCAGGTAGTACACCCCAAACATGCTCAGGGCGAGGCCAACAAAGACTGCTACGACAAATCCTATGACCCACGGGCTTTGCAAGGCTGTGCCAAACAATGCCCCGGTTGAAGCGGCAGCCACGCCCATGGCTGAATAAACAATGGCTATGCCCAGGACGTAAATCAGTGAAAGGAAAAAGGCCGTCAGTGGTTTTCTGCCAGCCGATTGGTCTCCGGTGGCCTGTCCACCAATTACGGCTATTGTAATAGGTATCATGGGGTACACGCATGGGGTAAAACTAAGTCCGACACCAGCCAAAAAGATGAGGATGAGAGATACAAAAATTCCTCTGCTTTCTATAGTCTTTTGGAAACCACCTGCCTCAACCTTTTTTACAGGTTTTGAAGCCGGAGGGGTAGGTTTTTCTTCTTTCTGTGATCCCGCCACACTCCAACTTGCCGGCTCCACTTGCACAGGCAAGGTAAACTCTTCGATCTTCGGTGCAAAGCAGATTTTGTCCGAGCATCCCTGGTAATGTACCTTGAGTTTTATATGGTATTGACCCGCCGGAATATCCTTTGTTGCCTGGAGGTACGTCTTCATCTCCACGTGTTCTTCATAGAGTTCAACTTCTTTTTCGAGGAATGGGTCGAACTTAACTTTTCCTGCGGGCAGCGCTATTGACGCTATTGTGAATTGGGCAAGGTTTCCACTTTCTATTTTGATTTGATCCTTGTAAATATGATGGTTTGGGGCGATTGAGATGGAAACCGTAACAGGTATAAGATCGCTGGCAGAAATGTGGTCTTTTAAGATTGTTGTGTTTACTTTAAATGGAGAAGTTTCCCCGAAGGTTTTTAAGGGAAATAAGAGCATAATGAAAACAATTGCAAATAGACCCTTTGTAAAGAAACCTGCTTTCATGATATATTCTCCTT
>JAHFOY010000005.1 GCA_023261485.1 Planctomycetota bacterium
AGTCCCCTCTTGGGAGGGGATTTAGGGGTGGGTAAAAAAGTAGTTGGGTTTTTGTCTTTTAAAACCCAACCTAATTTAAGGTCAGAAAGGTGTACGAGTCGTGGGGAGTCTAGAAGGTAAAAGTATTTTAATAACCTCCGGACCAACGAGAGGCTATATAGACGCCGTAAGGTATATTAGTAATAAATCCACGGGAAAATTGGGTGTTACGATTGCAACTGAAGCCCTTAAAAGAGACGCCTGTGTAACCTTTATTTATGGAACGGGAAGCAGTACCCCCGACGTTCCCTCATTAGGTAAAGACTGCGCCCGCCGGCTTACGCTTATTGAGATAGAGACGATTAATGACCTCATGATGGCGATTCAGGAAAAACTGAAAGGTAAGGCATTCGATGCAATTGTGCATGCTATGGCGGTGCTGGATTATTCCCCGGAAAAACAGAGCGAGGGCAAAATAGCCTCGAATAAAGATACGTTGACGATAACTTTGCGAAGAACCCCCAAGGTTATAAAGCAAATACGGGCTTTGTGGCCGCATGCTTTTTTAATAGGTTTTAAATTAGAGGTGGGGTTATCAAAAAATGAGCTTATTGAAAGGGCGTATGCATCCATGATTGAAAGCAGGGCGGATTTAGTCGTAGCCAATAATCAAAATGAAATTGCAGGGGATAAACACCGCGCCTACCTTATTAATTCACACAAAGAGGTAGAATCGGGATGCGAGACCAGGCAGGACATAGCGAGCAATCTGATGGACTTAATAGGACAACAGAATGCATGATTCCATTACGTGGCGTACCGCAGCACATTATAGACATTGGTGGGTTTATTAACGCCCTTTAGTTTCACATTTTTAATTTCTTCAGTTTCCAGTTTTATATTTTTCATTTCGTTCAATGTCCGAGGGGTAATCAAAATCTGGCCTGCCTTTGCCTCCAGTTGTAATCTATGGGCAATGTTTACCTGATGTCCTATGACAGTGTAACTTAACTGGGTTGCAGAGCCAATGTTTCCTACCGTAGCGTATCCGGTATTTATGCCAAAACATATATCGATATTACAGCCGTGTTCGAGCCAATGGTTTCGGAGTTCCTGTGTTTTATTCCGCATGTTTATTGCCATCCTTACTGCCCTCTCGGCATGATCGTCAAAATAGATGGGATCGCCAAAAAAGACGAGGATACCGTCCCCAATAAATTTGTCAAGGGTGCCTTCGTAGGTGAAAATAATTTTGGTCATTTCCGTGAAATATTCGTTTAATAAATTTATGGTGTCTTCCGGCTCCATACTTTCAGATGCCTCCGTAAAGCCTTTCAGGTCGGCAAAGCATATGGTCATTAATTTTCTGGCATTAATCAGGTATTTATCGCTTCCGTTGGAGACGATGCTTTCGGCAATTTGCGGAGAGACGTACCTTTTCAAACGGCTTGTCCTTTGAATTTCTTCTACCTGCTTTGTTACCTTGTCTTCCAGGGAGTGATTGAATTCTTCGATTAGTTTATTTCGTTCCTTGAGGGTTTCGTTGAGTTTAACGTTTTCTACAATATTCCTGTATGATTCTGCTGCGCCTGCAACCGTATCGAGGAGTTGCTCAGGATCGCTCCCCTTAACCACGTAGGCGTGTGGCCGAAAGTGCTTGCGGATATCGATCCTCTTTTCCCTTTCATCATAGCCCGTGTGAAAGATGATGGGGATGTACTGATTTTTGGATTTGAGAATCTCAAAGACATCCAGCCCGGACATGTCTGGCATATTAATATCCAGAATAACGCAAAAGATAGTGTCGTTAAATTTATCAACCGCCTCTTTTCCCCCACTGCAAGACAGGACGTCGTATCCTTCCTCTTCCAGTATCGTGGCTGTAGTTTGTAAGATTGAGGTATCGTCATCTACCAGCATGATACGGATTTTACTTGGTATTTCAGGTGTCATTTTTATCCTCTACGTTTTGGTGACGGGTAATTTAATGATAAAGCTGGCGCCCTCTCCTTCTTTGCTCTTCAAATCAATAGACCCTTCGTGCCTTTGAATGATGTTGGAACTGATGGCCAGTCCCAGCCCAATCCCTTTGGGTTTTGTGGTGAACAGCGGGTCAAATATTTTATTTTTGATAGTATCTGGTATGCCGCACCCTGTGTCTGTTATCGTAACCGCCAAAAAGTTATTTTCCTTTTGCGCCTGGATAGTTAACCAACCGCCCTTGGGCATGGCATCCATGGCATTTTGAATAAGATTGATGAATACCTGTTCGATTTGACTTGCATCGACGGGCACCAATGGCAGGGCATCTTCCACTTGAACGACTTTATTAATTTTATCGGGTATTTTAAGCCTTGAAAGAGAAGCTTCGATAATAGAACGAATATTTGTAGGAGATACTGCAGGTTTTGCTGTCCTTGAGAACCCCAAAAGGTCATTCACAATTTTTACACTCCTGTCTGTTTCTTTCTCGAGGATTTCTACTAATTGATTAAACTTCTGATCGTCGTTTAATCCACCGGTATTTGAGGTTTTCTTTTTTATGATAAAAAGTGCGTTCCTGATGGCCCCTAGCGGGTTTCTCAATTCATGTCCCACGCCCGACGCCAGTTTACCAACGACGGCCAATTTCTCCGTACGCACAAGGCGTTCTTGCGCCTCGTTCAATTGTTCATTTATTTTGACCAATTCTTTATTTGCGTCGGACAGGTTGTTCACATTTTCCCGTAACTGTGCCATAATTTTTTCTTTCTCGTCATAAGACGCCTTGAGTGCCTGGGTCATTTGGTTGAAACTTAAAGACAACTGCCCAATTTCGTCCCGGGAGTGGATATCTATCGTGCGTGTAAGGTTTCCCCTGGCAATATCGAGGGTGATACCCGCCATGTGCCGTATGGGAGAAACGAAGTATTTGGTGAAAAAGAATGTAATACATATTCCCCCCAACACAATACCCAATCCCATGGGTATAATGCTTCGCAGAATAATCCTGTGAATTCTTTCATTTAATTTATGCGGGGACAAACCTATCTGTACGAACCCCAAAATCTTTTGCTCTGCTTTAGCAGGCATTTCGCCCAAAAGCTGTGCTGCGAATGCTTCTTCAGAAAAGGTCTGCTTTTCAACAACAGGAATTGAAAAATCATAAAAGGTCTCGCCTGAAGAGGTGATCCTGCGATGGGTAAGTCGTACGTCCGGATTTTGGTAGTCATGTCTCATTGGAATTTCTTTCATCCGGGCGCTTATCCAGGGGGCTTTTTCCTCGATTATAACCGATTTAATATTTGATATACGACAGTAACCAATTTCCTCTTCCATGTCGAGCGCCTGGACTCTTTTGATTGGAGCATCAAGAAATGCCGGTTGTGTAAAGTTCAGCGCATGTTTGACTTCGCTGTCCTGAGCAAGTTGCATGACAAGGGACGTGCCTAATTTTTTCAGCGCCTCTTCCTGTTGACTTTTTGAATGAATTAAAAAGAAGAGGCAACTAAGGAGTCCGATAAAGATCGTCAGCATACCCATAAAGAGTATGAGTTTGGTACGAATGCTAAACATATAAATATCCGACCAAAAATACTATGGATATAAAACCACATCCGGATGGGTTTGAAAGGATGCCAGATTTACCCCGATTATTTCCGCCGTTTGGGTGTTTAAAGTCAATTTCAATTTGTCGGGCTGCTTAATACCGAGTGAAGTTGTCGTGGGGTTGTTCAATAAGGTTTGGGCCATTCGCGCTGCCTGAAGTCCCGTGTACGTATAATCCGCTGAAACGGAAGCCAACGCCCCTGCCTTCACAATAGCATCGGAGGTACAAAACGTCGGCAGGTGATGCTCCAGTACCGTTTTTGAGATGACAGTGAGTGCGTTTTTTGTAATCACCGTGCTGTCCGGGATCATCCATAGTGCGTCGATTTTACCGATCATATTTTTCAGTGCAGATGCAACTTCGTTTTCTGACGCGATTTTTGTCTTAATGAGATTGAATTCCAGTCTTTTTGCTACTACGTCTGCTTCCGAGACAATTTTACCGGTCTTCATTGGGTCATAAATGACCCCCACATTCTTGTGTGCGCCAAGAAGCTCTTTTAGAATAGCGAATTGGTCTTCTACCGAGACTTCCGAAGAAATACCCGTTATATTGGCGCCCTGTAAGTTAAAACGATTATGGTTGATAACCATACAGAAGATAATGGGAATATCGGTGAATTGGTCTTTTACAAGGGTTGCAGCAAGTACGCCTACGGCCAGGATGAGATCGGGTTTGAGTTTTTTGTCTTTGATATTTTGGATGATTCTTTTGCCTTCGTCCGCATCCCCGTTCAGGTCATAGATTGACTTTATGGAGATGTTTTTCCCCTTGCATCCTTCTTCAAATCCCTTAATTGCCTCGTTATAGGCTGCAATTTGTTGGCTTTGAATAATGACGACCGTGTTTTCCCTGGCAAAAATTTGAGGAGAAAGGAATGAGATTTGGGAAAGAAAGGCGAGGATAAACCAAAAAACGGTGGGAGTTTTTAAACTACGCTGATTGAGGTATTTTTCCATCATGCTTAAAAGATAAGTTTGATGAATCTAAATTACTATCTTAGTTGTTTTGAAAATACCTGGAAAATAGCATCGTGTTATTTCAAGGGGAAGTCAAAATTTTCCACATTTCTTTCTGCATTCAAAAAGGTCAATTTAGTATTATCAAAAAATATGCCATATTCAAATATCACACGAACTTCTTTACAGTATCCTTGATTCATCTTAATAATTATTGAATATTCTGTCAATAGTAGAAAAATGGTATTTGCGAATCCAAATAAATTCGCTTCAGAATTTTTATTGGAAAATAGAAAATAGTTCAAATATGCGCAAAAATATCAATAATGTGCTATTGTCGCTCTGTGATTCTCTAATAAAAATAAATTTTTTTTGACAAAGAACACGCTTATGGTATACTTCCCCGGTGTAGATAGGACTTATTAGGTTTGCATGAAAAAATCGAACATCGTTTCAGGAGGTTGCCCGTGCACTTTCGGTGGAAATACTGTGTTTCCCTGTCTTTCCTTGCCATTTTTTATTTATGCGGTTGTTATGCCCCGCCGGCATTTAAACCAATCACTTACGTGAAGCCTCCCAAAAAAGAAGAACCCTACATTATCAGACAATTGGACCGTTATTTCGTAAGGGACTGGAAATACGTTGTTATTCATCACAGCGCATCGCCGTCCGGCTGCGCTGCTGAATTTGATAAATATCACCGGGAAAAAAGGGGATGGGAAAATGGACTGGGATATCATTTTGTGATAGGGAATGGTCATGGTTCTGGGGACGGGGAGATTGAGATCGGCAATAGGTGGATAAATCAGATAGACGGAGCGCATGCTGGCGTTCAGGAATACAATCATTACGGCATTGGGATATGTCTTGTAGGAAACTTCAACGAAAGCTACCCAACAGCGGCCCAGATGGCTTCACTTTCGGCATTAGTAGGGTATCTCCAGGACAGGTGTCATATCCCTTCGGAAAATGTAATCATGCACAGACATTTCAGAGAGACAGAATGCCCTGGAAGGAATTTTCCTTATTATAAGGTGCTTGCAAAAACCGTTCGATGGTAGTTTTTGTATAAATTAAATGATACCTCTCCGCGACCGAAATCCGTCGGGTACCTTCCCTTTTGTTACCGTTAGCATTATTCTTTTAAACGTCCTCGTCTTTCTTTTTGAACTTTCATTAGGGCGGCGCCAACTGGATTCCTTCTTATTTCAATTCGGCGTTATTCCAGTCAAGGTATACTATTCCGCAGATATCCCCGGTTCTACTTTTGTAAATACTTACTTCCCGTTTCTCAGTTCCATGTTTCTCCACGGTGGATTCATTCATCTGCTGGGAAACATGTGGTATTTATGGATTTTTGGCGATAATATCGAGGACAGGCTCGGTCGCCCCAAATTCATCCTGTTTTATCTCATCTGTGGAATTGGGTCTGCCGTTGTGCATGTTTATTTTAATAGTCAATCCGGAGTCCCCTGTGTCGGGGCAAGCGGGGCAATAGCCGGGGTGCTGGGCGCTTATATGGTTACCTTCCCAAGGGCGCGGGTGCTTGTTCTTATTCCCCTGTTTATTGTCTGGGAGATGATCGAATTGCCGGCAATCATCGTGCTGGGTTTTTGGTTTCTTATCCAGTTCTTTAGCGGGGCTGCATCTATTTCTTCCGCTCACGGCGGGGGTGTGGCGTGGTGGGCGCATATCGGGGGGTTTGTTTTAGGTGTCATCCTTATAAAAATATTTCCAAAATCACGGTAGCTATTATAAAGCCAGACAAACCATTTTATTTTGTGTCTTCTTTTATCCCTTCCATTTCCTCCAGTTTCCCTTCGGCGATTTCTTCTTCCAGTTTGACTACATCACGGAAGGCAATTCCTTCCCGCCAGAGAAAGAAAAAACCCATAAGTGTGGAAGGGAGAATGCTGATGGCCCATAAGACAATGGCATAGCTTTGCGCTGCTGTAGTTTGTATTCCGAAGATATCCAGTGACTTTAGGACTGCTATGTGGAATACGCCGATGTACCCGGGCGCCTGCGGCAAGGCAACTGCCAGCGACAAACAAATGGCAACGAGACATGCGCCCACAAGAGGGAGGTTCATGTGGAAAGAGAACCCGAGGAGGTATATTTCCGCCCCGCCGAGAACCCAGATTACGAGAGAAAGCACTAGCATCCATACCGTTTGTGTCTTGTTTTCCAGAATCTTTAGGCCATGAACGAAGGAGTCGTAAAGGCCGTAAATTTTATCTTTGAGTTTATGCGGCAGGAAGAAGCACAGTTTGGAGAGTACTTTTTTGAAGAAATCGGGTTTAATAACGATCAAAAAGAGGGAGACTATGGTAAGTACCCCTACCGCAGCGAATACCTCTGTCCATTTTTTCAGAGAAGGAATAATTGATTCTTTAATGGTGTGCGCCTCATTTGCTGAGAGCGGGACAACGGAGTCGTGATGAGCAGGATGAGGCAGCAGGGCAATAACGGCCACCGTAAATATGATAAGTCCCAGCATGTCAAATATCCGCTCTACGATTACGGTTGCAAAGGAGGTAGAGAATTTTACACCTTCCTTCTTATACAGGATAAAAGGCCTCAAGACCTCTCCCACACGGGCAGGAAGAATATTGTTTGCCATGAAACCGATGCAGGTGATAGACAGCAAATTCAATACGGATACTCGTTTGATATGAGATATTAACCCCTGCCACCGAAGCGCCCTCACAATGTAAACCAGAAGGGTTAAAATGAGCGTAGGTATGACGTACCAGTAATTTGCATCCCGTAAGGCATTTTTAAGGAGCGACCACTCGATCTTTCTCACAAATAACCATGAGCAGATAATACTGACAATAATGCTTATAATGAATATAATATTTTTTTTGTTAAATTTCATTGTGGCCTTTCGTAATTAGATTTGCACGTTGGTTCATGCTTCCATATAAATAGGGTTTCAGATATTGCCCGGTATAGCTTTTCTCTGTCCGTGCTATTTGTTCCGGCGTACCGCATCCAACAACATATCCTCCCGCATTGCCGCCTTCAGGTCCCAAGTCTATAATATAATCGGCAGACTTGATAATGTCCAGATTATGTTCCACGATGATTAAAGAATGTCCTGCCCCAACTAGTCTCTGAAAGCTGGTAAGCAATTTTTGTATGTCATCCATGTGAAGACCGATGGTGGGTTCATCAAAGATAAAGAGAGTCGTGTCGGTGTTTTCCTGCGCCATAAAAGATGCGATCTTGAGTCTTTGCGCCTCGCCTCCAGACAGGGTAGTGGCGGGCTGGCCTAACCGCAAATAACCCAATCCGGTATCCTGAAGAAATTTCAATCCCCTGGTAATCCTGGTTGATTCGCGGAAGAATATAATGGCCTCATCCACGGTCATTTCGAGGACCTGGTGGATATTTTTGTTTTTATATTTTACATCGAGCACCTTTTTATTGAACCGTTTTCCGTTGCATTTGTCACACGTGACGTAGATGTCTGCAAGGAATTGCATGTCGACACGGATGTAGCCGGCGCCCTCGCATTGTTCACATCTGCCGCCGACCACGTTGAATGAAAAAGAACCAACGTTCAGATTGTGCATCCTTGCGTCCCGCGTTGAAGAAAAGAGTTTTCGAATCTCATCAAATACCTTTACATATGTGATGGGATTTGAACGGGGAGTACGCCCAATTGGAGATTGGTCTACAAGAATAACATCATTGATAAGCTGTATGCCTTCGATACTTTCATACTTTCCGATAAATCCCGAGTATCCTTCCTTCTTCTTTTTGATAGCGCCATAGAGGGTGTCTTGTACGAGTGTGCTTTTGCCTGACCCGGAAACTCCCGTTACACATATTAGCATATTAAGGGGAAATATGACATCTATGTCTTTTAGATTATTTTGCGATGCCCCTTTTAATACAATAGCATTGTCGGTTGGCTTTCTCCGTTTAGAAGGTGTTTTGATTGCCTTACTGCCTTTTAGATACTGTGCCGTGAGAGAGCCGTTGCGTGCGGGTAAATCCTTAAATGAACCATGATAAACAACAGTTCCCCCGTTTTCACCTGCGCCAGGTCCAAGATCAATAACCTCATCAGCAGACTTGATGACCTCCTTATCGTGCTCCACAACAACAACGGTATTTCCAATGTCCCGTAATCGTTCGAGTATCTGAATCAACCTGTCCGTGTCCCTTGAGTGGAGTCCAATACTGGGCTCATCAAGGATGTATAGGGTATTTACCAGCGAAGAACCCAGCGACGTGGTAAGATTGACTCTCTGAGCCTCCCCTCCGGAAAGTGTGCGGGTCATCCTGTCCAGGGTGATGTATTCCAGGCCTACCTTGATCATATAGCCTAATCGCTTTTGGATTTCTTGCAAGAGCAAATGGGCAATGTTTTTTTCATAATCAGTCAGTTGGAGTTCCCCAAAAAATCGGTAGGCCACATCGATCGTCATGGTGCAGATATCCGAAATATCCTTGCCGCTAATCAGGACGTTCAGCGCCTGAATTTTCAGCCGCTTTCCGTTGCAATTCTGGCATAGGGTGTATGCCCGGTATTTACTCAAAAACACACGGATATGCATCTTGTATTTCCGCTGTTCCAGCCATTGAAAGAAGTCATAGATGCCGCAGAAATCTTCCGTGCCTTCCAGGATCAATTTTACCTGTTCCTTTGTCAGCTTGCGGAATGGGACGTTTAAGGGAATATTGTATTTGGAGGATGCCTTTTTAAGCGATTCATACATCGAAGAGTACGTGGGCGTATTCCACATGGCAATAGCCCCATCGCTCAAAGACTTCTCTTTATCAGGAATGACGGCGTCCATGTCAATATCAATCGTGTGACCAAAGCCCTGGCACTTGGGACATGCGCCAATCGGGTTATTAAATGAAAATAATGCAGGGACAGGTTCCGGGTACTCAATCTTACAATAACTGCAAAAGAATAGTTTGCTATATTTGAGTTCAATCCACGGCGAACCTTGTATAGTGATAGGATTACCCTGTATAAGCACGTCTTTTTGAATAGTAGATTCCTGTGGGATATTGTATACAATACATAAATGCCCGGAGCCCAGACGATACGCCGTTTCCAGGGCGTCCACGAGTCGTTCCTTGATGACATCCTTAACGACCAGACGATCGACAATCCCGGAAACAGACCTTGCAGAAAGGATATCTATATTATTTTCGGATGTGATATCTACGATGTTTTCATCAACCAGTATTCTCACCAACCCGCGTTCTTTGATGAGATTGATTTGATTTTGACCCGAAACTTTCTGGCTGACGGTAATGGGGAATGTAACTAAAAATTTTGTGCCTTCAGGTAACGACAGGACGGTATCAACGATATGTGAAACCGTATCTATCTGCACATGTCGTTTGCAGGAGTTGCAATAGGTCTTGCCAATCCGGGCAAACAACAAACGCAGGTAATCGTTGATCTCTGTGGCAGTCCCAACGGTGGAACGCCGGTTTTTGACAGGGTTTTTCTGCTGGATGGCTATTGCAGGAAGAATGCCCTCGATGTGGTCGACGTCCGGCTTATCCATCTTTTCCAGAAACTGGCGTGCATAGGCAGAAAAGGATTCTATATACCGTCTTTGCCCCTCTGCAAAGAGTGTATCGAATGCAAGGCTGGACTTGCCCGATCCGCTGACACCGGTAATCACCACCAGTTTTTTATGGGGGATTTCAATATCGATATTTTTTAAATTATGCACCCGTATGCCACGGGCAATAATAGACTTCTTCATAATTTTATAAAATCTACCAGCCACAGAGGTCACAGATATTTTTTTCTCTGTGTTCCCTGTGGCTAATTTAGAATCGTTGTCTGTCATTCTGAGGGAGTGAAGCGACCGAAGAATCCCAATTATCGAATTCCAAGACATTAAATATAAGATTTTCACACCCCATTCTCAAGATAATTCTATGACTGTCGCTGGACAAGGAAAGAAGCCCAAAACCCCAAAAATGGTTTGACAAATACAATGGGTTTATCAATAATGCTAATTGGAAAAGGCATGGTCTTTTATAGAGGAGTAGATATGCAGACAGCCAAACAAGAGGTGCACGAGATTCTCAACCGTTTGCCAGAGGATTGTTCTTTAGAGGATATTCAGTATCACCTTTATGTCCTTCAAAAGATTGAATGTGGTCTAAAAGATGCAGAAGGGTGAGTTTATACGCAGGAAGAAGTTGAGAAGATGATGGCAAAATGGCTCGAAAAATAATTTGGTCTCATGAAGCTGCTGCTGATCTCAAAGCACTTGCAAAATTTATTTATAAGTCAGTATATCCTGCACGATGTCTATACTTCAAAACAGAATTATGTATGTAATGCGGAAATAAACGAGTTGGCTATTGTTGTAAGGGAGAAGAAAACGAAACGCAGAACTATCCCATTAAATTTTCAACAATAAAGGAGTGTTAATGAAATGAACACTACCGAAAAACTTTCACTGTTTACGGGTATTGCAACAGGAATATTAGTTTGTATAACAGGATTTTATACTTTTTATACGTATCGTATGGTTTCCATTATGAAAGAAACTTTTCTGCTAGAAAGGCGTCCTTATATCACATTGGAAAATATAAAAGTCGTACAAGGGAAAATCTAAGATTCTAGTGATACGGGAATTCAGATAGAGTTAATCTTTAAAAACGTAGGAAAAGTATTAACCAATTATACAGTAAAATCTATTTTAGTCATTATTGATGATAAAACGGTGACTAATCCGAATTTTAAAAATTTGGGAGGCAGCATTTTCCCTGAAATATCTACAATATTTGGATACCCACCAATTAAAACTGACATACCAAAAATACCTCTAAAGGGAGTAATAGATTATACAATAGAATACAGTAGTGTTCCTGAAGATACTTGTTATACTTCACATAAAAAGATTGAGATTTTAGTTGATAACGTACAAACAAAATGGACTTTTTTGGAAGAAAATGAAACTTAAGGCGAGGACGCGGGGTCAGTAGAGTGCATAGTGGCAGGTACTGTTCCTTGATTTTCAAAAGAAACGACGGCAACAGTAGATAACACAGGGTTTTGTGGCATCCTAGGATTTGCTTGGATTTCTTCAGAGGGGGTCTCTCCATGCTGCCCTTTCGATTCCCAATTCCATAGGTAGTGGCGGCACTGCGCAAAGCCTGGAACGTCATGTGAAATCAGTCCCATTTAGAAAATAAAAGGCAAAGAAAGAGAGGTGTAAAAATGAATGAACGAATCGTCATAGATCCGGAAATACAACATGGCAAACCGGTAATTCGAGGGACTCGCGTTCCTATTGCTCGTATTGTCGGCGGACTTGCGGGTGGCATGACAAGGGAAGAGGTCATGCAAGAATACAAAGTAACATCGGAAGATATTGATGCTGCTCTCGGCTACGCCGCAGAACTTATTGAAACAGAGGAATTCCATCCGCTGCCTATGCCCGCAGGAGAAGGTCATGCGCTTTCTGATAGATGAGGATTTGCCGCGCTCGATTCGAGATTTGTTTCATCGGTATGGACATGAAGCAGTGGATGTGCGGGACATAGGGTTTCGGGGAAGTAAAGACCACCGGATTGCAGCTATGGTTCAAAGCAAAGGGTTATGTTTGGTGACCGGAGATTTCGATTTCTCGAATGTTCGCAATTATCCACCTGAAAAATACCCAGGAATAATCGTTCTCAAACTTCCGAGAACAGCAACAGCATCTTTCATCCTCAACTTATTAGAGAGCTTTTTGCAGCAAGAAGAACTCATAGTCAAGATGCCCGGCAAGCTGGCAATAGTGGAACCTGGTCGAATTAGAATACGAACCGCTTAAATGAGGAATATATTGAAAAAGCCAAAAAGGATGCAGATAAATTCTTTCGGACAATCTCGTCAAGTTAACGACTGTTTCTCTGTTTAAGGTAATACAAATTCGTGTTCAGGATGTTTGACGCATAGCACCGGGCAGGGGGCCTTTCTCACGACCTTTTCTGCCGTACTCCCCAGAAGCGCATGGGAAATTCCTGTCCGGCCATGTGTAGCAATGGTTATCAAATCTATGTCATATTTCTTTGCAGTCTTGATGATTTCCAGGAAAGGCGTTCCCCGCATGACGATGTTTTCAACCTTTATCTTCTCAAGAAAACGCTTGGGTATGAGGTGATGGATATTCTTTTTGGCGTCCCGTTCCATGTCTTCGTATATTTTTGATACCGGATAGGTCATTCCTCCCGTTCCTATGGGAATGTTCAGCTTTGGAATCACGTGCAGGACGTAAAGTTTCGCCCCGCGTTCCGCGGCAAAATCCAGGGCGTACTTTAAGGCATGTTTAGCATTGACTGAGAAGTCCGTGGGAAATAGAATTCTTTCAATTTTAATCATGACATCAACTCCTCAAAAGGTGAATCGTAAATAGGGATTTTGGTTGGCAGTTCTGCTTACAGTTGAAAGCAATGAGATAACAGAAATCGAAGCTGAGGAGTTGAGAAGTTAAGTTTTCCTTCTTGGCTTCTCAACTTCCCAACTTCCGTATAGTTTTTCCGGGCTTTCACGACACAGCGAATACGGTTTTTTAATCCGCTTGTGTATCACGCCTCCACTCTACACGCATAAACTTTGCATTCTCGTGTTTTTTGTATTCCACTTTGCCGCTGTATGCCTTGAACAGAATAGACCCTATACGCTGAGCCAGTTTGGCTGAGGTGGTAAGTATCTCGATCTCGCCTTTCTTTTCGTTAATCTTCATAATCCTTTTTAAAGGGTTATATGTCTTCGAACGCGCATCCTCGTTGTGAATCAGATTCAAAATCTCCTGTTTGTGCTGTTTCAGGAAATCGCCCTTCAGCGTCACGACGCCGTTCGGGACGTTTTCCTTTGTCTTCTTACATGCCGGGCAAGTTACCCAGTTGATGTCTTTCAATTTCTTTTTCTGTTCGTAAAGTTTTGCATCGAGGAACCATTTTTTGTTGTGATAAACGGCCGTGCAATCCTTACAAATAGCAATCCCCGTAAGTCCCTTCCCCTTCGGTGGCATATATGGATCGTTCTCTGCATAAACTTTATCTCTTTTATGTGATGGTCCATACCCAATTTCTCTTGGCACTTTCATTCTTCTAATTTCTCCTTTCAAAAGACACGATTAAAACTCCCCGCAGGTATTTACGGCGGATCATTCCGGGTTTTATAACCTGTTGGCGACATTCACAAATTTTCAACTTACCTTTACCGGAATTTTCTTCATTTTTGATTTTTCCGATTTTGGCAAGATAATCTCAAGTATCCCTTTCTTATATTCAGCTTTCACCTGGTCGAATTTCACCGATGCAGGTAATCCAACGGACCTGGAAAAACTTCCGTAGCTCCTTTCTATAAAGTGATAATTCTTTCCCTTCTCTTCCTTTTCGGACTTCTTTTCACCTTTAATCGTTAAGGTGTCGCCGCTGATCGAGATGTCAATATCTTTCGGTTCAATTCCAGGCACTTCTACCTTTACAAGGATGTTTTCTTCTGTTTCTGAAACATCCAGAGGAGTCACCAAACCCATTTCTGCGGCGGCTCCCCTTCTCGTAAAACTCTCAAAGAGCTTGTTCATCTCGTCCCTGAACGAACCCAAACCAGGTAAGTACGGCCATTTCATCATTTCGGATGACATATAGTTTCCCTCCCTTAAAAATACACGATAAAATATTTTTCCCATTGTAGAGACAGGTTTAAAACCTGTCTCTACTGATAAACATGATAATCAATGTCCGGAAATATATTGTCTTTGCCTTCTATATCGGAAAGCCATGAGGCGTCGATATTGTCGGTTTGGATATCGTCATACAGCCTGGTAAAACGGAAGAGGTGTTCTTTGGTCCTCTTTACTGCGTATTCTACCATGGTGCCGGTCTTCATAATAAATGCCCAGTCGCTGCTCTGTGCGAGCAGGAGTTCCCTTGCGGCCTGGTTGAGCGCCCGGTTTTTTAGAGCATTTCCGTTTGTATCCGAAAATTTTTGAGACAATTCTACCATACGTTCAGCCGCTTTGTGAAGGTGTCTGTAAATCCAATCGTTGCTGTCGTTCAGCCAATACTCATTATATCCTTTATATCCCCAACTCGAAAGAGAGGGCGTAGAAACCTGATTAACGGGATACATTTCGAGGTATTCCATCGGGTTAATCAGCGATATGGTTTTCTGGTCAAAGGCAATCTTCCTGAACAGGAAATTGATCCAGTCAGGGCCTTCGAACCACCAGTGGCCGAAGAGTTCCGCATCGTAAGGCGCAACAACAATTGGTTTCCGATCCATGACCGAGGCAAGGTGTTCAACCTGTTTCTCACGGTTAAACATAAAATTTCCCGCATGTTCGGCGGCTTTATCCAGCGCCCTTTCCGGAGAGTAAGGTTCTTTGTGATCCGTCTTGCCGGTAATCCGGTAATATTTGATGCCGATGTTGGTACGCTTGCCGTCTCCATGGAGATACGGCCTGATGTAGTCATAATCAAGGTCGAATCCTACGTCGCGGTAAAAATCACGATAGGAAAAATCACCCGGATACCCTTCCTTTGAGCTCCAGACCTGCCTGGAAGATTCCATATCCCTGCCAAAGGCGGCTACGCCTGTCGGACAGTAGATGGGTGCATAAATGCCGTATTTCGGCCTCGGGGAGGCAAACAGAATCCCATGTGTTTCAGTAATAAAGAAACGAATACCGGCATCCTTAAGCAGTTGGTCTACGCCAGGCTCATAGGCGCATTCGGGTAGCCATATTCCACGCGGCCTTCTGCCAAAATGTTTTTCATAATGTGCTGCCGCAACATTGATCTGCGCGCGCATGGCATTCACATTGTTGTTCATAAGGGGCAAATAACCATGAGTAGCCCCGCAGGTTATCACCTCCAGCTTGCCCATATCCTGGAATTTCTTGAAGGCGTGGATGATATTTCGATGATATTTTTCTGCATAAACGTATCTGGCATTGGTAAAATGCTTATAATATACCTGCGCAAGGCGGTTGAATTCTGGTTGATGTTTTGTCCTTTCGATCTCTTTTTCCGAAAGCTGGATTCGCTTTTCAAGATAGCGAATATAGCGGGATTGTAAAAGTTCATCGGTAAGCATCGAAATCAGCGGCGGGGTCAGCGACATGGTTAGGCGGAAATCGATACCTTCGTCGGTCAGTTTGTCAAAGACGTCGATGAGCGGAATGTAGGTTTCGGTAATAGCCTCAAAGAGCCAGTCTTCTTCCAGAAACTCGCGGTATTCCGGATGACGGACAAACGGCAGGTGTGCATGCAAGATTAATGACAGGTAGCCTTTTCCCATATGATTACTTTTCCGAAACCGTTAAACCGCCTGAAGATTCAGGTGAAGACACGCCCTCTTTGAGTACTTCCTGCCAGTTCGCATGCGCCCTTTCGAAGACCGATTCGCTGATGCCGCGTCCCATAGGGATATACGCCTTTTCATAAAGCTCCTTAATGCTCATCCACTCTTCATCAACTACCTCTGAAACGCTCATGCGCGGTGTTCTTACGGTATTCGATCTGGAGAGGATACGAAACGTCCCATCTGGCGCAAGGAACCCGATATCCACACAAAACGACCTGTTTGGCTCGCCTGCGTGAATGTACCAACTCCGTGCGCCGTCAGTCACTTCAATATCAAAGTATTTGTGGGCATTGTAGCCATTGAAGATAATATCCGTTACGTCATAGACCCTCAAGATGGTTTTTGCATCCCCGGCCAGAGGTATCAGTGTATTCCGGGCGCTGTCGATAACGTCCTTTCTCAACTCCCAATACGTAAACAGCCATTCAGGATCCCTTACCATCAGGACAATTCGATTGTCTCCGTAAGAATCCGGAAGTTCCGGTGTTTTCTGGGCATATACAATTTCTTTTGTTTCGACCCTTTGTTGTGGTTCCTCCTGCTTGACGACCGGCACTTCAGGAGCGCTCGGCCATTCGTCTTCGCCGGTAACGCCCCACTCTTGATACGTAACCTGTTCTTTGGACACGTCTGCCAAGCCAAAAAACCTTTCCCATACTAAACTGAAGAGGTCTTTTATCTTCTTCCACACTATCTCACAGAGCGCCTTGATAATCTCAATGATGAGCAGGAAGATTTCTTTAACAATATCCTTGTCCATAAATCTCTAACTTTAAAAATGCTTAATATTTATAATTATTTAAATAATTGCAAAATACAGACTTAACAAGCATAGGGGAATGAGTTAAAATTATACATGAAGTAACGGCAAACGGTCAACAAAATTCAGAAGGTTAAAACCGTACAGAAGATTTTTACACGTTCTAAATCTTATATTTGGCTTGACAAAATCTTTTTGTTAAGTAATAATCGCACAAGTTTTTAATCAATATATTTGATGCTGTAATTTCTCATGTTGCGTAGTGTAGCGCGAGATTTATCTCGCCTGAAGCGCAAAAAGGCGACCAGCAGAAACAGACGACTTGAAAGTCGCGTTACAGCCAGACAGGAGACCTTGTATTTATGATAAAACAAATCCTTGTTCCTACCGACGGTTCTGAAAACAGCCTTACTGCAGCAGACTATGCCATAAATTTAGCACGCTTGTTTAATGCCGGTATTCGTGGACTATTTGTCAAAGACGTCAAGATATTGACTGGTCCGTTGATCCACGATATTGGAACGAGCATTGGCGGAATGGTTCCGTATGGAACATTTAATCAAACCATTCGGGAGATATTGGAATCGCAGGCCGATGCAGCCTTGAATCAGGTAGAGGGAAAATGTACCCAGGCAAAGGTAGCATTTACCCGCGAAATACGGGAAGGGATCGTGAGCCGCGAGATCATTAAATCTGCCGATGACTGTGATCTGATTGCCATGGGTAAAATGGGGGCGCATGCCGAATGGCGTGATGTGTTTCTCGGTACCAACGTCGAATTTGTGGTACGTCAGACGCATAAACCCGTACTCATTACGCCATCCGAATACAAGCCTTTTCGCAAGATGCTGATCGCTTATGACGGAAGTTCTTTTGCAGACAAGGCGCTGCGGAGTGGCGCCGAAATAGCGCAGGCCATGAAGTTACCCATAACGGTGGTTTGTGTGGCCGAGAAAAAAGACGAAGCCTTGCAAATACTGTCAAAGGCAAAGGCCTTCCTTGAAGATTATAAACTTGCTGTCGATACTATTGCAAAGGGGGGAAGCGACCATGCAGGCGGTATTCTTGAGGTATGTAATGACGAAGACAATAAATTTGATGTCCTGGTTATGGGCGCTTACGGACACTCCAGGCTTCAGGAGATGATTTTAGGTAGTACCACAGTAAGAGTCATGCGATCCACAAACTGCTCGATCCTCCTGTGCCGCTAAACTACGGTAACATAGAAGCGGTCGGTTACATACTTATTTTTAGTCTGGCGTAGTTTGTTTTTCTTGCAACAATACCATTTAATCAGCGCTTTATCCATGGGCGCTGAGAATTGCCTTTCAATTCAGTCCGTCCTGTATAATTTGATATACAGGAATTCAGGAATTTCAAAATAGCCACAAAAGCAGGAATGTAGTTGGGACACGGTGTCCGTACCCTCGATATTGTGGCTGTCCAAAAAGTTCAATTTCCAACTGTTACAATATAAATTAATTCACAACTTATACCGCTAATGTAATTATGAAGATATTGCTTGTAGATGACAACGGCGAAAATAGAGAGATTTTAAGACTTATCATCGAAAAACAGGGCAATGAAGTTATTGAGGCGGAAGACGGGCAGGATGGGCTTAACAAGGTGCTCGACCACAAGCCTGATCTGATTATTTCAGACATCCTTATGCCCAATATGGACGGCTTCCAGTTTCTCAAGAACATGAAAAATAATGAATTGCTAAAATCTATTCCTTTTATTTTCTATTCAGCTGTTTACACGGGCAGTAAAGATAAAGAACTGGCTTGTTCCCTCGGAGCCCTCGCGTTTTTTGAAAAACCGAAAGATCCGGAAAAACTATGGAGGGAGATAAAAAATACGCTTGAAAGCACAAAAGCCAAAGAAATAGATGCTAAGAAAATACCTTTTACAGACGATGAAACATTTCTCAGTAATTACAATCATATTGTAGCCGCAAAACTCGAAGAGAAGGTAAAAGAACTCGAAAAAGAAATCAACAACCGCAAATTGATGGAATCCCGCCAGCTCGCCCAGTTTACCATTACCAATATTTTAAATGAATCTGCCACGCTTAACGATGGTGCGCCAAAAATCCTCAAGACCATTTGCCACGGTTTCGGATGGGAATATGGAGAACTCTGGCGTGTGGACACGAATTCAAATCTTTTGCGGTTAAAAGACATCTGGCATCTGCAAATACCGGTATTTTATGAATTTAAAAAAATAAGCGAAGATTATACATTTTCAAAAGGAATAGGCTTGCCGGGCAGGGTGTGGGAAAGCGGTCAGCCGGCATGGATAACAGATGTTGTTGACGATAAAAATTTCCCCCGTGTGGCAATTGCCCAAAAACTGGGGATACACGGAGCTATGGCATTCCCGATTACGAGATCAAATGAAGTGATTGGTGTCATGGGTTTCTTTACCAGAAATGTCCGTCAATCCGACAGTGAAGTGTTTGCCTTTATGGCTGATACTGGCAGGCGTGTAGGTGCCTTCATAAGTCGCAGATTAGCGGAAGAACTGCTGCGGAAAAGCGAGCGGAAACACCGGATGCTTCTGGAAAATCTTCCTCAAAAGATATTTCATAAGGATAGGAATTCAGTTTATGTATCCTGCAATGAGCATTATGCGCGTGACTTGAGGATTTCACCGGATGAGATAGCGGGAAAAACAGATTATGATTTTTATCCAAAAGAATTGGCCGATAAATACCGGGCAGATGATAAAAGGATTATGGAATCAGGGCAAACAGAAGAACTAGAGGAGGGATATATCAGGGATGGACAGGAATTTATTATACAAACAGTCAAAACCCCTCTACAGGATGACGAAGGCAACGTGACCGGTATTTTAGGCGTTTTCTGGGACATAACCGAACGGAAGAACATAGAAAAAATGAGGACAAGGCTGTCTGCAATCCTCGAAACGACAACCGACTTTGTCGGAACAGCCGACAGGGACGGTCATTTACTTTACATTAACAAAGCGGGACGAAATATGCTGGGAATAGCCGAAGATGAAGATATTTCAGACCTGAAAATTTCAGACATTCATCCTGTCATGGCGAATGTTTTGATTCAAGAGGAGGCGATATCATTCGCAACAAAAAATGGCGTCTGGTCAGGAGAAACCGCGCTTCTCGGCCGTGATGGACGCGAAATTTCTGTTTCTCAGGTAATTATTGCGCATAAAAACACCGATGGAAATGTGGAGTACCTTTCCACCATAGCGCGTGATATTTCGGAACGCAAACGTTTTGAAAGTCAAATTATATATCTTGCAGACCGTGACCCCCTTACAGAGCTTTTTAATCGTCGCTTTTTTCAGGCAGAACTGGAGAGATGGCTTGTACAATCACGAAGGCATGGGATATACGGAGCTATATTGTTCCTCGACCTTGATAATTTTAAACGCGTCAATGATTCACTTGGTCATCATGTAGGTGACAAATTACTCAAGTTCATTGGCAGCTTCCTCAGGAAACGATTGCGCAATACCGATACCCTGGCAAGGGTGGGGGGAGATGAATTCGCCATTATCCTGCCTTATGTCACTGCAAGCCAGGCGGAAATCACTGCAAAGCAATTAATGGAAATGATAGAATGCCACGATTTCACAGAAGAGGGGCATCCTGTCAGCATTACCTTCAGTATCGGCATCGCCATGTTCCCGGCTCACGGTGACACGGTGGAGGAGCTTCTTACCAATGCCGATCTTGCCATGTACCGTGCAAAGGAAAAAGGCCGCAACCTGGCCTGTGTTTATACACCCGAACAAAAATCACAAATCGAATCACGGGTTCTGTGGGAAAAACGCATTCGCACTGCCCTGAAGCAAGACCAATTTGCTTTGTATTTACAGCCTATCCTGGACATACAACAAAACCGTATCGTTGGGCATGAAGCGCTATTACGAATGATGGATACTGACGGGAAGGCGATTTTACCGTCAAACTTCCTTGGAATTGCGGAACGTTTTGGACTAATCCATGATATAGACCGATGGGTGTCACATAAGGCGATATCTATCATTCAAAAATTACAACATGAGGGCAAACCCGCATATCTCGAAGTCAATCTTTCCGGCAGTTCTTTTTCAGATACCGAATTATTATCCACTATAAACAAAGAACTGTCAGCAACAAAGATCGACACTAAAAACCTCACCTTTGAAATTACAGAATCCTCATTGGTCGAAAATATAGCCACAGCGCAGAATTTTATTGCTACCCTGAAGGCCAGCGGATGTAATTTTGCGCTGGACGATTTTGGCATCGGTTTTTCATCGTTCAATTACCTGCAGTATTTACCTTTGGATTATCTGAAAATAGACGGCAGTTTCATCCAGAATTTACCCAATAACCGTTTTGACCAGCACATGGTCAAGGCAATTGTGGAGGTGGCGCGTGGTTTAGGGAATAAGACGATTGCAGAGTTTGTCAGCGATAAGGAATCAGTTCGTATGCTGCATGAATTTGGTGTAAACTATGCGCAGGGGTACTACATTGGCAAACCGCGTTCAATATCAGAAATATAAATTTTAACGTATCAGGTATTCCATATTTTAAAGTACGCCACATCTCGAAGCATTATATAAAAAGGTTAAAATGAAGAAAAGAAGCTTCCTGTTTGCCTTCCGGGTTTTATTGATTATTTAAAACCTGAAACTTGTATGCAAAACAGCAGAGTGCATCCATGAAAGAAGAGAAATCAAAACCAGGCAAGGTTGACGGCCTGCGACGCCGTACAGAAGAATTGCTGCGTAAGAAAAAAGCCCAGAAAGCACAAGATACGGCAGGCATGGAAACATTTGCTCTGGCGCATGAACAGCAGGTGCATCAAACCAAACTCGAAATGCAGGATGAAGAACTGAAGCATGCGCACGCAGAAGCTGAAGACGCACTGAATAAGTACACCGAATTGTATGACTTTGCCCCTGCAGGCTATTTTACCCTTGACAAATATGGGATACTTATCGAGGTAAACCTGGCTGGAGCGTCGCTCCTTGGCGTAGAGAGAAGCAGTCTGATTAACAGATACTTCCACCTTTTCATCAAGCCCGAATATCTTCCCGCCTTCAATACGTTCTGCAATAAGATGATTGAAACCGATACAAAGCAAATGTGCGAAATAGAACTCGTGAAGACTAACGCATCTACGGTCTGTGTACGGCTTGAGGGGATTGTAACGGCTGGTGGAAGGGAGAAACAGTTCCGCGTAGTGGCCATAGACATCACTGCGCAGAGACACGCAAATGAGGAAATGTATCTGTTACAAACAATAACTTTTGCGCTCAACGTATCAGAGAATTTACACGATGCGCTGGTTATTGCACTCCATAAGATATGTAACTTTACCGGCTGGGTTTATGGGGAGGCGTGGAGACCCGGCTCCGATGGCGAGTTTTTAGAGCGAGACCGCGCTTACTATAGCGCCATTGAAGGTCTTGAGAAATTCAGCGCTTATACCGAAGGATTTACCTTTGCGAAAGGTTCCGGGTTGCCTGGCCGTGCCTGGGCAGAAAAACAGCCTGTATGGGTGCAGAATGTCACTCTTGAACCGACCTGTCTCTGTGCATCGATCGCCAGGGAAACAGGACTGAAGACCGGGATCGCCTTTCCCATTATTACCAATAATGAAGTAGTAGCTATTATAGTATTCTACCATGTAAAGGTGGAGGAAAGGAATGAGCGGCTCATTAAACTCATTTTATCGGTGCTGTCACAGATAGGCTTGATCTTTAACCGTATTAAGGCAGAAGAGACATTGCGGCGAAGCGAAACCTACCTTGCCGTTGCTCAACGAATTGCTCATCTGGGAAGCTGGGTATGGAATATAGGGAAAAACGAGCTGTGGTGGTCTGAAGAGATATATTGCATTTTTGGGGTGGAATGGAAGGGATTCATCCCAACGTTTGAAAAATTTTCAAATGCAATCCATCCTGACGACAGGGAATTTGTGCAGTTATCCATTCATAAGGCAGTTCATGAGGGAATGCCCTACAACATTGAGTTCCGTGTCGTAAGACCAGACGGTTCTGAACGTGTTCTCCATTCACAGGGAGAGGTGACATACGATGCGGGTGGCAAGCCGACTCAAATGAGTGGAACAGTCCTGGATATCACCAACATCAGAAAGACAGAAAAATTATTCAGGGAATCTGAGGAAAAATACAGAAGTCTTGTTGAATCTGTTCCTTGTGGGATTCAGGAAAACGATCTTTCTGGAACAATTACCTATAGCAATAAAGCGCACCATGCTATTTTAGGGTATTTGCAAGGTGAGTTGGTTGGTAAAAAGATTTGGGATTTACCTGCCTGTGATACGGATAAAGAAATGCTAAAGGCATATTTTATGCAGCTTGTAAATGATCAGCCAGAACCAACGCCTTATTTCGGAAAGAACCGGGCAAAAGACGGCAAGATTGTTGATGTGCAGGTAAATTGGGTATATGAGCGGGATGCGCAGGGAAGGCTTATTGGATTCGTTTCTGTTATTACAGATATTACCGAACGTAAGCGGATGGAGGAGTTGATACAGAAAGAGAAGGATAAGTCGCAAAAGTATCTTGATATTGCAGCAGTTATATTTCTTGTACTTGATACAACGGGAAAGACAATGCTGATTAATAAAAAAGGTTGCGAAATATTAGGCTATACAGAAAGAGAAATTATCGGTAAAAAATGGATTGATAGTTTTATATCACAAAAAAGCAGAGACAAGATAATAAAAGATTTTGTTAAGGTGATGCAGGATGAAATCGAACCTTTTGAATACTATGAAACCTCAATGATAACAAAAAGCGGCGAGGAAAGGATTGTTGCCTGGCACAGTACTCTTTTAAGGGACGAGAAGAGTAATATCATCGGTACGCTAAGTTCGGGTGTAGACATTACCAACCTCAAAAGGTTGGAAAAAGAGAGAGAAAAACTGAGAGAACAGCTTTATCATGCCCAGAATTTGGCTTCTGTTGGAAAACTTGCAGGAGGTGTTGCCCATAACTTTAATAATCTCCTTACGGTCATCATAGGGTATGCGAGCATGTTACTGACGGAGATAAGGGAGAATGATCCATTAAGGTATTATCTACAAAAAATACTGAAGTCATCAAAGACTGCGGCCAGTCTAACCCAGGATCTCCTTGCATTCAGCAGGGAGCAGTCACTTTGTCCGGAGCCGGTAAATTTAAACGAGATTGTAAAAGAGTCCAAAGCCCTTCTGACAAAGCTTATTCGGGAAGATATTAAACTCGAAGTCATGCTTTCCGCTAGAAATTGCATAGTAATGGTTGATAGCTACCAGATAGGAAATGTCCTGATGAACCTCGCAACCAATGCACGGGATGCCATGCCTAAAGGAGGTCTTTTGACGATAAGTACAGATGTTGTGGAGATGGACAAGACGTTTGTAAGGGCGCATGGTTACGGTGAAATAGGGGAATATGCCCGTATATCCGTTTCCGATACGGGTATGGGTATGGATGAAGATACGAAATCGAGGATATTTGAGCCGTTCTTTACCACGAAGGAGGTGGGAAAGGGCACGGGTCTTGGCCTTGCAAGTGTGTATGGGATAGTTAAACAGCACAATGGCTATATAGAAGTTGACAGTGCACCAGGCAAAGGAACGATATTTAAAATATACCTGCCACTCATTGAATCAAAAGATGAGCAAGCAATAACAGAAGTAAATGCCGCAGCTTCCAGGGATGGCACAAAAACAATATTGTTGGCGGAAGATGACAGCGATGTCAGAGAATTGACGAGAATAGTCCTGGAAAGAAATGGCTATGAGGTGATAGAAGCAACAGACGGAGAAGATGCGCTGGAGAAATTCAGAAAAAACAAGGACGGTATCAATCTTCTCGTTTTTGATTTAATAATGCCTGGGAAAAGCGGGAAAGAGGCGTATGATGCAATAAAGAGGATACGGCCTGATATGAAAGTTCTTTTTATGAGCGGGTATAGTGATGATATTCTCTGCAAAAGGAATATCATCGATAGAGGATTGGACTATGTTTTAAAGCCGGTTTCACCGGCAGAAATACTGGAAAAGGTTAGGAATATACTGGATAAACCCAGGGCTTAATGTAATATTCCGGATTACACAAAGGGGGGGCACGGTGCGCCTACGGGCTATGTAAATTTTAGACAATGTCCCCTGTGGACATATCATACACCCACTGGATATCTGTTGGGTTGTACTCAAAAAGTTCCTCTTTCTTAAAAAAGATGCCGATTTCTTTTTCGGCAGAGGCGGAGGAATCTGAGCCGTGTATCAGGTTAAAACGGTTACTGACGGCATAATCACCCCGGATAGTGCCAGGTTCAGCCTTTGAGCCGAAGGTGGTACCCATCATCTTCCGGGCAATTTCTATGGCATTTTTACCTTTTAGTACCATGACGATTACGGGTGCTGAGGTTGTGTATCTGACCAGGGGTTCGAAAAAATCCTTTCCTTCATGCACGCCGTAGTGTTTTCTTGCCAGGGAGTCTGAGATTTGGATCATTTTTAGGCCTATTATCCGGAACCCCTTTTCCTCAAATCTGGTGATGATCTTTCCCAGCAAACGGCGTTGAACGGCATCTGGTTTTAAAATAATTAAAGTTTTTTCCATAAAATTTTATTCCTTTATTTTCTTAAGTTTCCTGACATAGAGTTCCCTTGCCATGAGCAAGAACTTGTGATAATCGGTAGATTTATAATCGGGAAACGTCCAGGGGAAGGATTCGTATCTTCCACCGCGATAATTAAGGGTCACTTCGGCATATATGCCGTCACGTAAATAAATACGATGGGAAAAATCCTTCGTAGAGGCAAGGATTAATCTGCTTTCATTCATGTAACCGGGGTCAATATTGACAGGGCGTTTTACGGAGTATTTTTTTGAAGCGGCTAAAGATTCTTCTATATGATTGGTCTGTACTTTAATAGAAGCAATCTCATCGGGCATGATCAGTTTTTCAAAACTATAAAATTGCCTTAGAATGTCTTTACCCGTTTCCTCATTATAATAATCGGTAAAAGTAAAAGGCAGTACATCACTTCGAAGGTCTATAGAACCAAAATATTTTTCCAGGGTCTTATCAACCTGTTCTAGAATCTCAGGGATACTTGTTAATATGCCAGCAATCAAGTTTACAGGTTTTGGTTTGGAAATTTGACCCACGATAGCTGCGATTTTTCTCTTTAAAAAATTTCACTTGTTTTGTTCGTTTGTGCGTATTTGCGGCTCATATCAAGGTTTCGATAACGTTTCAAACAGGCATTTTAGCCTTGCCATAACTTCTTCGGGTGGAGTCAGGAAAGTCTCACCGCTTTTCCTTAATTTTATCTCAAGTTCTTTTGTTTCCGTGAATTTTTTACCGATAATGATTTTTATGGGAATTCCAATCAGGTCGGCATCCTTGAATTTTACGCCTGGTCTCTGGTCTCTATCGTCCAGCAATACGTCAATGCCTTTGTTGTTGGTGAGGTCGTCATAGATGGAATTTGCCATTTTCATACTGTTCGTGTCGTTGACGTTGACGGGAATTATAATGACCTGGTACGGCGTCAATGAAAGCGGCCATATAATGCCATTCTCATCATGCGATCTTTCAATAAGGGATGCAATGATACGGTTGACTCCAATCCCATAACACCCCATGATTGTGGATTTTTCTTTGCCGTTGGCATCCAGAAACCTTGCCTTAAGGGCGTCACTGTATTTCGTCCCCAGCTTGAAGACGTGTCCAATTTCGATGCCTTGCGAGACGTCAAGTTCATGGTTACATTTGGGGCATTTGTCTCCCCTGGTTACGTAACGGATATTGGCAATCTGGTCAATCTTGAAATCCCTTTCCGGGTTTACATTTAATAAATGGGTATCCGACTTGTTGGCGCCGGCAACAAAATTACGAAGTATGGATACGGCCTGATCGGCAATGATTTTTATCTTCAACCCTACAGGTCCGGCAAACCCCACATGCGCACCTGTGACGTGTTCTATAGTATTATGGTCTGCAAGTGCAACGGTTTCCTGTCCAAGCACCTTGGTTAACTTGGTCTCGTTGACCTCGTGGTCACCGCGGAGGAGGACGGCTACGGGTTGTCCTCCCGATATATAAATCATCGTTTTTACCATCTGGCGTGGATCTACCTTCAAAAAGCTGCCGACTTCCTGAATGGTATGTTTATTGGGCGTATGGACTTCTTTAATCGCCTGAAGGGTAATCTGATTTTCCTGTGAAATTGGAGCTGTTTCGGCCCGTTCACGATTGGCGCTGTAACCGCATTTCAAACATCGGATCAGGATATCTTCTCCCACAGGGCTTGGTACCATGAATTCATGGGAAACGTCGCCGCCCATAGCGCCCGAGTCTGCCTCTACGACAATGTAGTCAAGACCGCATCGGTCAAATATGCGGCAGTAAGCGTCGTACATGGATTTATAACTCTTGTTTAGCCCGTCGTAATCCACGTCAAAGCTATAGGCATCTTTCATAATAAATTCCTTGCTGCGCAGGACGCCGAACCGGGGTCTGGTTTCATCCCGGAACTTAGTTTGTATCTGGTAAAGAGTGATCGGGAATTGCCTGTAGGAATTCATCTCATTTCTTACGATATCCGTAATAATTTCTTCGTGGGTAGGGCCTAATGCGGTGGTTTTGCCGTGTCTATCCTCGAACGTAATCAGGTCATCGCCAAATACCGCCAGGCGGCCACTCTCTTCCAGGAGGTCGAGCGGTTGGAGTGCGGGAAGGAACACCTCGATAGCCCCCGCCCGATTCATTTCTTCACGCACAATACTAACGACTTTGTTCAAGACCAGTGTTCCAAGCGGTAAATAGGCGTAAGCGCCGGATGTAATTCTCCGAATAAGACCGGCGCGGATCATGAGTTTGTGACTATCGATTTCCGCCTCTGACGGACTCTCTTTCAGTGTGGGGATCAGCGTTTGTGACCATTTCATCTCTTGTATATTCCTTAAAAGAATTGCATGTGTATAATTTAGTTGAATGTTAATAATGACAAATTAAAGACATTATAATTTTTTATCATGTGCTTTCAAGGATTAAAATCATTTGTCAAAAAGTCCTTTTCTGAGTCTAAAGTTCGTAATATTTCACCCGAAATAAATATTTGACATGCTATATTTTTTATTTATAATAATTCGCTCGTTGTTTTTTCTTTAGACTTATTGGCGAAGCGTCCTTGTTTTCTGGTTAGTTTAAAGTATTTTTCACTTAATAGAGGGTGTATCGTAGTTCCGTGTTAGATTGAATAATAAATATTTTGTCCCATTTTTAGAATGAGTTAGTATGGGGTTGATTTGATTCGTTGATGGAGGTGAAAGACATTGGTGAGAAGAACTATTTTAACAGGTTTGATCGTTGGTATATGCGGCATAATGACCTATGTGTTTGCAGATGAACCGCCGCCCAAGCAGGAAAAAGAGAAGAGTGAATTGGCCAAGCTAATGAGTGAAATAGATAAAAGCTATAAGGCCGTTGAAGAAATATCAGGGTACTATAATTATAGCGACAATGACTGGAAGGTGATTGCCGAATCGAGTGCGAATATTGTGAAACTGACGAAGATAGTCATTAGTAAATTTTCACGTCCTGATGACCGGAAATACCAGGATCTGAATAAAACAATGATGACGGAGGCCGAGAAGATGCATGAAATTGTTAACCACAAGGGGGAACAGGGTGCGCTGGAAGATGCCCAATGGCAGGTTCGAAGATTGAGGCAGACGTGCGCCGTATGTCACAAGCATTTAGGGATTACTATTTATCCTCAACTATATCCAGGTAAAAAAGAAGAATTAAAACCCGGACAGACGGAGATTCCGGCACCGAAAGAAACAAGTGTTCCAAAAGATTGGTAACAGATTTTTGCCGGGGATGTTAGAGTTTGCTTAGTGAGAAAGATAGCTTTTTTTTGAAGTTTTAGATGCAATTATCCGGAAAATTTTTACTTGACTCATTTTGCTTTCAATGATATATTGGTCAACTCTGTCTCTTGAAGAGTGCTTCCTTTAGTTAGTATATTGTTTTGAAATATCTACTGGGAGTCATTTGTTATTGCAGGATTGTCTCGGTAATTCATGATATATTTAGGTTAGGTTGTGGCATGCAGTTCTATGCTATCGATTTTTGGTATGAAGGGAGGTGAAGTGAAAGGTCTAAGGTTTGGGGGCGGATTTGAAAATTACAGAGATACTAATTTTAAGAATTGGTGCCCTCTCTACATCAAAATAAGTGGTTTAATGCTTAGGAAGAATTGTTGCATAGAAATTCAATAATTGTGAGAATAGTCGTGTAAGATTATTAAGGTATTTTTAAAAAAGGAAAGTGAGGAGGGGAAAAATGAGCCTAAAAAAGGGTATAATCGCAGGGACAATCACATTGTTCATTGCTGCAGTGAGTTCAGTTAGTTATGGACAGGCCGGCCAGGGCGAATTATGCAAAAAGATGTGGGATAATTTTCAGGGGATGAGGGCAATGACGGGGCTTTCAGCAGCTAGCGACGAACAATTTGGAAAATTTTCAGGTTTTGCAAAGTCAATCATTGCAGATACCAATACTTCATCAGAAAAATTTGCAAGCGATAAGAATTATAAAGTATTGAATGGAGAAGTTCTCTATCATTCAACCGAGATTGACAAGGCAGCCGGAAACAAGGACCTGGAAGAAATTCAGGTGCAGTTCAGAAGGCTTACCATTGCCTGCAGAAATTGCCATAAGATTTATAAGTCAGAGTTGAAGCTTGTTCCGTAATCTAATAAATATCCTACATAAACATAAATGAGGGGAGGTTGAATTATGAAAATATTCCGTTTATCTTACATATTACCAGTAATTGCTGGTTTGGGGTTATCTTTAGGGAGTTCTGCTTGGGCTTTGACACATCACGAACCAGGTGATACCACAAAGAGTCCGTATACCATTTTTGCTGGTCTTGGTTTTGCTGTGCAGGAGAGCTGTTATTACTGCCACGGAAATGGTGGTAAAGGCACTGCTAAGGGACATGAATACGGTGTACCTGATTTTACTGATGCCGCTTTCCAATCTTCAAAAACAGATGATCAGCTTGTAAAGCATATCAATGCAGGCAAGGGAAAATGTCCTGGGTATCAGGGAAAAATGTCACCTGAAATGATCGAGAAGATGGTTGAGATTGTAAGGAATTTTGCAGCAAAGTAGTTTGACAGTGGTTTGTATTTGCAATTTTAATACACCCATCTGAAAATAAAAGGGCATGTGAAGTATGAATTTCATATGCCCTTTTTTAATATAAGCAATCGGCTCGGTTTGAGTCTGCTGATTTGAATATAAGGCATATGAAATATCACGTTTCATATGCCTTTTTTATTCGTGTAAAATTTGAGAGTTAAACTTATCCGTTTCACACTTATACACCTTGTAACCCTTATAAATACTGGCAATACAAGGATATTGAATAACACACCAAAAAGTAATTGCCGTACTCCTGACCGTACCTTTTTTATTGTGCTATGGCAAAACTGGTCTCAGGTTTTCTACTCAGGACATGATCTGTTAATGTCTGGATAGCTCGTGTCTTTGCATCTATACCGGTATGACTGTATTTCTGCAACATGCCTAAACTCGAATGTCCTGTCATCCCTTGTACCACTACCGCACCAATACCCAACTCACCCTGAAGTAAACTTGCAAATGTATGTCTCAGGTTATGGAAGGTAAAGTCTAAGATGCCTAAACCCTTAAAAAGCTGGCTAAAATGGCTGCTGTATTCAGAAACAACAGCATTTATGATTTCTCTTGTCTCGAATACCCTGTCATTACTTGGATTGACTTCTTTCCACTGCAACAGTTCCCTTGATAGATAATCCGACATTGGTATTAATACCAGCTTCCCAGTCTTATGACTGGACGTTATTATCTTTCTGGTGAAGTCTATATCATGCCATGATAGCCCTAACACCCCGCCAAGACGTAACCCTGTAAAGAGTCCTACCAACACCATAAGACGGTCTTTCCCTTGCAGCTTATCAAGCAATAAGGCTATTTCATCACCGCTCAATATACGGTCTTTGGTCTGTGTTATTTTTAACCGTTTTACCTCTTTGCCTGGGTTCTTGTCGATAATACCCGCCTTTATAGCAGTGATAAATACGTGCGACAATACGTCAACGTCTATATTGATACTGCTGTCTTTAACCCCGCTTGATTTACGGTCAATCCTGTACCGCTCTATAAGAAACGGTGTAATCTTATCAAGTGGATAATCCCCCAAGAATTTTACCAGCGCATTTATAGCCCTTTGCTTCATTGCAAGCGTGTTACCATTCGCCCCTTCACATAGGGACAGGTACGTCTTGGAATATACTGCCAAAGTGGGTATCTGTTTCTTTCTTGGCAATTGCAATTTTCCCCGCTCCCTGTCACCGATAAGCACCATTAATCTTTTCATGGCATCTTTACGGCTTCTAATATCCCTGAAGCTAACCGACACCCACCGCTTCCTATCATCAAAGAGTTCCACTAACCACCGCCCGCACCGTTTGACCTCTCCGGTATCTTTTACAGGTAAATTCACCGGACAGTAATCCCCACGCTTACCGTCACAATTGATATTCTGTCCTTTGTCATCTCTGCATTGCTCTGGAAAATACTTTTTCCATCTTACCGCCATGTGTTCACCGTCCTTTAAAAAAGGTTTAAGCCTCGTCTATTTTATCGCCAAAATATTGTTCTAATGCTTCCGTTCCTTCATGGTTTTCTAACCATTCCATGGCCTCGACTTCGGTTAAAACACGGATACCACTACCCCCACACGTGCTATTAGTTCCGCATGACCTGGCATATCCAGTCATAGCACCGCCTTCGCCTGCTATAAAATACGCCCCTTTCTTGGTCTTATACAATGCTTCCGCACAATGACCAAAATCGCTTGTAAACTTGCCATTGCTCCACTCGTGCAATAATTCCGCCGTTTCTGTGTTGTATAATTTCCCGTCAATTACTTGTTTCATTTCCCGCCCCTTTCAAACAAAAAAGGCAGTAAGCCAGGTATCGGACGGGATACCTAACCACTGCCTTTTTTTGCCCGGCATACACCAGGCATATATGATAAACGTTCCGTCCAACGTCTTGAAAGCCTTGATTTTCGTACGTACTACCGTACCCTTAAACCATTGTCAAGTCTTTTTATGTATTTTTACCTTTTGTTTTTTATTGGTATTTGTTATATTGTTCATACATGACCAAGAAACAAAGAGAGAGTACCGCAAAGTATTTGTATGACATCAGCAAAGGTGTTGCGCTTCTTGCTATTGTTGGGAATTTATTAAAAGAAAAGTGGGATATTCCCGCTCTCTTCTTTGGTAGTATTACCGCACTTTTTACTTTCATAATTGCTTTCATTTTAGAAGGGAGTAATAACCATGAGTAATATGGCTATATTTTTTATGATCCTTTCCATTATTGCTTTAATCGGTCTTGTCTATACTTACTACACACAGAAGCATTCAAAGCATACCCATTGACTACCACCGCAACCCCGTCCACAGCATCCAGCATACCGCCCGTGTAAGCTCAAAGTAAAATACCCATGCCATAAAGTCCGTGTATGGATTCATTGAAATAATCCCCCTGTCTCTGGTTCAAAATTGCAATAAAGGACTTCCACCGTCTTTGGCTTTTCCCCGCCGGTGGATTTACTACTGCCTTTGAAAGATTGATACTCAAACCGATTCCAGCCTTTGTATAAATCATCATACAGGCTATTAGCATAGTGTGAAACCATTGCATGACCTTTGATGCCGTGAAGTATCTCTGCAAGGGTACGGTGGTCATCGTACGTGAAATTTCCCTTGCCGTAATAGTTTTCGGTATCTATGTAAGGTGGATCGCAATAAAACAGGCTTTCCGGTGAATCATACCGCTTGATGCAATTGGAATAATCAAGGCATTCAATCGTTACACCCTTTAGCCTTTTAGCGATATGCTCTAAGGCATCAATACTATTCTGGTAGGTCATTGCAGGATTCCTGCCAGTTCCCTTTGAAGGACACGCAAAGCCGCCCCTTTCAACATCACCCGCAAATGATGTTTTGCATAAGAAGAAATACCGTCCAGCTTTCTCAATGTCATCCAATGTTGTTTTATTGCCATACTTCCAGGACTGAAAGACACTTCTCGAATAGGGTGTTTCATTAAGTAAATTTACGAGTTTTTGTCTCTTTTCACCGTTTTGAATTACTCTATACAAATTCACAAGACTATCATCCGAATCATTAAGAATTTCAATAGGTGACGGCTCTTTTGCAAAGAGTAACTTAGCACCGCCCGCAAACGGTTCGACATACGTTGTATGTTCTGGAATGTGTCCCAGTAGGAAATGTGTCAAATAGGCTTTGCCACCTATGCGGGAAATACAGCTTTTCAATAACATTTTTTACTTTCTATGTATCTAAACCTGTTTTTAGCATCGGAAACGTTTCTAACCGTCTAAACTATACGATTACTGCGTGTTTTTTGGAAAATTTAAACCTGTCTAGATGTGAAGTGTCTCTGTTTGTTTCAGGGTTTTTCCCAAACCGGTAAGAATGCAGATAACAAAGCCTATTTTCAAAGAGTAATTTACCACTACAAACCTTAACCTCTTGTCTCGTTTCTACACAATCAAGACAATGTGCTTTGATACGTTTTAATGGTGTCAAAGATTTATCGTTCAGCTTGCAAATATCGCTATCACATTTGAAGCTTCTAACACTACCCCCACACCATTTACACTCTAATTTAATTGCCTTTGCCGGTGTCATTGTTGCACCTCTGTTATGTTTTGGTTTATGAATGCGTCCAAATCACTTTTGCGAAAACGGTTCAGCCGCCCCAGCTTGCAAACAGGAAGCGTTCTTCTCATTGACCATTGGTAGATCGTGCTAAGTTTCACCTGTAAATAATCGGCTGCTTGCTGTGGTGTCAAAAGACTATCCACGATTTTTAGCTCTGGCATGCCTCTTCCCCCTTTCCTAGATTTTCCAATGCTTGCCTGATTTCGGTATCAAGCATCGTATTGATTTTATGAACGTCTTTTTCGGCTGCAAGGATAGCAGAAAGCCTTCCCGGTATGTTCAATAAGCTGTCACGGACTAACCTTGCACACTTGAACGCCGCCGCTGTGACTTCTTTTGCCAGGACAAGCGTTCCGTCCATACGTTCGTAATTCAGTTTTGCCATTTTTGCCCGATAAACTTCCTTTTCTGTCCGGGCTGCCTCGAACTCACTACTTCCGACTGGAACATTTTTTAAAGATTCCTCACGCCAACGGATGACATCCGCCAACACAAATAAATGACCTCTAGACGTTCGCTCATGTGGACACCCACGGTTAAGCCAATTCCGGCAGGTTGTTTGACTGACTGAAAAAGCCTTGCTGAGTTCTGTTAGATTCAATTTTTTCATAGTTTTCTATCCTTAATAAAAATCCCCGAAATTGCCACTGTAACTAGCGAAATGCTGCGGTCGGATCGTCCCCGTACAAAATCACGATTTTGAAAGTACCTTCGATTTTATATAAGCCTATACACGACTACCGCTTAGGACTTTTACCCTGCCTGATTCAACAGCCTTTCTATATGCCTTGAAATTATCAAGATTGATGAACTCATTCCTAAGTTTCGGGTCGCTTTTCCAAAGTTCTTCATCTGTCATCGGCTTTACTGGTTCAGGCGGTTTGACGGTCTCGACGCTGGAAGCATTTGTCATTTTCCTGGCCTGGATCAAATTCCTGCCAAGGCAAAGCAAACGGTCTGCAACCTCTGGTGGTAATTCCGGTGTCGGTTCGCTGGTCTGTGTAGCTTTTAAACCAGGCCGCTCTCTTTGGATTTCCTCGTAAACTTCAGGGTATTTTTCTTTTATAAATTTTGCGTCAACTTTGTTCACTACAACCGTATTATTTTCCATAGTAAGTCCTTCCAATAAAAAGCTTACAAAGATAAGGGGTGTGGACGCTATTTAGGAGGTATATTCATCCACACCCCCGCCCGCCGGTGGGCTTATTCAATTTGATATTTTTTTACAAGTTCCGCACAAAGTCCTTGATGTTCCATTGATGCCGGATTCACAAACAATGAATCTAAAATCCATTGACGGGTTTGACCGCACTGGCTACCTATGACTTGCAACCGCCTGACAGACTCGAAAACTTCGGAGGGGATTGCACTTTTGATTTCATCGAAAACCGCCTGCCAGCATTGCCGCTTTAACAGGTCACAGGCTGCGTTCAACCGGACAAGTTCCGCTTCCTTTTTTTTCAAAGCCCGCCCGGTAGCTTCAATTAATTCGTTAGTTTCTGCTCTGGTTTTCAATTTTTCGTCATAGTTAACCCGTGCTTTTTTCAATTCGCTCTCTGTCAACCTGTCACCTTTAAGAGCGAAACTATCCAACGCCTCAAATTTAAGCTTTTCGGCCAATTCAATTTCTCTGTTTATTTCGGGTAAGCACTCTTGCAAATCATCCGCTTTTTTCTGCAAATCGGATATTGCCTTTGTGCAATTTCCAACAGCCTTTTTCGCCTCAACATATCTTTGCCTCAATTCTTCAATCGACATCTTCCACCTCCTATAAAAAGTAAAATTAGGTTAATAAGTCTTTAAGAGAATCTTCAATTTCTTTATCGCATGCAGGACACGGCATCAGGACTTCAAAGCCGACTTCTGGTTCAAAAACTTCAACCACGCTGTAACCATTGCATTTTTTACAAATAGGTTCTTTTGTGTTTCGATACATTTTTGACAACCCTAAAATTTTAAAATTAGGTTAAATTTAGTACCATCAGTACCATGAGTACCGTTACTTTCTGGAAAGTCCTATATGAGAGAGATATATAAAAAGTACCAGAATCTAATGGTACTAACGGTACTAACGGTACTGTTCATGCAATCCGACACCAATCCAGAACCGTTTTCCGTTTGCTTGGCCACCCTGCAAGCCATGTTCTGCAAGCCTTTTCCCGAATTTGCGATTGTCCAAAGAAAATTCGCCGTTTTCAACGCACCATTTTTTATAAGCTTCATATAAAATACCAGACATTGTTTTAACTGCCGAATCATTCGACATGACACAGCATTCGTTTAGAAATATCCCAACAGCGTCCATCTCGTTTTTGTATCCAATTGTTGCACTCTTTACCTCTTCAGGTGTTTGCAGTCCGTTTTTTTGCCACGCTAGGCATCCCTGGACAGCCCAAGTCAGAATACCAGGCAGTTCGTTTTTAAAGTCTGATAAAAGTTTTGATTGCTGAATCCGCTTTTCCTCTGGAATTGTCACGTTAAACGGTATTAAGCGGATACGCCGCCAGATTGCATGATCAGTTCCTTTGATATTTGGTTTATGGTTCGCCGCCAGCCATATCTTGAATGTGGGTTTGAAGTCGAAGTATTCCCCGAACAAGAATCTTGCCGTAATGGTATCCCCGCCAGTTAGCTGCTTAACCAATACCTCAGCAAGCCTTCTTTCCCCCTCCGCTTCGATTGCAGAGATAAAACGCTTGCCAGTCATTCTTGCAATATCATTACGGATACTCTCGTTCTTTTTTATAAGGAAGGTTTCAAAATCGGCTGATTGTGCATAAGCACCAAACAACAACGACACTCCATCTATAAACGTAGTTTTCCCATTACACCCGGAGCCGTGTAAAAGAAAAATGCACTGTTCTGAAATGTCGCCTGTCAAGCTATAGCCTGCCGCCCTTTGAATGAATAAAATAATGTCATAATTCCAATTGAAAATGGTTTCTAGGAATCCAATCCACCGTGGACATCCAGCATCGGTGTTGTATTCAACAGGAACAATTTTAGTGATGAAATCCTTCGGATCGTGTGGTTTGAGTTTTCCCGTTTTCAGGTCAATCGTTCCGTTAAGACAATTTAGAAGGAATGGATTAACGTCAAGCTCTTGTGGTGAAATAGGAACGCCCGGTTCACTTTGTGCAAGGGATACCATCGCATTTAATCGGTGTTCTGATTCGCTGGATACTGCCCATTTTGCAATACTTTGCCGTTGTTGTGTGTCGGCTATTGTTGCTGCTTCCTCGTAGATACGTTTAACCGTATCCTTTGCAAGCCTCAAAATCTGTCCGTCATTATCAACGTGCCAGGCCTTACCGTCCCAAATTAGCCATTTTTTCCAGGCAAAGCAAAAACGGATTTTGTTACCGTGTTGCGCAACCAGCCGCTTGGCATTACCTAGATCGGTCGGATTGTAAACAGGTTCAACATTATGCTGTAGGGATGTTTGTTTATCACCCCGCAAACGGTTTTCCAGCTCTTCAAGCGAAACGTCCAAAACAAAATTAGTTTCTTCCATAAAAATTCCCGAACAATTTAAATTTAAGCAGATCATTCCCACTGCCCAATATAGATAGATGATATTGATGAATATCCCGCATCAAATACATATCCGACAGCCCCTCAATTTCTAAATGTTGTGAAGATGTTACAAGCGCATCTATCCTGCCGCAAATTTCCAGCATCCGACAAAGCCATTTACTGTAATCGGCACACCACACGTTGAATTTTTTGATAAGTGTTTGCCGCCGTGCTTCCTGTGAATCGGGTTTGATTTGTCTAGCGGCGACGTTTGAAATGTTCAAATATCTAAGAGCTTCCCGAAAAGAAAACCCCTTGTATGCTTGAATGAAATCAATACTATCGCCGTATTTTCCACAGCCATAGCATTTGAAGGATTGCTTTTCGACATTCACGAAAAAGGATGCTGTCTTCTCTGAATGTAATGGACAACACGCCTGCAAATGCCGTCCCTTTTGCCGAAGCGCTACACCTTCTCTTTCAAGGATTGAAACGATGTTGGGCTTTTTAATTTTAGTTTTCATTTTGCACCAACCGCAAATAATGCTTTTTTGATTTTTCCTAGATCGGATTGCCGGAACACAAAACGTCCATTCCCAAGTCTGGTAAACTCCTCTGATTTTAGTTTCCGGGTATCAAAAAGGTAGCTCAGTCGGTGTCTGGGAATGTTTAAAATTTGTATAACTTCGGAAGGACTCAAAAGCCTTTCTTGTGTTTCGCTCATTCGACATTCTCCTACTAAATAAGGGTGAAAGTAAGACCGTATACCCCGTATTGCCGAAAAATCGCCGAAAAATTGAAATATGATAGTTATAAGAATTGATGAAATGCTTGGGAATGGCTAAAATACAGGTGTTTGAAGGGAATAAAAATATTTGAAAAATCTGAAAATAAAAAAACCCCTGCCGCCGAAATTTCGGTAACAAGGGTTTTATGGGGGGTATTCTTTAATCGTTATCCGTTTCGTTAAGATGATCGCTATTTGAAAAAGCATGGACTGACCGACTTTGTCCTTCATACTTTTGAATTTCGAAAACAGGTTTATATCCATTTTCAAAAACAATGGGGTCTCCTGGTATCTTATAATGAGCCTTTAAGCGTTTTCGTAAATCCTTAATAAGTTTTTCCATTTTCTCTTTCTGTGTTTGTGGAAATGTTAGCCGTTCTTTTTCGGCAAATGCCAAAAGTATTTGCCATGACTTTACAGGTTTTCCGGTTCTTTTGTCTTTAAACCCCAGTTCAACAAATTTTTGGGGAGTCCCTGTCTTTCCGCAAAGTGTAGTTTTCACGGTCTCATTATCGCAAACTGTTATTATTAAATCCGTCCACTTATCCCCCGACAGGCTTTTTTCCTCTTTAGATTTTGCCAACGACAAAAAGACACTGGCGCCATATACCTTTTCTTTTATACAGGGATCATCTTTTGGTTTCCCATGTGACATATCATTTAAAGCCTCGAATGCCTCGCATATCGCAAAAATAGCCAGTATTGCTTGGTATGGTATTTCCTTTTCAATCGAAGGTCTAGCATACCGCCTGGCATCATTAACAGCGTCTTTTATCGGTTCTGCATACTCTTTGGATTTGAATTGAAATTTATTTATTAATCTCAGGTCGGATTTCCCATACCATGATTGAATTGATCGTGCTGAAGTTAGTTTCAACGTTGAATAAGGTGGAAACTTTTTTGGTACTTCTTTGTCGTCTACAATTTCGTAATACACCGATTGTTCTTTGGGTGAAAGGTATCCCCAAATATGACGTGCATCCTCAATGATTTCCTTACATTGTAGGGCTATAGGATTGCGTAATGAAGGAATTTTGCTACTTAAAGGACACGGACTGCATATAACTGGAATTGACATGTTGTCATCTCCTGTAATGATCCTGAAAGAGAAGATTAAGGGAAAGTCACTCAGGAATGTGACCTTGTCGCTGATCAGGCTATCCCTTAAATTGTAGTATCACCTCAAACCAATTGCCGTACTTTTAGCCGTACCATGTGCTAAATAATAACACAAATTGATAAAAACAGGCAAAAACAATATTTCCTTGAAAGCCTTGAAAACACTAACAGAACGGGCTTAATAAGAAAAAACAAAAAGAGATAAAAAAGGTCTTGAAATTTGAGAGTTAAACTATCTCGGCATGGAAAATACACTTCATTTGTTGTAAGGCGAATTGATGTTCGTTCTTTGTGAGCGCCGCAACACATTTCTGTGGTATTGTGACCTTATATCCTCTCATATAAGCCTCTGCAGTGGTATATAAAATACAAATATTGGTTACAACTCCGGTAAGTATCAGGTGGGTTGTCCCTAATTTTTTTAGTAATTTATCCAGAGAGGTTTTATAAAAACAGGAATAATAAGTTTTCGATATCACATAATCATCTTCTTGAGGTTTGAGTTGTTCGATAACGTCTGCACCTGCCGTTCCTTTTACCGCATGTCTTGGCCACAACTTAAATTCGGGGTCATTATCTTTGTGCGCATCACAGCAATAAATAATGGGGATGTGCCTCTTTCTCGCCTTCTCTATTTCTTTTCGGATATGCTGAATTATTGCTCTTGCTGCGGGTACTTCAAGAGTGGCGCCTTTATTGACAAAGTCATTCAACATGTCTGTAACAAGAAGTGCATACGATTCATTATCAGACTGATTTAATTTTTTCATAATCTTAATTTATTTTCAAAATATATACCGTTTTTATTAAATCGTATATCTGGCAAAATCCTCCGCAAATATAATGGTGCCATTATAAATATTTTTAAGCTTTTTTAACAAGTCTTTATTATTTCCCTTCATGCTGGCATCGCATACAGGATAAAAGTGTGACAGAATTAATCTTTCACTCTGTGATTCATAGGCAATTCTGGCACACAGTTGCGGAGTCAGATGCCCTTCAACCTTTTGGTCGTCCGGAAAAGAACATTCAAGAATCAGGGTGTTAACTTTCCTGGCCAGACGGATAATGCCGTCACAATAGTCCGTATCACCGGAATACGTCAGTGTTTTACCATCGTGAGATTCTATGCGAAAGCCAATACTATGCGTTGAATGTTGTAATGGTTCTGTAATAATTTCCCAACTATCATAGGTTAGTTCTCCTCTGTCGATTTCCTTTAAATGGAGATCAAATGTCCTGGGCTTTATTACTTCTCCAAACGTTGATAACAAACCTTCGTAAAATGTCTTTAAACCCGTAGGCCCTGTAATAAACACCGGCCTGGTTCGTTTCGGTTCGTTATATCTCATCGCAAAGAGGATTGAAACGAGGTCAAGTGAGTGGTCCGGGTGAAAATGTGAATAATATATGTAGTCAATATCCAAATAGGTAACACCCGCAAGGAATAGCTGCCGGAGGGAACCAGGACCTGTGTCGAAAACAAGGTGTTTGTCTTTTATATTTACCAGGGTACATGGATACGCCCTTGTTTTCGAGGGCATTCCCGTGCCTGAACCAATAATCGTTAGTTCCATTTTATAAAATTAGTGCCATCCATATCGTCGGGTACTGGGATATCAAGTGACGCTAAGATAGTTGCAGTAACATCGGTAATTTCTATAGGATGTTTGATAATGTTGTTGTGATTAATATACACAAAGGCATCGTCGTAGGTATGCATACCGCTGAAAATGCCTTTACGCAGGAGTGTCTCATCATAGATAGCTCCTTTTAAATCGTAGCCGTGTTTGGGCTCGATGACGAGGTCGGGCGCCCTGTCGAAATATTTTCCATGGTAAACTTCTTCCCGTTTGTGGATTCTATCAATGATATTTGATTGTGTAGCAGGGTCTTTGAGTTTTATAAGCCCGGATATAATCGTGTTCCTTAGTTCCTCGTAATCATTACCGGGTTCTACACACCCATTAGGTTCCCGCCCTTTGAGGTTGATGTAAATCCTGCCCGGATCCATGCAGTAAGCCTTTGACCCGTCGCCTATGTGAAATAAGGATTTTGGTGGAGTGGTTTTGAAATTTAAAAGACCCTCTTTGTTTAACCAGTGATTAATATATACCTCTTGTTTTAGTGTACAGAATCCATGGTCAGATAAAAGAATAAGGGTGGTGTTATCGTCTATATTTTCCAAAATCTTGCCAATAGCGGTATCTATTTTTTTATAATAGTCCAGGAATAAAGGACTGTATTTTTGGTCGTTTTCCTCTATGCAATTCCAAAAAAAATGATGCAGTCTGTCTGTTTCTGTAAATATGCCGATAAAAAGATCAAAGACTTCGGTTTCCATAAAATGGAGGAATGCACGGGTTCTACTTTCCAAAGTCAGAAACAAGTCGTCAAACAATTTGTCTTTAGATTCATGGATGAGTTCTGTATCGACATCGATTTTGTATCCCATTTCTTTTAACGCGGGGACAACTGAATTTGGGAACGTTGCGCGGGTGAGGTCTATTGCCACGAACCCCGCTATGAGGATGCCATTCATTTCCGAGGCTGGGTATGTAGAAGGCACATTAATCACGATGGATCGCTTGTTATAATTGCCCAGAATATTCCAGATCGGTGTGCTCATCACATGACCGGAATTGGGGTAGTACACATCGTAGGTGTGAGGAATTCTCTCTGAGAAGCCAAAGATACCGTGATTGGCAGGGTTCATGCCGGTCATAAAAGATGACCACGCCACAGAGGATACGGGCGGGTGTGTAGACTTCATTTCTCGGAGTGAACCCGTTGAAAGCAATTTGGATAAATTCGGACACGTACCTTGTTGTGTTAACTTTTGAATTAGGCTGTATGGAGTGCCGTCCAGTCCAATGACAACCGCCTTTCTTCTCACGAGATTACCCATTTCATAGCAATTTCATTCCAATCTCTGCACCATCGGCGATTGCCTCAAGCGCCGTACGGCCTTCCACCGCATCGCCAACCGTGTAAACTTCCGGAACAAAACCTTTAATGGATTCTGCCAGTGCATCGTTGGTTTGGTGGAGTGTGGGAATAACGATATTGTCAAAACCTTCGAGTTTTTGGTCTGCCTCCCTTCGACGGCTGACGACTATGTAATCGTGTCCGATTTCCGTTACCTTTGTATTAATGTGCAATTGAGCGCCCATTTTCTTTAGGCGTTCACAAATATGATAGCGAGGGTGTGCCACCAATTCCAGTCCGAGGACTCTCCTCATCTCTATTAAGGTAATTTTCTTGCCCCTGGAAGCGAGGAAGTCAGCAAGTTCACAACCCTCAGGTCCTCCTCCGACAATTGCTATATTGTTTCCAAGTGAGTTTACAGATGAGAAGGCATTCCTGACGTTGAGTACACGGTTACTTTGTGTGCCATTGATTTGAACAAGGACGTGTTTGGCTCCATGTGCAAGAACGACCGCATCGGCCGCAAACTGTTTGATGGATTCTTCCGTAGCCTCTTTATTGAGATGAATCGAGATGTTTGTTTTTTTAACCTGATGTATCAAATAATCGAGAAACTTCCTCATCGGCTCTTTCATGGGCGCCATGGAGGCATATCGGAAACTTCCTCCAAGCTGCGACTCATTTTCCCACAGAGCAACGTTATGTCCGTGACCCGATAATAAGTGAGCGGCGGACAATCCTGCCGGCCCGCCTCCAATTACCAATATTTTTCTGGATTTGCTGGTTTTTTGTAAGTGTGAAATACCTTCTTTTCCGATATATGGGTTGACCGTACACACAAGCTTTTTGTCAGAAATACTTTCGATACATCGGTTGCAGCTCAGACACGTTCGTATATCATCGAGCCGGCCTTCTTTTACCTTGTTGGGGAAGTGTGGATCTGCAATCAGTGTGCGACCGAACACAACGAGGTCGGCCTTGTTTTGTTGCAGTGCATTTTCAGCCATAACAGGATTGATAATCCTGCCCACCGTCAATACGGGTATCTTTACGACAGACTTGATACCCGCCGCAAGATGAATGAAACAGCCTTCTTCCAGATAATAGCACGGTATGTTAAAAAATGCGGATGCGTAATTGCATGCCGAAACGTGGATGGCGCTGGCGCCGGCTTTTTCGAGTATCTTCGCAATTTCCTTGCTTTCTTCCAGCTTGAGTCCTGTGTCGGTATACTCATCCGCGCTGATACGGCAGATTACAGGATAATCTTTGGACGCAACTTTTCTGATATTTTCGACAATTTCCCTGGCAAATCGTGAACGACGGGCCGTATCGCCGCCGTAGTCGTCCGTTCGTGTATTGGATTCAGGGGAAAAGAACTGATTGACAAGGTAGCCGTGCGCCATGTGGATTTCAACACCGTCGAATCCGGCCTTTACAGCACGGTTGGCGCCCTCGGTAAATTTGTTGACTATCGCCTTGATTCCTTCAACGGTTAATTCCGTGGGCATTTCTTTCGTTAACGGGCTTGGAATGGCAGAAGCTGATACGGTTTTTGTCCCCGTAAAATAAGGCAGCGCTTCCTTTCCTGCATGGCTCAATTGCAGGACGATCTTTCCGCCAACCGCATGGATACTATCCGTTAACTTTTTGAATTTTGGGATAAATTTATCGTCATGGATGCATAACATGCCGTCATTTACCCTGCCAACCGGGTCAACGGTCGTATTTTCTACGGTAATATAACCCACACCACCAAGGGCGCGTTCTTTGTAATAGGCGATAAGCTCGTCCGTGACAAAACCCTCTTTATCACACAAATGGGTTTCCATAGGTGACATCACCATACGGTTCTTTATGTCCAGTGAGCCAATCCTGAATGGGCTAAAAAGTTTTGTGAATGAAGTCATTGATTATTAAAACCTCCTGATCTGGGCAAGCCAGAATAAATTTTAGATTTGCGATTTTGGATTTGAGATTTAAAATCGTAATTTGTAATTCGTAAATATTTATAGAAAATGGTTATAGCGCCTGAACTAACACCTTTGTTCTTTTTACCGGATTATAGAGTGTATCCCGCTCCACGGGTTCACGTCCCGCCTCTTTGATGAGCCGGATGATTTCGTGGACGGATAATGCCTCCGGTGTTTCGGCGCCAGCAGCGTGGGTAATTTTTTCTTCTTTTACCGTTCCGTCAATATCATCAACACCGAAGCTGAGAGAAACCTGTGACAGCTTGATTCCCAGCATAATCCAGAATGCCTTGATATGGTCAAAGTTGTCGAGCATCAATCGGCTGATTGAGATAATCTTCAAATCCAGCATAGCTGTAGTACCGGAACGGTTTGCTAGATCGGTATTTTTTGGGTGGAATGCCAATGGAATGAAAGACATAAATCCACCCGTTTCATCCTGAAGCTCCCTCAACTTGATGAGATGGTTAATTCTGTCTTCAGGAGTTTCCACGTGTCCGTACAGCATCGTTGCATTGCTGTGTAATCCCAGGTTATGTGCCTCACGCATTACCTGAAGCCATCCTTCGCCGCTGAGTTTTTCAGGACACAATTGTTCCCGGATTTTTGGGGAAAATACCTCAGCGCCGCCGCCGGGCAGGGAGCCAAGTCCAGCCTCTTTGAGTATTTTCAATGTTTGACGCACAGGAAGTTTCGCTACTTGTGACAAGTGTTCGATTTCGACTGCGGTGAATGCCTGGATATGCACATCAGGGCAGCATTCGTGAATTTCGCCAATCATCTTTACATAAAAATCAAAAGGAAGGTCTGGATGGAGGCCGCCCACGATATGAAGTTCCGTTGCACCCTCTTCTATGGCAGCTACAGCCTTTTCCAGAATTTCTTCCATTGCCATAGCGTACGAACCTGCTTCTTCCTTGTCTCTGCTAAAGGCGCAGAACTTACACCGATTCTTGCAGATATTGGAGTAGTTGATGTGGCGGTTGGTAATATAGTATGCCTTATTGCCGTTCTTTCTCTCACGGACGATATTTGCTATATGTCCAATGTGGAGGATGTCATTGGAACTGAAAAGCCGTATACCATCCTCAAAGCCTAGCCTTTCGCCTTGTTCGGCCTTTTTGAGGATGTCGTATATAGGAGATAATCTTAATAAATTTTCCATTCTATAAAATAAGTTCACCACAGTTTAAATATATAACATTACTTTGTTAAAAAGTGCTTGTAAAAAAATATTTTTAAGTCGTAAGTTGAATCGGACACAACTTATGACTTTTCAATGCTTTGCGACTAATATTTACTCTTGATTTATCACTTTATTCCTGCTATGAATTGCACTTGTGAACTTTTTGATCAACCAACAACAGGAGCAAAGGATTTGAGTATTTTTGGCGCAAACATCCCTCTGTTAAATAAGTTTCTGAAAAATTTCGCCTCTTGTTTTAGCAAAAAACAAATGGCCATGTTTACCCTGGTCATCTATGCCTTGTTCAAAGACTACAAAAGAACCTCCCTTGATGTAATGGCAAAAGCCACTCATACCGATTATCAGAAGTTTCAATACTTCTTCTCAGATTCAAAATGGGATATCCAGACCATCAAACGCACAAGACTGGAAATCATTCAAAAACAAAGAACTACTGCTCCCACGAAAGACGGACTTCTCGCCATCGATGACACAAGCTGCCCGAAACCCTTTGCAAAGAAGACCGAGGGCGCAAAGTGGCAATATTGCGGACCACTCAAAAGGAAAGAGGTCTGCAATGTCGGTGTCGGCGCTGCTTTCGTCTCACCGTCGAAGCATTTTCCCGTCGACATAATTCCCTACCTTCCTGCCTGCCAGTGAGTTTCCCAGAGGAAAAAACAACCCTCTGTTCAAAGACAAAATACAAATCGCCCTGGAACTCTTTGCTGCCTGCTCAAAAACCATTGATTTCTCTGGCGTTGTCTTCGACTCATGGTATGCGACAACACGCTTCCTCACCCACATTCACAAGGAAGGCAAAATCTTCTATTCCGAAATAAAATCTAACAGAAACATCTTCATGCGCCATCCCGTAAAGAAAAAGAATTGTCTCGTCAAACCAGATGAGCTCGTGACCCTCATCAAAAAGCAGTATTGCGATAAAATCAAATACGTTCAACTCAAAACTACGGATGGCTCTGAAGTTTCCCATAAAACCTATTCGTTCGAGGCCAAGCTGAAAGATTGTGAAGTTCCCATCAAGTTTGTTGTCATTTTGGGTAAGTGGAATAAGGATGACGACAATAGCTACCACATCCTCATTACCAACAAACTCAATTCCTCTGCCAAAATGGTTATTACCAACTATCTGCTTCGTTGGGGTATTGAACACTGTTTTAAGGAACTCAAAGATACCTTTTACTTTGACCACTACCAGGTCAGACATATCAACAAGATTGATAGATACTGGAACCTCTGTCTTGTTGCATGGACTCTCACCTACTGGATCAAACAAAATGCCTATCTTACTAAAATCCTTGAAACGAAACCCACCACCTTCAACGAAATCAAACAGACGGTCAATGCCATACTCGAATTCGCCTCTACCAACGCCTTATCAAAGAACGAGAATCTTGCTGATGGCTATTTTAAAATTAAATCTAAACGACTTAAGAAAAAATGCGCCGCTTAAATTTTTAACAAAGTAATGTATATAAAATACTTCCAATTAGACGCAGATAAATAGTGTCTGAACGAAAACTATCCAAGATGTTATTTCGAGATCTTCGTTCTGTTCAGGGCAGATTCCGCGAGAAATCCTTGCTCCGATCGGCTTTCTTGTCATTCCGAACGGGGTGAGGAATCTTAAGATTTCTCCCTTCTGTCGAAAGGACAAAAGCTTGTGTTTTTGTTCAGACACTAAATACGGATATTTTAAAATGTAGGTGTTTAAATTTTTAAATTCCTATTGCGCTGTGCATGTCTGTGAAAATCCGTGTCCTGATTTAAATCAGTTTTTTAGAAAATATCAGAATTTGACTTCAAAATCAAGGAATATGTCCTGTCGCTTGAATGCCATAGAACACCAACTTCAAGGAAGTCTAAGGTGACCAAATGATAACGAAGATTTGTGAGAAGTCTAAGACGAAAAGTGGGAAATGTTAAAATGCCGCGAAGGTTTCCAAATGTGATTTTTAGTTTGAAAGGTTTTCTATAACCTCATACTCTGAACCGAAATTAACGGAATCAAATAGGCCTCTTTCCATATGGGTAACGTTTCGCTTAACCGGCGACCCCCTTTAAGTGGGGCGTCCGTGTTGAAGCAGATGTTAGGTTTCGAGCTTAATCTCACCGGTGACCTTGGTAATGCGAAGCGCGAGAGCAAAGGCTAGGAGCATCGGACTGAATATTATCAGCGCGTCTTTCGAGCCTTCGGGATTAGCACCTCTTTGTAACGTTTGCAAAATATCCAAACCAATCTTGTAGTTCTCTATATCCCTAGACAGCAGATGAAAATACTCGAGGAGCATCTCGTCGGTCACTTTTGACATGGCACTTGCGATGTCAATTACCAAGTCCGGAAATTCCGGACGCGGATCGTGAGGCAACTGAACCAGCCGTTCTCTGAACCATGTGCATGCAAAGTCGTACTCCCTCTGGATTTCCTCTAAGTCAGCAGGCGAGTATTCAGAACGGATAAATTTTCGGCAGATTGCAGCCCCAGTGCCGAATTCAATGTCTTGTCGAACGGAAACATACATGCCGTACTGACGCTCGACGTGTTGCTGAAGAAGATTACGAGATAAGAGCGTCTTGGCGTCGATGGCCATCCCGATAAGTCCGAGGGTCGCAAAACCAAGCCATACATATTCCGTTTTCTTCCAAGCAACTTTGCTGAGCTTAAGCCACCTTACCAACAAAAGATCAAGCACAATCAGAAAAATGACAAAAAACATGAATATTGCCCACGGGTGAAGCAATATCTTAAGGGGTAGAGACAGGCGATCCGTCATGGTTTTGCAAGCCCAACAGGAAACCGAACTATTAAGTATACAGAAATAATTCCACAATAATTCTTGTATTTTACAAAAACTTCGCTTTTTATTTTATATCAAAATGCAATATAGACATCAAGTTGTTATCTATTTTTGTAAAAGGCTAACTTGTAAAAATATGCATTTACGTTTTCAAAAAAATATATCTCACAATAAACGCCGCGGAGACCAGGTAGAATGCCCAGTGTATCTGGCGTGCCTTGCCCGTAACGAGTTTTAATATGGAATACGAGATGAATCCAAATGCCAGACCTTCTGTAATGCTCAGCGAGAAAGGCATGATAGCAAGGGTGAGAAATGAAGGGAGTGCTTCCGTAGGATCCTCCCAGTTTATTTTTCGTACATTAAAAATCATCATGCTCCCCACAACTATGAGGGCTGGGGCAATGACAGGATAGAGATAGTTCCCATGGGCAGTTTGATAACCACCGCCAATCATTTTTATCAGCGGATAAAATAATAAGGATAAAAGGAGGAGAAAGGCCGTGATAACATTGGATAATCCCGTCCTGCCGCCCGCCTGAATCCCCGCCGAGCTTTCGATATAACTGGTAATGGTAGAAGTCCCTAACAGCGCGCCCGCAACCGTACCAAGCGCATCCGAGAGCAGGATTTGTTTTACCCGAGGAATTTTGCCATTCTTGTAAAATCTCCCTTGTTCGCTGACTCCCACGACTGTGCCTACAGTATCAAAGACATCAAGGAAGAACAAAACAAATATAACTGAGATAAAACCCGGCTCTGTAAATATCTTGACTGGATCACATTTCAGCAGCGTTGGGTCAATCGAAGGAGGCGTACTAATAATACCGTGATACTTGACTATACCCAAGGGAATTCCAATAAGCGCTGTTGCAATAATTCCGTATAAAATAGCCCCTCGTATCTTTAAGGCAATCATCGCTCCGATAGCCATTGCACCAAATAAGGAAAGCCATACCTCGGGATACTTGGGATTCCCTAAACCAACGAGTGTTCCAGGTGTATCAATAATAATCCCACCATATTCAAACCCTACCAGTGCGATTAAAAGCCCAATCCCCACCGCAATCGCATTCTTTAATGAATCAGGTATAATGGATATTATTAACTCGCGCAGCCCAAAAAATGATAATATGACGAACAAAGTGCCTGATATGAGATTTGCACCAAGGGCTACCTGCCACGGATAACCCATACCACCAGCCGCAATGGGGCCACACACCGTAAAGGCAAAATAAAAGTTGTGCCCCATGGCGGGTCCCAAAGCAATAGGGTAATTGGCAAGAAAGGCCATGAAGAGGCATGCTACGGCGCTTGCAATGCAGGTGGCAACCATGACCGACCCAAAATCCATTCCGCAACTGGAAAGCACGGCGGGCTGGACAAAGATGATATACGACATCGTCAGGAAGGTGGTTGTCCCTGCGATAGCTTCTGTGGCAATAGTGGTGTTGTTTTCCTTTAGTTTAAAGATTCTTTCGAGTATCATAGTTGCCGTTGGCTATCAGCAGTTAGGAGATAGAAAATGGATGAAATTTTCACCTGTAATCGTCATTTCGACCCCTTCGTATTTGTCATTCTGAACAAAGTGAAGAATCTTTTTTACTCAGACCCTGTCCTGGGTGAAACGAAGGAGTAAACTCCGGGAGAAATCCTGAAGATTCCTCGCTTCGCTCGGAATGACAGCCAAAGGGGAGACGACATCCCCCCTTTGTGACTGAAAGCCATAGATGTTTCATTCTTTTATTCTGGTTTCTGAAGTCTGACTTCTTACTTCTGGCTGCTTCTAACTTCTTGCTTCTGATTTGTTTTTACCTTATTCCAGACGACATCCATTTCTTCCAGGGTACATTTTTCAATGTCCTTTCCCATGGCTGCAAGTTCCGTTTCAACTCTTTTGAAACGGTCGACAAATTTATAGATGGTTTTATGAAGAACGTTCTCCGTATCCAGCTTCAAGAAGCGTGAGAGGTTGACGATAGAAAACAAGAGGTCTCCGACCTCTTCTTCGATATTTTCTGGTTTATTTTCCTGGATTGCCTCTTTGACCTCTGCCAGCTCTTCATCTACCTTGGCAATCACGCCGGTAATATCCGGCCAGTCAAAACCAACCTTTGCCACCTTCTTTTGCAGTTTTTGAGCCTTCTGGAGTGCCGGGAGATGCTTGGGCAGACCGTCCACAACAAACTTCCGTTCTTCGTTTCCCTTCTCCTGTTTTTTGATTTGTTCCCACTGATGGATTACCTCTTCGGGGGTGGCTGCTGTGGCATCTCCAAAAACGTGTGGATGGCGGCGAGTCATCTTATCAAGGCAGAGCGCAATCACTCCTCCGATATCAAACTCCCCCTTCTCCTTTGCGATCTGGCAGTGAAAGATGATATGGAAAAAGAGGTCTGCCAGCTCTTCCTTGATTTTGTCAGGGTTTCCTGTGTCTATGGCATCTATTAACTCATAAGCCTCTTCCACCAGATGAGGCTTCAAAGATGCATGGCTTTGTTCCTTGTCCCACGGGCATCCGTCTTTGCTGCGCAACTTCTGCATCAGTTCTACCAAATCCTGAAATGATGAAATAGATTTATCTTTGGATGTATTCATAATGCGATTGTCCTGTTAAAACGATTGTAACAATTTAGTTTTTTGAAAAATCCCAACAACAATAACGTTGTACGTACTGTGTGTAGGGGCAGGTTTGAAACCTGCCCCTGCTGAGGTATTAACCCGAAAATCTCTGGCAAATCTTTATTATGCCAGAGAATTCTAGCAATTATTTTTATTGAAGTCAAACACGTTGATGATAATATATTGAAGTAAGGCCGAGGGGAAGGTAGCCAATTAACATTTCATGAAAGAGTCAGTTGTATTTTTATGAGAGGTTATTTCATCTCATGACAAATAAAAAAGAGATAACGGTTTTTATTGCGTCACCAAGCGACGTTATAGAAGAACGTAACGATGTCCGTGAGGTCTGTGACGAGTTAAATAAAAGCAACCTGTTAAAGCCTTTTGGAGTCTATTTTCAAGCCACCGGATGGGAAGACGCATTTCCATCGCCAGGCCGTCCACAAGAAATCATAAACCGTCTTGTAGAGAAATGCGATATTCTGGTTTGCATATTCCACAAAAGGTTTGGCTCTCCCACAGGAAAAGAGGAGTCAGGCACGTTAGAAGAATTCCTGAATGCCTATGATTCATGGAAGAAATGGAAGAAACCCCATATCATGTTTTATTTCAAAGAAGTAAAGATACGATCTAGAAAAGATATCGAAGATCCTCAATTACGAAAAGTTTTGGATTTGAAAGAAAAGATTCAATCGGAGAGAACACTACTTTTCTGTGAATTCTCTGATGACAAGTTTTGTGAAATGTTCAGAGACCACCTGGAGAAGTGGATAATTGATGATACAAAAGGCCGGGAAGATATAGGGAGTAAAGTTGAAGAAGTATTTAAGGTTAATAAGAGTTTTAAGAATTACCTAAAGTCTGCCATTATTGAGCATCGCTTTCTTCAAACGCAGGGATTTGAGACCAGTTTACGGATTCCCATTGAATTGGAAAATGTGTATGTCAATATGAAGACGGTGATACACAGCCATGAATTTGATATTACCCACGAAGGCCGAAAAAAGATGGATGATAAGGTCAGAGAAGAAGGGTTATCTTCCATGGATATCAAGGCATCCTTTCATGCATCCGAACGACGTAAAATAAAAGATATGGTCATTCTTGGCAAACCCGGTTCAGGTAAGACCACGTTATTAAAATATATTCTCATTATGCTTATCGAGGGTAAGGGCATGGAGAGACTCGGTATCGAAGGTACGTTAATTCCCTTTTTTGCCCCTTTAAGGGAATTAAAAGACCCAGATAGGGAGGGTTTTACGGATTTTATCATGCGGGTCTGCAATCTCGAAGAATATGCTATTTCTAAAAAGTCACTTGAGAAACTTCTGGACGAGGGGAGGGGGATAATACTACTGGACGGTCTTGACGAGGTGGCAAATGAAGAGACAAGGATTAAGACCTGTCATTGGGTAGACAAGGCGAGAAGGCGATGTGCCAAGACGAGGTTTGTCATTACCTCCAGATACGCAGGTTACCAAGGCAAGAGCAGGCTGGTGGACGCCGTAGTCGAACTCTCTATTCAGGACTTTACCCCTGAGGAGGTAATGGAATTTCTTGTCAAATGGTTCGAGACAGTAGGGGTGGCCATTCATCTTGGAGAAGACGAATCAAGATGGAAGAAGGAAGGCAGAGAGAAAGCCCTTGTGCTTGTTAAAACAATAAAAGAATCTGAACATTTAAAGAAGCTTGCCGTAAACCCCTTAATTTTGCAAATTATGGCGCTTGTCCACAGGGATCGTGGGAGATTGCCCCAGCGCAGGGTGGAACTATACGAGGAATGCACAAACGTCCTACTGGAGAAGTGGGATATGGCAAAAGGTCTTGATGTGCTCTTGTCAGCCCGTGAGGCAAGGCAGGTATTACAGCCCCTCGCATTATGGCTTCACGAAAAAGACGAGAGACGGTCTGCTCCTATGAAAGAGATAAAAGAAGTGATAAAAGAACCCCTTGAGGCAATAGGGAAATCTCAGATTGATCCGGAAAAACTATTACTTAATATCAGGGATAGAAGCGGTATCTTCATGGGTTACAGTGCTGAGGAATATGGGTTTACCCACCTCAGTTTTCAGGAATACCTCTCAGCGGAACAGATCAGAAATAAGGGGTTAACTAAAAAGCTTCTTTCAAATTACGGAAAAAAATGGTGGAGTGAAATAATACTCCTCTGTCTTGCCCTTGATAACCCTTCGATAATTGAGGCATTTATGGATAAGCTTATCCCAACGGAAAAATTCTTAAATGAGGTAGCCTTGGTTATAGATGCAATTCATGATTCCATAGGTAAACCTTCAACGCCATTGATTAATGCAATTAATAATAGGGCATTAAAACCAAAGGCAAGATACAATGCGGTAAGGATCTTGAAAGAAATAGGCGGAGAAAAGGTCGTTCAAGCATTGAAGGAGGCGGTTGGTAATGAAGATAAAAAACTTGCCCTTTTAGCTTACGAGGTCCTTGCGTCACGCCGTATGGCCAAGGGAGTAAAAAAACCAGTAGTGGGAGAAAACCCTGATGAATTTATAAATCCTGTAGACGGATCAAAGATGGTGCTTATCCCTGCAGGTACATTTCTCTATGGCAGTCGCGAAGACGACCCGATTGCAAGTAGTGATGAAAAACCACAAAGGGTGATTGACCTTCCTGCATTTTATATGGATGTCTTTCCTGTTACAAATAGACAGTTCTGTAGATTTTTAAATTACATAATACCGGGTAGGGATAAATTAGATATCTGGATTAGTTTAGAAGGCAGTTTTATACATGGAGGGCGCAGGATTGAAAAGAAGGGTAACAAATATACTGTCGAGGAAGGGTATGAGAGACATCCTGTCGTTTGTGTGAGCTGGTTTGGTGCTGATGCATATGCAAAATGGGCGGGAAAAAGACTGCCAACCGAAGAAGAATGGGAGAAGGCAGCTCGGGGACATGGTGGAAGGAAGTATCCCTGGGGGGATAAATTCGACTCGTCATTATGTAATTCAGACGAAGGTGGTATCGGTGGAACAACGGAGATAGACAAGTATCCAAAGGGGAAAAGCTGCTATGGTTGTTATGACATGGCGGGAAACCTAAGTGAGTGGACGGATAGCCGGTATGATGAAAGTAAAAATTTCAAGGTTTTGCGGGGCGGTTCCTATAACGATGTATTTGATAGCTGCCGCTGCGCCAGTCGCAGCCGTGCCGATCCAGATGACAGGGGCTACGGTGTTGGGTTTCGTTGTGCCAAGACTCTATAAAACTTTACACTTTTACACTTTGTCGCCGAAGGCGGCCGGTAATTCTACAGTTAAACACGGGGATTAAGAAGGTATTATTTGAACGCGTTTTATTTTAACACCCTGTCGTTTTACCCACAAAACACGTGGAAAGAAACGAATTGATTTTAGTTATTTTCGTGTCTTTCGTGGGCAAATTGAATTTCTTAGACTTTAAAATAATTTTTCAAAACATTTTAGAAGGGAAGGTATTATGGGATTTCCGGAACAACGGCTACGCCGGTTACGTAAGAATGAAAATTTGAGAAGACTGGTTAGAGAAACGCATCTGTCCGTAGACAACCTGATTATGCCCCTCTTTGTCCGGCCTGGAAAGGGCATTAAACAGCCGATACCCTCTATGCCAGGAAATTACCAGATGTCCGTTGATAAACTGGCTGAAGAGGTAAAAATCCTTGAAGGGCTTGGAATTCCTGGAATTATTCTCTTCGGGATTCCTGACAAAAAGGACGAGATGGGTTCCGATGCCTATTCGGATGAAGGGATAATTCAAAAGGCCATTATAGCAATTAAAAAAGAAGCGAAAAATATTCTGGTGATTACGGACGTCTGTATGTGTGAATATACCAGCCACGGGCATTGCGGATATATCAGGAGGGATGACAGGACAGGTCATTTTGATGTGGATAATGACATGACACTGGAACTCCTGGTAAAAGAGTCCGTTTCTCATGCAAAGGCAGGTGCTGATATTATTGCCCCAAGCGATATGATGGACGGTCGTGTAGAGGCGATTCGTGACGGACTTGATGAAAACGGTTTTGAACATATCCCCATTATGGCATATTCTGCCAAATATTCGTCGGGTTTCTATGGTCCATTCCGTGAGGCTGCCGAGTCTACTCCGGGATTTGGGGATCGCTCCTCATACCAGATGGATTCCCACAATGCCATCGAGGCGTTACGTGAGGTGGCTCTGGATATAGAAGAGGGGGCTGATATCGTGATGGTAAAGCCGGCGTTGGCCTATCTCGATATCATCCGGATTATAAAGGATAAATTCAATCATCCTGTCGCAGCCTATAATGTAAGCGGAGAATTTTCTGTTGTGAAGGCTGCGGCAGAGAAGGGTTGGATTGATGAGAAACGCGTTGCCCTGGAAATTCTGACGGGCATCAAGCGCGCCGGTGCGGATATGATCCTTACGTACTGGGCAAAAGACGCTGCACAGTGGCTGGAAAATAAATAACCACTATTTCTCAATTTGGAGAAAAGATAAGTTCTATGAAGGAAAAAAGAAGACCGGACAGGTTGGATTTAGAGGCCATTAGAAACCAGATACTGGATTTTGCGTGTGCCAAACATGATTTTAAGTTGGAGTCAGAGGATTTTCCATTTGACGGTAATTGGAATGGGGTGTTTCTGGTAAAATTCAGGGATAATTCCGGGGAAGAAAGGCTGTATTGTGAGGCGCCGATGGGTGAGCATTTTGTCAGGTTCGGGCTTGATTTGGAGATCGATGAAGAGATTTGGCAGCGAGAACATGAAAACATCTTCCGTGAGGCGTCTGGGTACGATGTGGCAATTTACCCATCACTCACTAAAGAAGGTGGCAAGCGGCATTGCAGGTTATCCCTACGGACATGGATTCCTAATTTTGGACAGCGTATATTTGGCCTAACACTTTCCAATCTCATGGATTGCAAAAGGGCTGTTGTGGCGATGCTTTCAAAGGGATAGCCAGTTCATATATCAAAGGTGACCCCTGATATTGCCTGCCTTTAATAATCTCTCTTAAGTCCCATTTCCTAATCGTGGTTCACGGGGATTTTCACGGCATAGTTTGAAGATTTCTGTGCAAAACAAATAAACACTAAAAACAAAAATTATTTTTAAAAAATTTCGTGGTTTATCTTCTGGAACTTTGCTAAACTTTGATGTAATATTTATTGGTAAATAGTAATGATTACACAATTATTTTTGAATTCAAAAGGTAAAATTTATGAAAATTGCGGTTTCTGGTAAGGGCGGTGTCGGAAAAACGACCTTTGTTGCTACGCTTGCAAAGGTTTTTACGGAGAACGGGAAAAAGGTTATTGCGATAGACGCTGACCCCGTATCCAATCTGGCAGTAACTATGGGTATTAAAAATGTATCGGAAATAGTGCCGATCAGTCAGATGAAGGATTTAATAAAGGAACGTACGGGAGCTTCAGATGAATTTGGGAAATTTTTTTCACTTAATCCCACAGTTTCTGATTTGCCTGAAAAACTTTCACTGGAACACGAAGGAATGAAGCTTATGGTATTGGGTGCGATAAAACGTGGCGGCGGTGGATGCGCGTGTCCTGAAAGCGCTTTTTTAAGGGCGCTGTTGAGTCACCTTATCGTGCAAAGGGACGAGGTTGTTATTGTGGACATGGAGGCTGGGGTAGAGCATCTTGGTCGTGCCACAGTAAGGTCGGTGAATGCACTGATTGTGCTAGTGGAGCCTGGTTCCAAAAGTATCCAAACGGCCTTTCAGGTTAAAAAACTGGCCGACGATATAGGGCTCAAGGCGATTTATGCCGTGGGTAACAAAGTAGATTCTGATGGGCACAGGATGCTGATAGAAAAAGGGTTGAGTGGCATTCCGGTTTTAGGGTTTATTTCGTATAACGATAAAATCCTCGAGTCAGACATTGTAGGACGGGCTGTCTTTGCTGAAAATAGCCAGTTGTTGTCGGAAGTGAGACAAATAAAAAACAGACTCGAAGATTGCACAAAAGGCAGGTAGAGGTTTGTATTTTCCCTTTTGTAATTTCCCTTGATTTCAATCTATTAATAATTATAATAAACCGTTCCAACTACCCTTGTCAGGATGGGTGGATACTCAGTGTAACTGTATGGTTAAATCCATCAGCCGACTGGTATCAGAAAAAGTTCAGGAGAATATTTATGGAAGAAAAACAAAAAACAGTAGATCAGGTGATGCTTGATCATATGAAAGAAATTAAAGTAGAAACTATGTATGATAGATACGAGGCGCAGCTTCCACAGTGCGGATATGGCAGCCTTGCGTTGTGCTGCCGTCATTGTAATTATGGTCCTTGTAATATCGATCCATTCGGGAAAGGACCGAAAAAAGGTGTTTGTGGCGCGGATGCTAATACTTTTGCGGCCCGCCATTATTTGCGGATGAGCGGTGCAGGTACTGCGTGCCACTCAGACCACGCACGTGCTGCGGCTCATCTTTTGGTTGCTACTGCAAGGGGCGAAGCTCCGGGTTACAGGATAAAGGATGTAGAAAAGCTTATGATGGTTGCTGAGTGTTTCGGGGTAAAGACGAAGGATCGCAAGGTAAATGAGATCGCAGAAGAAGTCGGCGAGATGGCGCTGATGGAATTTGGTAAACCTTACGGGACGTTGTTGTTCCTTAAGAGGGCGCCGGAGGCGCGTCAAAAGATATGGGAAAAATTAGGTATTGCTCCCAGAGCCATTGATCGCGAGGTTACCGAGAGTATGCACCGAACCGGAATGGGCGGCGATCAGGACTATCGAAATCTCACGAAACAGTCCATGCGTGTGTCACTGGCAGACGGCTGGGGTGGTTGCATGATAGCAACCGAATTGCAGGACATTATGTTTGGTACTCCAAAGCCTGTACAGGGAAGATCAAATTTGGGTGTCTTGAAAAAGGATCATGTAAATATTGTTGTGCATGGACATGAACCTCAGCTTGCCGAAGCTATCGTCCTTGCATCCAGCGATCCAGACGTTGCAAAAGCTGCCAGCGCAGTAGGATCAAAGGGTGTTGTAATTGCCGGTCTTTGCTGCACGGCAAATGAACTGCTTGTCAGGCATGGGATTCCGATGGCTGGACATATGACCATGCAGGAAGGCGCTATAGCAACTGGTGCGGTTGAACTCATGGTCGTTGATATCCAGTGTGTAATGCAGGCGCTCTCCGAAACGTCAAAGCACTTCCACACGAAACTCGTTACGACCTTGTCAAAGGCAAAGATTACTGGTGCAGAGCACGTGGAGTTCGAAGATGAACATGCCCTTGAAGCGGCAAAGAAGATTATTATGATGGCTATCGAAAATTACAAAAACCGCGATAATAAAAAGGTATTTATACCCAGCAGCGCGGAGCCTAATCTTATCGCTGGTTTTAGCCATGAAACGATTAAATATATGCTGGGTGGCAGGTATCGTGCGAGCTACCGGCCTTTAAACGACAATATAATAAATGGAAGAATCCGGGGTGTTGTCGGAATTGCCGGTTGTACAAGTCCCAGGGCGGGTGCGTGTGATCAGAACTATGTAAATCTGGTAAAGGAACTCATCGCTAATAACATATTGGTTGTAGCGACAGGTTGTGCTGCGGGACAGTGTGCTTCTGGCGGGTTGATGATTCCGGAACTAAAAGACGAATGTGGTAAAGGGCTCCGGGAGGTTTGTGAAGCGGTTGGCATACCGCCAGTTTTGCATTCCGGCGCCTGTGTAGATAACAGCCGTATTCTCATTGCCGTTTCTGAAATGGCAAAAGAAGGCGGTTTGGGAAATGATATTAGCGATTTGCCTGTTGCCGGGGCGTGTCTGGAATGGATGAGTGAAAAGGCAATTGCTATTGGACAATACTTCGTGGCTTCCGGTATTTATATCGTATTCGGTATGAATTCGCCTGTGGCGGGTGCGCCTGATATGCAAAGGTTGCTGACCAAAGAGATGGAAGATTTAGTCGGTGCCAGGTGGGATTTCGAACGCGATCTCAAGAAGGTGGGCAGGATGTTGATGGATCACATAGAAAAGAAAAGGGACGCGCTTGGCATAAACGTCACAAAGGAGAGAAAGCTTTACGACATGGCTGAAAGAAGGGCGCTGGAGAGGGAGTGTAAACCTGTTCCGGGACATCATTAACAAAAAGATTTAAGGGGTACTTTTTTATGTCGAAGATTATCTGTTCCGCCGCCATTCGCGGTGCATATCAAATTGTAGATAAAGCTGATAAAAAACTCTCTGAAGCAATTGCGCAGAAGGGTCGTGATTGCAAGGTAGAATTCCCCAATACAGCCTATTATTTGCCTATTATTTATTCAATGACGGGCATACCGGTAAAAACCTTAGAGGATTGTGTACATGTGTTAGGTCTTGCAAGAAGCATGCTGCCTCCTTTGCCTGCCGAGAAACACTGGGTTCCATACCTTGGGCATACACTAGATGCCGGTATGGCAACACTTTTTGCAGAAGAGATTTACGAAGCCTGTAAATATCTTATCGGACCTCATCCCGTAGATGGAATATGGTTAGGCGCTGCGGATGACGTGATCATGCGCGAACGCGGTATTGAATTTGTGGATGGTACAGCGCCTGGATTTGCTGCCATTGTAGGGTGTGCGCCTGACGCAGATACTGCCGTCAAGATTGCCAGGGAACTACAGCAAAAGAACCTTTATGTGTTTATTCAATCCGACAACCTGGGTGTATCGTTTGCCGAGCAGTTAGCTGAAAAAGGGATACAGATGGGTTGGGATACCCGACTGGTTCCCTTTGGTAAAGAGACTTCTGCGGCTGTATATTCGCTGGGTTTTGCCAATAGGGCAGCCCTTTCCTTTGGAAACGTACCAGCAGGTGAAGCACGAAGGAATCTTCTGTACAATAAAAACCGTATATTTGCCTTTGTTTTGGCATTAGGTACGGAAGTTACCGATGAACAATATGCGAATGCCGCCGGTGCGATCAACTATGGCTTTCCAACGATTACCAATATTGATATTCCTGAAATATTACCTACAGGTGTTTGCACTTATGAGCATGTGGTTTCAAGGGTGCCGGTTGACAAGATCGTTGATAAGTGTGTCGAGGTGCGCGGTCTGAAAATATCAATTCACAAGCTGGATATTCCAGTTCCGTATGGTCCCGCCTTTGAGGGTGAACGTATCCGAAAAGAGGACATGCAAATTGAAATCGGTGGCCCTGGCGTGCCGGCCTTTGAGTACGTCTGTACAAAAGAAGGCACTGAGGTTGAGGATGGTAAAATAAAGGTTATAGGTCCTGATTTGGACGAAATTAAGCCTGGTCCCGGTATTTCCCTGGGTATTATGGTTGAGGTATATGGCCGAAAGATGCAGCCTGATTTTGAGCCTATTTTTGAACGGCAGATGCATCGGTTTTTAGGTGAAGCCCAGGGATTATTTCATATGGGACAGAGGGACATGATTCGCCATCGTATCAGTAAAGAAGCCTTTAAAGCAGGTTTCAGAATCAAGCACATAGGGAGTATTATTCATGCCAAGTTCCATGGAGAATTTGGCGCTATTTTAGACAAGGTTCAAGTGACCCTGTATACGAAAAAGGAAGATGTAGAAAAACTCTTGAAAGACGTGCGTGCCGCATATGTGGACCGCGATGCACGATTAAAGGGCATGACTGACGACTCGGTAAATCTGTTTTATAGTTGTACGCTCTGTCAGAGTTTTGCGCCCACTCATATCTGTGTTGTTACTCCTGAACGGTCAGGTTTGTGCGGTTCCGTAAGCTGGCTTGACGGAAAGGCAGGTTACGAGATCAATCCTACGGGACCAAACCAACCGATTGAAAGAGGAAAAGTTGTTAATGATAATCTGGGGCAGTGGGAAGGCACAAATTCGTTTATATTTAATGGCTCGAACAGGTCGCTTGAGAAGGTGAGTTTGTATAGCATTATGACAGACCCCATGACAAGTTGCGGGTGTTTTGAGTGTATTTCAGCCATGTTGCCGATGACTAACGGTATCATGGTGGTAGACCGCGACTTTACCGAAATGACCCCGTGCGGTATGAAATTTTCAACCCTTGCAGGAACGGTTGGCGGCGGGTTGCAAACCCCCGGGTTTATGGGTCACAGCAAGTTCTATCTGAGCAGCAGAAAATTTATTTCAGCGGATGGCGGTCTTGCCCGTGTTGTGTGGATGCCTAAGGCGCTTAAAGAAGAATTGGGAGAAATGCTCGCCAAAACCGCAGAAAGCCTGGGTCTGGAAGATTTTCTCAATAAGATAGCCGATGAAACTGTTGCGCAGACCGAAGAAGAGGTTTTGACATATATGCAGAAGGTCAATCATCCCGCATTAACCTTGGCGCCAATGTTCTAAGGTTTGATGGTGTAGCGGTGAGTGATACGTATTGTTGGTGTGCCAGCGAAAAAGGCAATAAATATAGAGAAGTTCGTTTTTGAATATCAGGAATTTTTAAAAGAGAGATATTGTGAGTTCCATAGTGGTAAGTAAAGATGTCGAGATAGAACCGACAGCTACCAGAGTATGGGTAGATGGTAGAATAATATTTATAGAACTTACAGATGGGCGAATAATCGGCTTTCCGGCAGATCGTTTTAAAATTCTTAAGAATGCCACTGGTGAACAGCTAAAAGAAGTTAAATTACGGTTAAATGGCTATGCCTTGAGGTGGGAATCTTTGGATGAAGATATTACGGTTCCGGGTATTGTGGCAGGCAAGTTTCAATTGTCTTAGTAGAACATATTTAAAATTTTAAAAAATCAAATGTATATTTTTTATTCTGGAGTCTATTCATGATCTTTGATATGCCGTTTGTAGAGAAACAGAATGAAGGTGCCGGGGAAGAGAAGGAAAAGCAACAAGGCGGTGATTTGATTGCAAAATTATTAAAAACGCGTACCGTTATGGTAACAGATGAAGTGACTAAGAAAATGGCGCAACAGATCATGACACAACTTTTGCTCCTCGAAGCAGAAAATAACGATGACATCAAAATGTACATCAATTCTCCGGGAGGGGACGCCGACGCTGGTTTTGCAATCTTTGATATGATCCGATTTGTCAAGCCGAAGATAAAGACTATATGTGCGGGAGTTGCTGCCAGCGCTGCCGTGATCATTCTCCTTGGCGCAAAAAAGGGAAATCGGTTTAGCCTTCCTAATGCCCGCGTTCTTATTCATCAACCTTCAACCGGCATACATGGAACTGCCGCTGATATTCAAATCGAAGCCAGCGAGATACTCAAATGCCGGGAGAAGATTAATCGGTTGATTTCAGTGGAAACGGGACAGACTATGGAAAAAGTAGAATCGGATACCAAGAGAAATTTCTGGATGTCTGCCGAAGAAGCGCTTAAGTATGGATTGGTCAGTAAAATTATACAGACCAGTGATGATTTAAAAGTATAGTTTTATGGTAATTGCCCAATATCAACTGGAATGTTTTGCGTTTTATGGCCACCCCTTTTCCCCCTTTTTGCAAAGGAAAAAGAATGGGTGGCTTTTCATTTGATGCTGTGCAAATTTATTTATGCGAAAGGATCGTAACGAATGGCACTAACTGGACTAGATATTTATAAACTACTCCCCAAGACAAATTGTAAAAAGTGCGGGCGGCCCACATGCCTGGCGTTTGCCATGCAATTAGCCCAGAAAAAGGCAAACCTGTCCGATTGTCCCGATGTGAGCGAAGAGGCAAAGAAAGTGTTGGGAGCCGCCTCTGCGCCTCCCATCAAACTGGTAACGGTAGGTACAGGAGCTAAAAAAGTGGAGGTCGGCGAAGAGAACGTATTATTCAGGCACGAAGAGAAATTTTATCATCCGACAGGTGTTGCAGTTACCATCAGCGATGATTTAAGCGACACCGCCTTTAACGATCGTTTGAAAAAGATTAACAATCTGAAGCTCTCCAGGGTTGGTACGGAAATCGAGATTGATTTGGTAGCAGTTATCAATAAAAGTAATAATGCGAATACATTTGCCGAAGTGGCAAAGAAGGTCAGCAGTGGTTCTCATCTGAGTATTATTCTGAGCAGTTCATCTGTTGAAAACATGAAGGCTGCCCTGGCAAACTGTGCTGAAAAGAGGCCTTTAATTCACGGTGCAAATTCGCAGAACTGTGGGTCTATGGCTGCTTTGGCAAAGGAAAAGAACTGCCCGATGACGGTAACTGCTCCAACGCTTGAGGAACTTGCCGACCTGGCTGAATGTGCAAAGAAGGCAGGCGTTGAAGAAATTATGCTGGATGTAAGCGGTAACAATCCTAAAGAGGTACTGCAGAAACTGACAAAGATAAGACGCGCTGCGTTAAAGAAAAACTTTAGAACACTTGGGTTTCCCATGATTACCTTTGTTTGCGATGATGACCCATTCCAGGAAATTTCTCTGGCATCTACGTATCTGGTTAAATATGCGGGTATTGTTGCAGTTAATACCTGTGAACCCTGGGGGATTATGCCGTTGCTTACCACCAGGGCAAATATATTTACCGATCCTCAAAAACCAATCCAGGTTGAACCTAAATTGTATGCCGTGGGTGACGCCAAAGAAGATTCACCCGTCTTATTTACAACAAACTTTTCGCTTACCTATTATACCGTTGAAGGTGAGGTTGAGGGGAGCAGAATTCCTGCATATATATTGTCTGTTGATACTGGCGGGACGTCAGTGTTGACGGCTTATTCTGGCGATAAACTAAACGACAAGGTTGTTGCCAAGGCAATGGCAGATGCCCAGGTAGAAACGAAAGTGAAGCACAGAAAACTGATCATTCCGGGGCTTGTGGCTGTAATGTCTGGTAAGTTGCAAGAGACACTTGGCTGGGAGATACTGGTGGGGCCAAGAGAAGCATCCGGGCTTCCTTCTTATTTGAAGACCGTATGGCGAGCTTAATAATAAGTTTTCAGTTGTCAGTTTTTAGTGATCGAAGGTAATCAAATCTTATAGATAATAATGGAAAATTCACATTATAAAGTCCACTTTCTTCCAGGCGACGTTACTGTAGAAATCGAAAAAGGTAAAACCATCCTGAATGCATCAAGGATGGGAGATTTATTTATCAATGCCCTGTGTGGCGGCGATGGCACCTGCGGTAAATGTAAAGTAATTCTCAGCAACGGTAAGGTAGAAAGCCTGCCCACTACCCATATTACAGAAGCCGAGGCCAGACAAAGATACGTCCTTGCATGCAGGTCAAAGGTAATGGGCGATTTGGAGGTTTTGATCCCTGAGGAATCCAAACTTGATAAAAGCCAAATCCTTGTCGGTGATTTTCCACAATTCCCGGGTTCACAGGCAGCGGTAAGTTTAGGCGCAGAGCAGTTTGAACAGGATCCGCTGGTCTCCAGGATATATCTGGAGTTGTCGCCTCCAAACATGGATGACAGTATGGCAGATTATGAAAGACTCTGCCAGAGCATAATGGTTAAGACCGGCATTCCGTTGGAAAAATTAACGACAAATTTTACCGCTTTAAAACATTTACCCGCTATTCTGAGAGACAGCAAGTGGAAGGTTACTGCGACCATTGGTTATCGTGGTTCTACGGTGGAAATCCTGGAAGTACAACCGGGGGATGTTAGTTCGAATAATTATGGTGTTGCGGTGGATGTGGGCACTACCACCGTTGTAGCCCATCTCCTTAACCTGTCTACCGCAGAGACTATTGATATTGAAGCCACCTATAATTCACAGATTAAGTACGGCGATGACTATATTCAAAGGATTATCTATGCCGAGCAGCATGATGCAATGGAAATTATGCAGGAGGTGTTAACAGAAGATGTTAATTATCTGATATCCACCCTTGTCAAAAGAAATAAATTAAGTATCCACGATATTAACTCGGTTGTTTGTGCGGGTAATACGGTGATGACGCACTTCCTGCTGGGTTTAGACCCGATAAATATACGAAAAGAGCCGTATCTTCCAACCGCAAGCTTTGTACCGCCTCTCAGAGCCGATGTGGTTGGTATAAAAATTAATAAGTATGGTTTGCTTTACACACTGCCGTGCGTTGGGGCGTATGTGGGCGGAGATATTTCTTCCGGTGTTTTGGCCGTCCGCCTGGACAAAGCAGAGGCGTTGTCGCTTCTTATTGATATTGGTACGAATGGGGAGATTGTACTGGGAAATAAGGACTGGATGGTTTGCTGTTCCGCCTCTGCGGGTCCTTCTTTCGAAGGCAGCGGCATTTCCTGCGGTATGCGCGCGGCAAAGGGCGCTATAGAGAAGGTTAATATTGTAAAGAATTATGATGTTATTTGTAAAACAATTGGCGATGCTCCTCCGAGCGGAATATGCGGTTCCGGGTTGCTGGATTGCCTTGCAAATCTGGTCAGGAGCGGAGTTATTGACAGGACTGGAAATTTTCAGAAAGGAATAGATACTGACCGTTTGAGAAAGACGGACGATGGATATGAGTTTATTCTTGTCCACAGGGATGAAACGGCTGTGAAAAAGGACATTGTAATTACTCAGGCGGATATTCAAAACCTTATACGTTCAAAGGCAGCTATTTATTCGGCAATTTCCACACTGCTCGAATCCATGAATATGAACGTAGCGGATATCGAGCAGGTATACCTCGCAGGTGGTTTTGGTAATTATCTGGATATACGAAGCGCTATAACGATTGGAATGCTTCCTGATATCTCTGTCTCAAAAGTTCAATTTGTAGGGAACACCTCCGTAATTGGCGCGAAGATGTCCCTCTTCTCCAAGGATGCCTATGAAGTTGCCAGGACCATTGCATCCAAGATGACATACTTCGATCTGATGTGTAACAATAAGTATATGGAAGAATACGTTTCGGCGAACTTTTTACCCCATACTAATATTGAAAAATTTCCATCAGTTGCAGATGAGTTGTTAGTTCAGAAATAAAAAAATAATTTACCACAGAGTGCGCTGAGAGAGCACAGAGAAAAACCAAAAATGAAAAAGGAACGGTTTTTAAAATCTCTGCGGCTTTTGCGTTCTCTGCGATAAGGGGAAATATATGGCCTTTAATATTGCAGTAGCCGGAAAGGGTGGAACTGGAAAATCAACCCTTTCGGCGCTCATTATCCGATATATTACCGAAGAGCTTGGCAAACCGGTATCCGCTGTGGATGCCGACCCCAATGCTTCTTTGGGCGCATTGCTCGGATTGCACGTGCAGAGTACCATTGCCGATATACGGGAGGACATTGTCGAAAAGAAGGTGGATTTTTCCGGCATGTCCAAGGACAGATACATTGAGTATTCTATAGAAGAGTCTATTATTGAGAAGGACAAATATGATCTTCTCACGATGGGCAGGCCTGAAGGCCCTAAATGCTATTGCTACGTGAATAACCTCCTCCGTAAATATCTGGATAAGGTAGGGACGACCTATCCTTTCATTGTGACGGACAATGAGGCGGGGATGGAACACCTGTCCCGCAGGACAACGAATAACGTGGATTTATTAATGATCGTAAGCGAACCAACGATTGTAGGCGCACTGACAATGCAGCGGATTCTTAAATTAGCCGATTCGCTTCCGATTACGATTAAGCAAAAGTTGTGTATTTTAAACCGTGTTCCCAAAGACGGTATCCACGCAAATCTTCAACAAAAGTTAGATAGTCTGGGAGTGGAAATATCTGCCATATTTCCGTTCGATCAGGAAATATATGATACAGCAGCATGTGGAGCTTCTATATTTGAAATTTCCCGTCAGAACGAATTGTATCGAAAACTAGGCGTGTTTTTGCAAAAACATTTGCCGGCAAGTATGCTTACAAAAAGTATGGCCGGTCATATTTAAGATGACTTAATGTTTGTGCAGAGAATTGGAATTTTTTTCTGTATACTCTGTGGTTTAATAGTAGCAAAATAGATTGGATAGGTAGGAGATAATTCATGGAAATACCAAATGTAGCCGACAAGTGGTCGAGTGGTGTGAATGAAATCACCCTCGGCGCCACAAGTGACAAAGGTGGTACTCGAACAAAGACGATTACCATCGGCGGTTCAAAAAGCGTCCCTTTTATGGATTTTGAGGGCAATCCGGGTCATAAGCCGGTGGTTGCGATGGACGTTTATGACGTGCCGCCAGAGGACTGGACTGAGACCCTGAGCAAGCCTTTTGCTGATGTGATTAATGACCCTGCACAGTGGGCTAAGAAATGTGTTGAGCAGTACGGGGCGGATATGATATGCCTCAAACTGGACGGCATTCATCCTGACAAAGGGAATAAAAGCGCAGAACAGGCGGTAAAAACAGTAAAATCCGTCCTTGCCGCAGTGGGTGTGC